>DATAIU010000021.1:0-4826 GCA_036262495.1 Allosphingosinicella sp.
TCGAACAGGCGCTCGGGCGTCACCTCGACCGAGGAGTTGAGCGAGCCCGCGGCGGGATAGACGAGGTCGAATTCCTTCAGCGAGACGTCGCAATAGACGGGCAAGGGCGTGGCGAGGCCGAACGGGCAGACGCCGCCCACGGGGTGGCCGGTCAGCGCCAGCGTCTCCTCGGGACCCAGCATGCGCGGGCGGGCACCGAGGCCGGCCTTGCACTTGGCATTGTCGAGCCGGGCGTCGCCGCGCACGACGAGGAGGAACAGTTCGCCGCCGGCGCGGACGGCGAGCGTCTTGGCGATGCGCGCGGGCTCGACGCCGAGCGCGGCGGCGGCTTCGACGACGGTCGCGGTGCTTTCCTCGACGTCGATGGTGCGTAGGTCCGGCGCATAAGCGGCGAGCCAGGCACGGACGGATTCGCGGCTCATCGCGTCACTCGCCGATCAGGTGAAGCGCGATCTCGCGCTTGTGGGGTCGGCGGCGGTGCTCGAACAGGTAGATGCCCTGCCAGGTGCCTAGCGCGAGGCGGCCGCCGATGAGCGGAATGGCGAGGTGGGTTTGAGTCAGCGCGGTACGCAGGTGCGCCGGCATGTCGTCCGGGCCCTCGTCGTCATGCTCGTAGCGAACGTCCTCGGGCGCGATGCGCGCGAAATAGGCTTCGGTGTCGCGGCGCGCGCCCGGCGCCGCATTTTCGTGGATGAGGAGGGAGGCCGAGGTGTGGCGGCAGAACAAGGTGAGGAGGCCGTGGCTGATGTCCTGGCGCTCCGCCCAGGCCCGCACCTCGTCCGTGATCTCGTGCAGCCCTTGCCCGGGCGTGTGGCGTTCGAGGGTTGCGGAGGCCTGTCGCATGTCCGCCGCTTAGCCCAGGCCTTTGCCCCTCGACAGGCCTCTTTTGGGACGCCAAGGTGCCGGGCGCATGGGGCGGCGAGGTTAGCGAATGGACTTGATCCCGATCCTGACGGCCCTGGCCATGGCGGGAGCGGCTCCCGAGGCGCCCGCGGTCAAGGCGCCGGTCCCGGTCGCCCTCGATCCCTGGCGGTTCAAGGCGTTTGAATATTTTCGTGCCGTTGCCTTCCGCGGCATGGTCAAGGGCCAGATGTGCGGCGGTCCCGCCGTCCGGGCCCGGTTCGAAGCGCTGTCGGCACGCCTGGAAAAGGCCCGGGCGCGCCTGTCCAAGCAGTCGTCGCGCAACACGCTGTTCGACGTGAAAGAGGACAAGGTCGAACGGGCCGCGCAGTGCAGCGACGGAGAGGCCGGGATGATGCTGACCGGCTTCGAACGGGCCGTCGTCACGGTCGAGGCGTCGGCCCAATAGTGAAGGCGGGTGGGCTCAGATCGGGGGGAGCAGCGGCAGTCGTGAGAGCGCGGTGGCTGGCGGCTTTGGGCTTGGCGCTCGTGCCCGCAACGCCGGCCGCCGCGGAGCGCCTCTTCACGTTGTGGAAGCTGGAGCCGACGGTCGCGGCCCCGCCGTCCAGGGCGGTCTGGGGCGAGCCGTTCCTGGAGCAGCGTCTCCTCCCGGTGAAGCTGGTTCGGCTCACGGACCCCGTCATGGCCGGCGATCAGGTGATCGTTGCCGGGGGGAGCTTTCTCTTCCTGGTCTACAATGCGGCGGGGAAGACCGGCTATTGCACCGTCAAGGACCGCTCGATGAAGAACCAGGCCCGGACGTTATTCATTCCGATACTCGACCGGCGGCCGTGCCTCACCGACCGGGACGGCGACGGCCGGTTCGACGCGAGCTTCACCGTATTCGACAAATATGGCAGCGCCGCGACCCCGAGCGGGAGCCTGGACGGGGCGACGGCGCTCGCAAAACCGGTCGCCTACCAGGCGGCTGATCCGCACCTCTTCCCGGTCGCGATGAAGATCGCCTTCGAGCTCGGCGGGAAGAAGGTGCCGGAAAAGGTCCAGGTCCGCGTCAAGATGGACAAAGCGGGCCGCGGAAAGTGGGAATATTGGGACGCGATCCTCCCGCGCGCCGGCCGCACGATCGGCGCGCTCAACGCGGAGGTCGAGGTCAAATCGGTGACCGGACGGGAAGCCGCGATCGACGTGCGGCTTGACCCGGGTATCTACATAAGGGGAGAGAGCGGCGGCCGGTTCGTCGCGGGTCCCCTGCCTTCGTTTCTGAACGAGTGAGATCAAACATGGACTTCGTCTCGATCCTGTCGATCTTCGTTTTGGCCTGCTTCGTGGGCTATTATGTCGTCTGGTCGGTCACGCCGGCGCTGCACACGCCCCTGATGTCGGTAACCAACGCCATCTCCTCGGTGATCATCGTCGGCGCGCTGATCGCGGCGGCGGCGGGGGCGGGGGTGCCGGGGGCCAAGTGGCTCGGCCTCGCCGGCATCGTCCTCGCCAGCATC
Organism: Allosphingosinicella sp.; assembly: GCA_036262495.1. Classification (GTDB taxonomy): domain Bacteria; phylum Pseudomonadota; class Alphaproteobacteria; order Sphingomonadales; family Sphingomonadaceae; genus Allosphingosinicella. Next base: position 2,361 of record DATAIU010000021.1, read on the forward strand.
AACATATTCGGCGGCTTCGCGGTGACGGCGCGAATGCTCGCCATGTACAAGAAGAAGGAGCGCCGCTGATGCACGGCGCCAACGCCACGCCCGCCTGGGTGATGATCGCCTATCTCGTGTCCGGAATCTGCTTCATCGTCGCGCTCAGAGGCCTGTCGAGCCCCGAGAGCAGCCGGCGAGGCAATCGCGCCGGCATGTTCGGCATGGCCATCGCGCTGGCGACCACGCTCATTCACTACATGCCACGCCGGGCGGAGGAATTCCCGCTCCAGTGGCACGACCCGGTCGACTGGGACAGTTTGATGCTGATCGGCGGCGCCATCGCGATCGGAGCCGTCATAGGCGTCGTTACGGCGCGGCGGATCGCGATGACGGCGATGCCGCAGCTCGTAGCCGCCTTCCACTCGCTGGTGGGCCTGGCCGCCGTGCTCGTGGCGGGGGCGGCCTATATGAACCCCGACGCCTTCGGCATCGCCACCAACGGGCTGATCCATCCGGTCAGTCGGGTGGAGATGAGCCTCGGCGCCGCGATCGGCGCTGTGACCTTTTCCGGATCGGTGATCGCGTTCCTGAAGCTGAACGGCAACATGTCGGGAAAACCGATCCTGCTGCCGCTCCGGCACGTGATCAATCTCGGCATCATGGCCGCGATCGTCGGCCTGGTGGGCTATTTCACCATGGACCAGAGCCCTTGGGTGTTCGCGAGCCTGACCGCGCTCGCCTTCCTGGTCGGCTTCCTCCTCATCGTACCGATCGGCGGGGCGGACATGCCGGTCGTCGTCTCGATGCTGAACAGCTATTCGGGCTGGGCGGCGGCGGCGATGGGCTTCACGCTTCAGAACAGCGCGATGATCATCACCGGCGCCCTGGTCGGCTCGTCGGGCGCGATCCTCAGCTACATCATGTGCCGGGCGATGAACCGCAGCTTCGTCTCGGTGATCGCCGGCGGCTTCGGCGGGGACAGCGTCGCGGCGGGCGCCGGCGCGGCGATCGACCGGCCCTGGAAGCGCGGCTCGGCCGAAGACGCGGCCTTCCTCATGAAGCAGGCCGAGCAGGTGATCATCGTCCCGGGCTACGGCATGGCGGTCGCCCAGGCCCAGCACGCGGTGCGCGAGATGGCGGACCTGCTCAAGAAGGAAGGCGTCACGGTCAAATACGCCATCCATCCTGTCGCCGGCCGGATGCCCGGGCACATGAACGTGCTGCTCGCCGAAGCCAACGTTCCCTATGACGAGGTGTTCGAGCTGGAGGACATCAACGCCGAGTTCGCCCGGACCGACATCGCCTTCGTGATCGGTGCCAATGACGTCACCAACCCGGCCGCGAAGACCGACAAAACGTCGCCCATCTACGGCATGCCGGTGCTCGACGTGGAAAAGGCGAAGACCGTGCTCTTCGTGAAGCGCTCGATGGGCGGCGTCGGCTATGCCGGCGTCGACAACGATTTGTTCTATCGCGACAACACGATGATGCTGCTCGGCGATGCGAAGAAGATGACCGACGAGATCGGGAAAGCCTTGGGCTGAGCGCGGGGCGCTGAGGGATCACGATCTCGGGAAGGCGCTCGGCCGAGCCTCGCTTCGCCGTATTCCCGCCCCGCCCGGGCGGAGGCTGCGGGAAACCCGGCTTGATGGGGCGGAAGGAGGCCGCACAAGCGATCTTGCAAGAGGGTCGTTCAGGGATGAAGCGTGCGTAAGCTGGGCATGGTCGGCGGGACGAGCTGGGTCTCGACCGCGATGTATTATGAGCAGATCAACAAGGGCGTCGCCAAGCGGCTGGGCGGGCTGAACTCGGCCCCGTTGCTGATCGAGAGCCTGAACCTCGCGCCGGTCGCTGCGCTCGAGCTCGCCGGGGAGTGGGATGCGGTCGGCGAGATCGTCGCGGGCGCGGCCAGGCGGCTCGAAGCGGCCGGCGCAGAGGGCGTGATCCTCTGCTCGAACACCACGCACAAGGTCGCGCCCGCGGTTGAGGCGGCCGTCACCATTCCTTTGCTCCACATCGCCGATGCGGCGGCCGACCGGCTCGCCGCCGACGGCATCAAGCGCGCCGGCCTGATCGGAACCCGCTTCACGATGAACGAACCCTTCTTCCGCGAGCGGGTCGAGGCCCGTGGCGTGACGCTGGCGGCGCCGGACCAGGCGACGGCCCATGACATCGACCGGATCATCTTCGAAGAGCTGGCGAAGGGTCAGGTGACGCGTAATTCCGAGCGACGGCTCAAGACCTGCCTCACCGAGATGGCGAAGGCGCGGCAACAGGCGGTCGTGCTCGGCTGCACCGAGCTCGTCCTGCTCGTCGATCCGGTCGCCAACGTGCTGCCCGTCTACGACACGACTGCGATCCACGCAGCCGCCGCGGCCGAATGGATATTGGCCACCGACTGATCCATTTCGGATCAATTGCGGCGACAGTTTATCTCTCTTTGCATGACTATTCACAATCCGCTCGGAAGCGACGGTCGCGAAT
>DATAIU010000022.1:0-58706 GCA_036262495.1 Allosphingosinicella sp.
GCCAGGACCCGACCATTCGGTTGCCCAGCTCTCCGGGACAATGTCCAATGGGTCCCAGCTCCAACCTGGGACGACGAAGTCGGGACGATTATTGCCGATGCATATTCCGACGATCCCGACCTCCGGCCCCCGGCGCGCGCCGAGTTGCGCAGTCGCTTCCTACTGTGGATCGTCATGCGGCACGGTGCGCGAGCTCCAGCTCTCGCCGTCATAGGCGAAACGGACGTGGTTGCCGCGCCGAAAGCGGCTGCCGTCCCAGGCGATCACCTGCAGCTCGATGTCGTTATTGTGGTGGGCGTGGATCCAGTTGAAGCTCTGCAGCTCGTCGTTGCGCAGCCTGACCGAGGTCGCGGTCCCCGCCTGGATGACCAGCGCTCCGCCGGCCCATTCCACCATCTTGCGCGCGGACGCCGCATAGGTGCGGTGGAAATGCCCGGCCAGCGCGACGTGGACGCCCGCCCGGCACACCGCGGCGACGGCGTCTTCCTGGTGGCCGACGGCCTCGCTGAGCTCTCCCCCCTCCCCGATCGGCATGTTGTAGAGGGGATGGTGCGTGACCAGGATGCGCGTCTTAGCTGGATCGACGGCGGCGAACCTCTGCTCGATCATCGCCATCTGCTCGCGGTTGATCCGCCCGCTCTTGAAGGTGAGCGAGCGCGCCGTGTTGATGCCGAGCACGGCGACCTCGTCATTCTCGAACCATGGGCAGAGATCGTTGCTGATATAGCGTTTGTAGCGGCGCAGCGGCGCGGCGAAGCGGCGCGCCACGTCGTATAGCGGGACGTCGTGATTGCCGGGCACCGCGACGATCGTATGGCCGGCGGCACGGAGGCGATTGAGCCACGCCGAAGCCTCGCGGAACTGCTCGCGCCGCGCGCGCTGGGTGAAATCGCCGCTGACGATGACGAGATCGGGCTGCTGCTCCTGGAGCCACGCCTCGGCGCCGCGGACGATCTTCGGATCGTGCGCGCCGAAATGGATATCGGACAGGTGAGCGATACGCGCCATCCCGGCCTAACGAGCCGTACCGCCCCGGGTTTCAGACCCAGATCCGCTCGTGCCGCGAACCCAGGCAGGTCAGAAGCTCATATTGGGAGAGGCCGGACTGAGCGGACGCGGCGGGGAGGTCGTAATCCATTTCGACCCAGTCGCCCTCGCGAAGGTCGGGTCTGTCGTCGACGAGGATCGCCGTTAGGTCCATCGAGACACGCCCCACCACCGGCGCGAACGCCCCGCCGGTGCGGGCCCGGCCCCGCCCGGAAAAGCCGCGCAGATAGCCGTCGGCATAGCCGAGGTTGAGGATCGCGATCTCGCTCGGCCGCTCGGCCGTCCAGGTCGCATTGTAGCCCACGCCGGCGCCGGCGGGCACGCGGCGTCGCTGCACGATTTGCGCCTCCACGCGCACGACCTGGCGGATATGGCCTTCCGCCTCGCGGCGCGGAATTCCGCCGTAAAGGGCAAGGCCGGGCCGAGTGAGATCGAACGCATAATCCGGGCCGAGGCAGATGCCGGCGCTGTTGGCGAGGCTTCGGCGCCTCGCCGGAACCTGAGCCGCGACCTGGAGGAAGGCCCTTCGCTGCCGCGCGTTCGCCTCGACGTCCTCGTCGGCGCAGGCAAGATGGCTCATCAGGGTGTCGACCGCCAGGCCGTCCAGAAGATGCGTCTCCTCCGGGGGGAGTCCGAGGCGGTGGATGCCGGTGTCGATCATCACGTCGCAGGGCCGTCCCCTCCCCGCGTCCTTCCAGCGCCGCACCTGCTCGGCCGTGTTGAGCACCGGCCTGGCCGCCGAGGCGGCGGCATAGGGCATGTCCTCCTCTGCGACGCCGTGCAGGACGGAGATGGACGCGTCGCCCGTCCACGCGATCAGGGCCTCGGCCTCCGCCCAGGTCGCGACGAAGAAGTCGCGGCAGCCGGCATTGGCGAGGCGCATCGCGACGTCGCGCGCGCCGAGGCCGTAGCCGTCGGCCTTCACCGCCGCCCCGCAGGCGGCGCGGCCGCTCCGCTCGCGCAGCCAGCGCCAGTTGGCGACCAGAGCCTCGCCGTCGGCGATGAGGCGCAGCGGGGAATGAGGGTAAGCCACGCCGGCGCGGATAACGCCCGCGCCGGTCTTAGTCCAACGCCTTGCCTGGCGCGTCGGGCAGCCAGAAGTGGGTGACGACGAGCGCCATCGCGACCACGCCCCAGGCATACCACAGGCCCGCATAGGGATCGCCGGTCTTCGCCACCACATAAGCGCTGATCAGCGGCAGGAAGCCGCCGAAATAGCCCGTGCCGAAATGGTAGGGGATCGACATGGAGCTGTAGCGGATGTTGGGCGGGAACATCTCCGAGAGCAGGGCCGCGACGGAGCCGTAGGTGAGGCCCGACAGGAACATCAGCCCCAGGATCGCGGCCAGCATGAGGGCGATGCTTCCTGCGTCCGGCACGAAAGTGGCGCCGGGCGGCGCGCCGGCGCCGTTCCCCGCGGCATGACCGATGACCCAGAACAAGGGGAAGAGCAGAATGAGGGTCAGCGCATAACCGATGACGATCGGCTTCTTGCGCCCGATCCTGTCCGAGATCGCGCCGGTGCCGATATAGAAGACGAGCCCCAGGCAGGCGCCGGCGGCCGCGATCAGTTGCGCCGTGGTCTGATCGACCCGCATGGGGCCCTGCAGGAAGGCCAGCACCGAGAACATCGCCGTGTACCAGATCACGGTCAGGCCCGCGGCGATCCCGAACAGGGCGACGAACAGCCGCTTCAGGTTGCCCGGATAGGTGAAGCTCTGCTTGAACGGGTTGGCGGCCGTCTCGCCCGCGTCCTTCATCGCCCGGAAGACGGGACTCTCCGCGAGCTTGAAGCGCATCCACAACGAGATGGCGAGCAGCAGGATCGAAAACAGGAACGGCAGCCGCCAGCCCCAGGCAAGCCAGTCGGCGGGCGACACCAGAGCCTTGAATCCAAGCACTACGGCGAGGCTGAGGATGAAGCCCCCGACCACGCTCGCCTGGATGAAGCTCGTATAGAGCCCCGCCTTCCCGGGCGGCGAATGTTCGGCGACGTAGATTGCGGCCCCGCCATATTCTCCGCCGAGCGCAAGCCCCTGAGCGACGCGCAGCAGGATGATGAGAATCGGCGCGGTCGTTCCGATCGCCGCATAGCTGGGGACGAGGCCGAGCCCGGCCGTGGCCACGCCCATCAGGCTGATCGTGATGAGGAATGTATATTTTCGGCCCAGCTTGTCGCCGAGATAGCCGAACAGGATCGCGCCCAGCGGGCGGAAGGCGAAGCCGACGGCAAAGGTCGCCCAGGCGAGCAGGGTGGCGAGCAGCTCGTCGCCCGGCGGGAAGAAGCTCCGCTGCAGGATTCCGGAGGCGGTGAGAGTGCCCCAGATGAAGAAATCATACCATTCGAAGACGGTGCCGACCGAGGAAGCGGCGATGACCAGCCGGTCGCGCTTCGCGTCGATCACATAATCGTCGGCTGTCGCGCCCGTCATCCGCCTCTCCCCCTGCTGCGGCCTGTCTAGGCTGAGGGCGGCGCGAGCGGCAAGGCCCGGCTCACTTGCCGCGGGCAAGCTCGGCCGAAAGCAGGCGGAATTCCTTGTCCCGCGGGCTGCCTTTGCGCCAGATGAGGGCGATTCGGCGGCAGGCGTGCTCGGCGATGAGCGGACGCGCCGCGACGCGGGTGCCTTCGAGGATCCCGGCACGGATCGCCATTTCGGGGACCAAAGTCTGACCGAGCCCGTTGTCGACCATCTGCACCAGGGTGTGGAGCGAGGTTCCCAGCATCGAGGCGCCCGCCCTCAGCTCGGGGCGGTTGCAGGCGGCCAACGCATGTTCCTTCAGACAATGACCGTCCTCGAGCAGCAGCAGGCGATTCTCGTCGATCGAGCGCGGGGTAACGATTGTCGGCAACCCCTCGGCCTCTGCGGGCGGGAAGGCGACGAACAGGGCGTCGTCGAACAGGATCTCACTCTCGACCTCCCCGCACGCGAACGGAAAGGCGAGCAGCACGCAATCGACCTGGCCGCGCTGGAGGCTGTCGCAGCCGGCCTGGCTCGTTTCCTCGCGCAAATAGAGCTTCAGCTCGGGGAAATCGTGCCGAAGCCTCGGCAGCAGGCGGGGCAGCAGGAAAGGCGCGATCGTCGGGATGACGGCCATGCTGAGCTCGCCGGCGAGCGGCTTCCCGGACGCGCGGGCGAGCTCGGCGAGCTCCTCGGCGTCGCGAAGGATGCGGCGCGCTTTCTCCGCGATCCGCTCGCCGAGCGGGGTGAAGCGAACGACGCGGCGGGTTCGCTCGACCAGCCGGGCGCCGATGAGCGCTTCGAGATCGGCGATCGCGTTGGACAGGGTCGGCTGGGTAACGAACGAGGCTTCGGCCGCCCGCCCGAAATGGCCATGGTCCTTGAGCGCAACGAGATAGTGAAGCTGTTTCAGGCTCGGCAGGGGAAAACTCATAGCCTCTACCTATCAAAGCGAGAGGAATAATCAATTTGTCTTATTAGAAGGCGTCCCTATATCGGCCGCCGACCCATTGACCTTTCAGGAGACCATCGATGCTCACAATCGGCGACAAGCTTCCCGCCCTCACCGTTCCCATCCAGCAGGGCAGCGCGCTCCCGGCGGGCGAGACGCTCGACCTCGGCGAGACCAACGGCAAGTGGAAGATCCTCTTCTACTGGCCGAAGGATTTCACTTTCGTTTGCCCGACCGAGATCATCGGCTATGGCGAGCTGGCCCAGGATTTCGCCGATCGCGACGCGCAACTGATCGGCGCCTCGACCGACACCGATTTCGTCCACCACGCCTGGCGCAAGGCCGACGAGCGCCTCGCCGCCGCCGACTTCCCCTGGATCGCCGACAACAAGAAGGACCTGGCCGAGGCTCTCGGCATCATCGCCCCCGATGCGGGCGTGGCCTATCGCGCCACCTTCATCGTCGATCCCGACAACGTCATTCAGCACGTCACGGTCAACGGCCTCAACGTCGGCCGCAACCCGCAGGAGACGCTGCGCATCCTCGACGCCCTTCAGACGGACGAGCTCTGCCCGTGCAACTGGCACGAAGGCGAGGAGGTCCTGCGCCCTGCGGCTTGAGCCCCCTGGGCCGCGCCCGAACAGCAGACCTGGCGGGGGCGCGGGAGCCACGGCTTCCGCGCCCCTTTGTTTTCGAAAGGCAATGGAATGTCGCTGAAACAATTCGCCGACACCCTTCCCGATTATGCGAAGGACCTCCGGCTCAACATCTCCTCGCTGCTGAGCGATCAGACGCTCGGCGACCAGCGCAAATACGGCCTGCTCCTCGCCTGCGCGCACGGCAGCGGCTATCGGCCGATCGTCGCCGCGGCCGAAGCGGAGGTCGAAGGCAAGCTCAGCGACGAAGCCGCGAACGCCGCTCGGGCGGCCGCCGCGATCATGGCGATGAACAACGTCTATTACCGCTTCGTCCACTTGGCCTCGAACCCTGAATACGGCACTCTGCCGGCGCGGCTGCGGATGAACGTGCTTGCCAATCCCGGCATCGAGAAGGACGATTTCGAGCTGTTCAGCCTCGCGGTCAGCGCGATGAACGGTTGCGGCATGTGCATCGACAGCCACGAGCGGGTCCTCCAGCAGCACGGAGTCAAGGCCGAGACGATCCAGGGGGCAGCCCGGATCGCGGCTGTGGTGAAGGCGGTGGCGACGGTTCACGCGACTTTGTGAAGTCACGCTAGGCCGGCTGGCCGTTTTGATATATCCTCACCTGCCTATCGCGGGAGACCGGCCATGATTCTCCGAAGCGCCGCAGCAGCCTTTTGCCTGATCCTCCTCTCGGGCCCGGCCGCAAGCCAGCAGCAATATCGGCGGGCGACGGCCGATGAGTTGGAAGCAGCCAAGCAGGAAGTGGCGCGCTTCACCGCTCCGCGCCTCACCCGCTTCGAGAGCGACGAGGAGTTCCGCCGCTATCTCGGCGCCGTCCTCTCCCGCGAGCGCGCCCGGAACGGCTGGTATTCGGCGGCCAAGCAGGACGTGCAATTCGCCCAGACGCAGACCGGCGGCGACGTCCAGTCGGACGCGGTCGAGCCGATCTGCCCCGAGACCGATCCCGCCTGCGCAGAGGTGCCCCAGGCCGAGGCCGGGGCCAATCAGAGCGACGACAGCAGCATCATCGTCACCGGCAGCCGCGTCGGCGGGGCGAACCGGGCGTCGACGGCGCGCGCGCCTTCCGCGCCCGCCACGAACGGCCAGATCACCAACAACCAGATGCGCGGGGTCGAGGAAGGCGACATCGTCAAGCAGATCGACCATTTTCTGCTGGTCCTCCAGGACGGCCGCATCTTCGTCGTCGATACGCGCGGCGGCGACGGAAAGCGCCTCGTCCTCGCCGACCGCGCCAACGTCTATCGCGATCCGCACGAATATATGTGGTACGACGAGATGCTCGTCTCCGGCGACCGAATCCTCGTCACGGGCTATTCCTACCGCCAGCGCGCGACCGAATTGTCGGTCTTCCGCCTCTCGCCGACCGGCCGCCTCAGCCGCGAGGGCGTCTTCTACATGTCGTCCAACGACTATTACAGCACCGCCAACTACGCGACCCGGCTGATCGGCGACAATCTCGTCGTCTATACGCCGTTCAACGTCGCCTACATGGCGCAGTCCTCCTTCGTCTGGCCCGTCGTTCGGCGCTGGACGGCCGGGGAGCCGAAAGAGGCGCGGACGCGGATCGAGCGGCCCTTGTTCGACGCGCGGCAGGTCTTCCGACCCGTCCGCGACGTCGAGGATCCGACCGTTCACACCGTTTCGGTCTGCCCTCTCGCTCCGGCGAGCGAGCCGAAGCGGAACCTCGAGTGCAGGAGCACCGCCTTCGTCGGCCCGAATACGTCGCAATGGTATGTGTCGGAAAAGGACGCCTTCCTTTGGACCACGGACCGGACCTACGCGTCCTTCAACCCCCAGGCCTGCGACGCTCGCCCGACCTTCGAGCAGGGCTTCGAGCCGGCTCTGCTCTACCGGACCGCGATGGACGACGGCGATCTGACCGTGCTCGGCGCGCGCGGCGTCCCGCCCGACCAGTTCGCGCTCCACGCCGCCGGCGGGCATCTCCGCGCCCTCCTCAAGGAGCGCGAGAGATATTGCCGCGGCGAGCAGTCCAAGCAGGTGCGGCTGAGCTATTTCGACATTCCGCTGCATCGCTTCGGCCGGACGCTGACCGAGGCGGAAAGAGGGGCGTACGCTTCCCTCCCGGGGATCGGATCGCACTATCTCGCGAACCGTTTCACGGACCGCTACCTGGTCTACGGCAGTCTCGGGCAGGACGGGCGCGGCCTTTCCGCCTACCAGAGCCCGCCCGCTTATGCCGTGCCGGCAGGGCGCCCGCGCGACGTCCAGTCGCTGCCGGTCCGCCACAGCATCATACGCGCCGAGCAGGCGGGGGACGACATCGTCGTCACCGGCTATCGCGACAAACTCGGCCTCTACGTCACGCTGATCGACCTCGACGGACGGCCGCGCATCGCTTCGTCGATCCGGCTCGACCAGAGGTTCGAGAGCGAGGGGCGCAGCCACGCCTTCAACAGCCTGATCGACGAGGACGGCAGCGGCATGATGGGGTTGCCGACGATCAGTGGCGAGAATCGCAGCAGCCGGGCGGCATGGCGGAGCAGCTCGTCCGACATAAGCTTTCTCACCGTCGACGCCGATGGCGACCTCCACCCCGTCGGCGAGCTCGAGCACCGCTTCCGCTACGCGCGCAGTGACACGGACGAGGACGGGATACCGGGCTATAAATGCGAAGTGTCGTGCATCGACTGGTACGGCAATTCGCGGCCGATCTTCACCGAGGGGCGTGTCTTCGGCCTGACCGGCACCGAGCTGATCGAAGGCCGCATCGTCGGGCGGACCATCCACGAGGTGCAGCGGATCAACATCGCGAGGCCGGGTCGAACCCAAACCGCGGCGAACGTCCAGCCCTAAAGCGGGGCCGAACCGCCGACCGCGCGCGGTCAGGATCGGGACGCGCTCACCGGGCCTGATACAATTTGAGACGATTTTCCCGTTTCCCGCGGACATCGTTGCGACATCCCAGGCGCATCTCACCTTCAGGCGCGCGAAGCCGTGCGTCCGACGATGGAGATTGCGATGAACAATCGAATGAAGATTCTGCTGGGTGCCGGCGGCGGCGCCCTGCTGGCCAGCGCCGCGGTCCTCTGGGCGCAGCCGCCGGGGGGCGGGCCGCTCGAGCGCTTCGACGCGGATGGCAACGGCCAGCTGACCCTCGCCGAAGTTCAACGAGGGATCGCGACCATGTTCGCGGACGCGGACGCCGACAAGAACGGCGCGCTGACCGCCCAGGAGATGCGCGCTCACCACGAGAAAATGGGCATGCACGGCGCGCGTCGCGGACCTCGTGCCGGTCCCCGTGGCCAAGGCCCCCGCGTCGGCCCGATGCACCTCGACTCGAACGGCGACGGCAACGTGTCGCTCGCCGAGGCCCAGGCGGAGCTGGCCAGGCATTTCGCGCAGCTCGACGCCGACAAGGACGGCAGCGTCACGCGGGCGGAGGCCGAGGCCGCTCACCGCGCGATGATGGGGCGACACTGACGTCCCGGGGCCGGCCGGGGCGCCTCGCACGCCCCGGCCGCCCTTGACGCCGCGCCGCACCCGCCGGACACCACGCCATGGCCAGCGCCGCGGAGCCCCACATCCTGCTCGTCGACGACGAGCGCTCGATCCGCGACCCGCTCGCCCAATATCTCGGCAAGAACGGCTTTCGAGTGACGCGCGCCGCCGACGGGGCGGAGGCGCGCCGGCTGCTCGCCGCCTACGGCTTCGACCTCATCCTGCTCGACGTCATGATGCCCGGCGAGGACGGCCTCGTCCTGTGCGCCCATGTCCGGGCCACGTCAGGCGTGCCGGTCATTCTCGTCACCGCCAAGGCGGAAGAGACCGAAAGGATCGTCGGCCTGGAGATCGGCGCCGACGATTATGTAACCAAGCCGTTCAGCCCGAGAGAGCTTCTCGCCCGCATTCGCTCGGTCCTCCGGCGCGCCGGGGAGCGGCCCTCGCGCATCCGCGGGGGCGGAGGAGAGGCATTCGGGTTCGACCGGTGGGTGCTGCGGACCGGCGAGCGCGAGCTGATCGACGCCGGGGGCGTCGCCGTGCCGCTCTCCACGGGCGAGTTCAACCTCCTGCTCGCGCTCGTCACTCACCCGCGCCGAATCCTCAGCCGCGACCAGCTGCTCGACCTCGCCGCCGGCCGCGAGCTTGCCGCCTTCGAGCGCAGCGTGGACAATATGGTGAGCCGCCTCAGGCGTAAGGTCGAGGCGGACCCCAAGCATCCCTCGATCATCAAGACCGTCTGGGGCGGCGGCTACGTCTTCGCGGCCGAGGTTGCCCGGCTGTGACGCGCTTCCTCCCGCGCAGCCTGATGGGCCAGATGATGCTTCTGATGGCGGTAGCTTTGCTCGTCGCCCAGCTCGCCAACCTCGCCTTCATCCTCAACGAGCAGCAGAAGCTGAACCTCGCGCAGAACGAGGGGCCCGCCCTGGTCCGCTACGCCGAGGTGGCGCAGCATGTGACGAGGATGCCGCCCGAAGCCAGGGACCGCTTCATCGCGGCGCGCCCGCGCGTGGCCCAGGCTTATTTCGTCGGCTCGGACAGCCCGATCCGCCTGCAAGGGCTCGCGCGAAATGCGGAGCTTGAGCGGCGTCTCGAGCGGCTCCTCGCGGAGGCCGCGGTTCCGATCCGGAACGTAGAGGTTGCGACGCGTATCGAATCGCCGCCGATCGGGCCGCGCTTCCATCACGCTCACGACCGCCGCACCGTCTATATTTCGGGCGCGATGCCCGACGGCCGGCGGCTCAACGCGATCATGCCGATACCGCCGCGCGACCCGTGGCTCATCCATCGTCTGCTGCTCGCCACGACCATCCTGTTCCTGCTCGTGCTCGGCGTCGTCTGGTGGACGGCGCGGCGTCTCTCGAGGCCGCTGCGCGCTCTGACGGCGGCGGCGGAGGGCTTCGACGGGCGTGGAGATGTTCCGCCGGTCCAGCCGCGCGGCCCCGCCGACGTTCGCCTGGCTGTCGAGGCGTTCAACGCCATGAACCGGCGGACGGCGGGAATGCTGGACGAAAAGGACCGCATGCTCGGTGCCATCGGTCACGATCTGCGTACGCCATTGGCGTCGCTGCGCATCCGCGCCGAGAACATGGGCCCGCCGGAGGAGCGGGAGCGGCTCGTCGCCACGGTCGAAGAGATGGCGGCGGCGCTGGAGGACATCCTCACTCTCGCGCGCACCGGCCGAGCCCGCGAACCCGTGCGCCCCGTCGATGTCGCGGCGCTCGCTGATGCCCTGACCGAGGAATATCGCGCGCTCGGGCGGGCGGTGACCTTCCGCGAGTCGCCGCGCGCCGTCCTCGAGGTCCAGCCGAACCTGCTTCGCCGTGCGCTGCGCAACCTGATCGATAATGGGGTCGTTCACGCCGGAAGCGCCGAGGTCTCGGTCGCGGAGACTGGAAATGCGGTCGAGATCCGGATCAGCGACAGCGGTCCAGGCATCCCGCCGGACAGGATCGCCGACTTGCTCGAGCCGTTCCAGCGCCTGGAAGCCTCGCGCAACCGCGAGAGCGGCGGGGGCGGGCTCGGTTTGCCGATCGCGCTGGCCGTAGCCCAGGCCCATGGCGGCCGCCTGGTTCTCGATCGAAGGCCCGGCGGCGGGCTCTCGACGCGCCTCATCCTGCCGCGACCGCAGGCTCCAGGAAGCGGTCGGGAGGGCGGCGCTCGCGGATGAAGTCGACGAAGGCGCGCAGCTTCGGGAGCATCTGGGCCCGGCTCGGATAATAGAGATAGGCGCCGGGCGAGAGCGCCGCATAGGCGCCGAGCACGATCTCCAGCTTTCCTTCGGCGACAGCCTTGGCGACCAGCGGCTCAGCAAGGAAGGCGAGCGCGATGCCGCGCTGGGCCGCCGATTTCCCAACCTCGATGTCGTTGACGATCAGCGGACCGTCGACCGAGATCTCGACCTTCCGGCCCTCGTCCTCGAACACCCAGCGAAAGATCGCGCCGGTGCTCGGCGTGCGGGTGCGGACGCAGCGATGGCGGCGAAGGTCGGCGGGCCTCTCCGGCCGCCCGTGGCGCTCGAAATAGGCCGGGGAGCCGACGACGACGAGGCGGAAGGGCGGCGTCAGCCGCACTCCGATCATATCGGCCTCCAGATAATCGCCCATCCTTATGCCCGCGTCGAAGCCCCGTTCGACGAGGTCGATCAGCTCGTCTTCGCCGCATATCTCTATCTCGACCTCCGGGTATGCCGCCGAGAAACCCTCGAGTACGGGCTCGATGAGGAACGGAATGGCGGCGCGCGGCACGTTGAGACGAAGGAGCCCCGCCGGGCGCTCGCCGAAGCTGCGCGCCGCCTCGAAGGCGGCGGTGAGACCTTCGAAGGCGGGCCGGGCGTGGTCGAGGAAGCGCTGGCCGGCTTCGGTGAGGCCGACGCTGCGGGTGGTCCGGGTGAGGAGAGGCACGCCGATGCGCGCCTCCAGAGCGCGGATGGTCTGGCTGATCGCGGAGGGCGAGATGCCGAGATCGTCGGCCGCACCGCGGAAGCTGCGCCGCTCGGCGACGCGAAGGAAAGCCTCGACACCGTCGAGCTGGTTCCGGGTGATTGTGTATTCCTGCTTCATGGCCCATCGAGATTATTACGGATTATTACCGCAATCGACAACGCCTATTCAGTCTTCATTCGCAACCGAAGGAACTGAATATGCGCCCGACCCTGATCGCCCTCGCCGGCCTCGCTTTTGCCGGGACCCTTTCCGTCAGCCCTGCCCCCGCCGCCGCCGCCGACACGCGCTGCCAGGCGCTGCCGAAGCAGGTTCGCGCCGCGCTCGCCGGCCAGGATTCGTTCAAGGCGAAGTCCGCCGCGCGCCACCTTCGCACCGGCGAGGCGCTCTGCCGCGCCAACAACGCGCGTGGCGGGGCCCGCGAGTTCCAGGCGGCGCTGAAGCTGCTCGGTACCCAGCCCGCCGGGACCGTCTACGGCGCCCGCTAGGAACCGGTCCGCGCGCGGCGCTTTCTCTCCGAGTGCCACGCGCGGATCCCGACATCGCCCCCCGGCCCTCCGGCCGCCTTGTCCCCCGCCCGATACCGGGGACGGCGAAGGGTGCGGGCGGGGAGCCCAGCTACACCCGGCCGCTTCTGCCTCCGCGCGCCGCGATGCTCGAATATTATGTGCGCCTCGCGCCGCTGGTCCTCGAACATGCGGCGCGCCGGCCGCTCAACCTTTTCCGCTGTACGTCGGGCCACTGCTTCTTCCAGCGCAACCGCCGCCATCCGGCCCCAAAAGGCGAGTTCGGAGCACCGATCCGATTCCATCCTATCGCCCAGAAGAACGGCCGCACCGAGGAATATCTGTGGGTCGACGATGCGGCCGGTCTCCTCGCCTGCGTCGAGGCCGAAGGGATCGAGTTCCACGGATGGGGCTCGTGCCTTCCCGAGGTGGAGCGTCCGGACCGGATCGCGCTCGACCTGGACCCGGGCGAGGGCGTGACCTTCGCCGAGGTCAGGTCCGCCGCTTTCACCCTTCGCGACGGGCTCGGCGGCATCGGGCTTGCGAGCTTTCCGCTCCTTACCGGCGGCAAAGGGATCCACGTCGTGATCCCCCTCCTGCCCGAGGCGGAATGGCCGCAGGTACGCGAGTTCGCGCGGTCGATCTGCGCGGCACTGGCGGCGCTCGAGCCCGAGCGCTTCACGGTCAGCCTGCCCAAAGCCGAGCGCAAGCGGCGAATTTTCCTCGACTGGCTGCGCAACCAACGCACCGCCACCGCGATCCTCCCTTATTCCCTGCGTGCGCGGGTGCGGGCTCCGGTCGCCGCGCCGGTCACGTGGGAGGAGCTGCCCGAGATCGAGGGCGCCGGTCAGTTCACGCTCGACGACGCGGGCCTGCTTTTGAAGCGGGGCCGTAGCCGCGCCCTTCGCGGCTGGGGCCGCGCGGAGCAGCGTCTTCCCGCCGTCCGCTGACCCCTTCACCCCGGCGGTGGCCCGCGCTATCGCTGCGCCGACTGCCGAGGAGATGCCCGCCGTGCGCCGCCTGACCCTGCTTCCTCTCGCGCTCCTCGCGGGCTGCGCCGGCTATGCCGCCGATTACTGGAAGCCCAAGGAGAAGCTGATCCATGCCCAGCTGCCACGTTACGGCCTGACCGGCGAGGTTGGGCAGTGCGTCGAGCGGCATATCAGCAAGGACCTCAGCGTCTGGCAGCTCCGCCAGCTCGCCGATCTCGCGGGACGCCTGGTGAAGAAGCGTGGAGCCATGGCGCTGACGCCGCGCGACCTAGGCTATGTGGCGGGCCTGGTTCCGGACCCCGAGGTTTCGCCGGCGGTGGCCGCGGCGATTTCCGCCTGCGGCGTCACGGCCGCGCCCGCCGCTCCATCCGCGCCGACCGCCGTCGGCACCGGCAAGCCACTCGCGCCCGAGCTTCTCACGCCGGGCGCCGGAGCCGCGCCCCCTCAGCCGCTCCGCTGGATCGACCTCGGCGCCGCGTCGACCGGGCAACGCATCGCGATCGACATCACGACCGTATCCGGCAAGCTGGGCAGCAACGAGGCCTGGTTCCGGCTGACCAACCCGGGGGAGACCGCGCCGCAGCCGGTCGCCTACCGCCTCCGCGTCGACTGCAAGGGGCGGACGATCACCCCGACTGCGGCGCGCAAATACAATCCCGACGGCAGCCTCGCCCAGCAGGAGGATTATTCGGGCGCCTGGCAGACGCCTCTGGCGATCGAAGCGGGCACCGTGATGGAAATAGCCTGGAAACGCCTCTGCGAGTGATGTGGGAGCAATGAATCCGATTGACCGGTGAGCGAGCCTTTTGCCTCTGGCCGGAAGGCGCGGCGGGCAGCCGCTTCACGAAAAGTTGCCGATGTCCAGGACCGGCTCGACTCTCTCCGCACAATTGGCGTCCGTCGCCGCCCTGGACGCCTGATGCTGATCTTTTCGGAATACAAGCTTCGCCGATTGACGTAGATATTATGCGGGATCCCATTTGAGGCTCACAGGAATGGGACGGAGCAAGAGCTTCAGCATAGTCGCCGATCTCGTCCGGGCGGTTCGTATTCTTTCGATAGCGGCGCGCTTCACGCTGCCCTTGCTGGCGCGCTCGTTGACGGGACGTCGCCCGGGGCCTGGTGAGATCGGCGTTCAACTTCGCCGTGCATTCGAGGTGATGGGACTCACGTACATCAAGCTCGGCCAGTTCCTGGCGATGCGTTTCGACCTCTTTCCGGAAGAATTGTGCGCCGAGCTCGCCTTGCTCTTCAACGACGTGCCGCCGATGCCGCCCGCGCTGACCCGCCGAACGCTTATCGTCGAGTTCGGCGCCGATCCGGATGAGATTTTCGAAAGCTTCGAATGGACCCCGGTCGCGGCCGCCTCGATCGCGCAGGTCCACCGCGCGACGACCCGTGCCGGCGAGGCGGTCGCGGTCAAGTTGCAGCGCCACGGAATCGCCGCGCTTTTCGCCGCGGACATGCGCAATCTCGCGCGCCTCGCCCGGCTCGCCGACCGCTCGGGGATCCTCGGCGTGCAGTCGGCGGTCGAGGCGGTGCGCGAGTTCGAGCGCTTCACCGCGCAGGAACTCAACTTCCTGCTGGAGGGGGCGACCGCCGACCGGGTCAGGTCGCGGGCCGGGCCGAACGAGCATGTCCCGCGGATCTTCTGGCCGCTGACCACGGAGCGCGTGCTGACGATGGAGCTCGTCGCCGGACACCGGCTTTCCGACATTCTCGCCGAAGGGTCGGGCGAGCTGCCGCCGGACCGGCTGGACGCTGGGGCGCGCAACCTCGCCCGCGCTTGCCTGCGGCAGTTGTTCGTCACCGGCTTCTTCCACGCCGACCCGCATCCCGGCAACATCTTCCTCCTCGACGACGGAAGCGTCTGCTTCATCGATTTCGGCATCTTCGGGCAGCTGCCGCCCTCCCGCCGCGAACAGCTCGCCAGCTATATCGAGCAAGTGGCGATGGGCAATTTCGACGCCGCCTACCGCAGCTTCCTGCGCATCCTCAATCCAACCCCCGCGACTGACCATCGCGGGCTGCGGCGCGACATCGGACGGATCTTTCGCGACTGGCACGGGACCTTGTCCGATCCCTCGGCCCCGCCCGCCGACCGCTATCTCGGCCGCTATGTCGGCGAGTTCATGGCGGCGGTCCGCCGCAATCGAGTCGGAATGAGCATCGATACGCTTCTTTTCTGGCGGACGCTGATCACGCTCGACGCGACGGCGATGCAGTTTCGGGACAGCTTCGACCTGCTCGAAACCATCCGCGACTTCTTCGCCGAAATCCGGCCCAACCCCGTGCTGAGAAGCCTCGGCCAGGTCTTCGCGCCTGCCGCGGCGACCGCCACGGTCCAGGCTTGCGTGGGCCTTCCCGCCGCCGCCGGGGACGTCGTGACCGACGCGGCCGACGGTCGGCTTGTGCTCCGAGTAAAGGACGAGAGCGGGGAAGATCGGAAAGAAGGGCCCACAGACGCGACTCCGGCAATGGTGGCGATACTCGGCCTCTCGGCGGTCCTGCTGGTTCCGGCGGCGCCGCAGGGACTGTGGGCGCTTCCGGCAGCGTTCGCGGCCCTCGTTCTGCTGGCCTGGCCTCCAGCGCGCGTGACGGCATGATGCTGAACGTCCGCTCGAAGCGACTGGGCCCCGCGGCGCTGGCGGGGCGGCTGGTCAAGCTCGGGCCGGTATTCGTCAAGCTCGGCCAGTATCTCGCCCTCCGTCCCGATTTGCTGCCTCAGGAATATTGCGACGAGCTCCTCATGCTGGTCGACGACGCGCCGCCGGTACCGTGGGAGGCGATCGAGGCCGTCCTCACCGAGGAGCTCGGAGCAGCGCCGCTAGAACGCTTCGCCTCCTTCCGCCGGACGCCCCTTGCGGCCGGCTCGCTGGCGCAGGTCCATGTCGCCGAGTCGCATGACGGCCGGCGCCTTGCGGTCAAGGTGCAGCGCCCGGACATAGCGAGGACGATCGAACGCAGCCTCCACTGGATTCGCCGCGCCGGGCGCCTGCTCGAGCGGACCGGCGCGGCCCTGCCGATATCCGGTGCCGAATTTGCCGACGAGATCGAAGTGTGGCTGCACAGCGAGCTTAATTTCGCGAACGAGCTCGACAATCAGCTGGCGCTCGCGGAGGCGGTTGGGGGCCTCCCCCACGTCCGAGTCCCCAAAGCCTTTCCGGAGATGTCGACCGGGCGCGTGCTTACGGCCGAATATCTCGAAGGCGTCCCGTTCAGCCAGCTGCTCCGGCTCGTCCGCGCCGGCGAAGAGAAGGTGATCGAGCGGCGCGGCCTCGATATCGAGATGCTCGCCGAGCGGCTGATCCTGGCGACCTACCACCAGATGTTCACCGCCCGCTTCTTCCACGCCGATCCGCATCCGGGGAACCTCATCGCCATGCCGGGCAATGTGATCGGCTTCATCGACTGCGGGCTTGCGGCGCGAATGGCACCGCGCCTCGAAGCCGCCCAGAAGGAGTTTCTCTCGGCTCTTGGCGAGAACGATTCCGGGCGCCTCTATCGCGCCGTCGCGCAAGTGATTCAACCGGGAGAGGCGAGCGACGTCGGCGCCTTTCGCCGCGACTTCATCGGCGTAGCCGACGCGTGGAACGATCGCCGCTCGGCGGAATCGCCCGACAAGCGCGGCGATTCCGCCACGGCCTCGTTCATGGTGGCGGCAATGCGCCTCGCCCGCCGTCACCGAATGCGCGTCCCGGTGGCGCTGCTCTCCGTCTACCGTACTCTCCTCACCGTGGAAGCGGTCGCGCAGCAGCTCGGCGCGCGCGCTGACCTCGGCTCGATCGGCCGTCGGTTCTTCGCCGGATCGGAGATCGAGCGCCTGCTTGCGCAACTCGGGCCGGACCGGGTGATGAGCTGGTTCGCGAATCTTTTGGACACGCTTCAGGCGGCCCCGCCGCGCCTTCAGGAACTGCTCGCCCAGCTTACCGAGGGCGAGCTGGTCCTGACGACGCGCTCGCATCAGTCCGAAGTCGACCGTCGCCACGCCAATGGGCGCACGCGGCTGCTCGCTCTCGCGATCGTCTCGCTCGCGCCGGTGATGGCGCTCTCGTCGGCTCCCGATCCCGGGCTGACGCCGTGGCTGATTGCGGCCCTCGCCGCCGTCTACGCCGGCATGCTTTTCTATTGGCAGAGGCTGAAATGAACGACTCGCGCATTGCTGTCGAACGGCGCGGGGCGCCGCTCGGGCTCTTCCTGGATCGCTTGTGCGGGCGCCGGGACGTCGGGCAGGATCCGCTCGAGGATGAGGCCGACGAGCTGATCGAGGATTTCTGGCGCCTGGCCCGCGACCTCGACGCGGTGCTCACGCCCGACGTCCGCCATGATCTGCTGGAATTCCTTCGGGCCGCCGACGCGAACCGCGAAACGACGGCTCGCATGCTCATCGCGTGGGTCGACCTCGTCGAAGAGGTGTGCCTCGCCGTGGAGCTCGATTACGGCAGCGGCGCCGGCACAGTCAAACTGCAGCGCGTCCGCTCCGTCATTTTCCAGCTGGCGCGGGGGTTCTTGGGCGATTCTCCCTTCCCTTCCCTGCCGGCGTTCGTGCAGCCGTTCGCGACCGACCTCATCTGCCACGTCACGGTCGAGTTCATCATCCAGCTGGTCAACACCGGCGATTGCGACCGCTCGCTCTGGAAAGTCGCGGCGCCGCCGGGCCAGACTCCTGCGAAGTCGCCGCTTGTCCGGGCCCGCGCCCGCGTCGCCGCCAAACGTTGGAATCTCTACGAGAAGATTGCCGCCTGGCTGCTTCAGCCGGCGCCGCTGCCCCCCGGGCTCCAAAAGAACGTCGATGCGATCCTCGAGCGCTGGGATGCCGAAACGGCACTCAGCGGTCATCCCCCGGTGGAGCGGGTCGTCCGCTCGGCCTTCCTGCTTCTCAACTGGGTCGGCCACCACGGCTCGGAGCTTCGCCGCGCCGTGGATGCGCTTTCGATCGCCACCCACTGGGCCTACGAATTTGCCGACCTCTCCGAGGAGGAGCGGATCGAGCTCATCAAGAAGGCGCTGTCGCGCTATCTGGACGAGCTTGGCCTCAGCGGCTCGCTCTTCCAGCGGATATGGGAGCTCGCCATCGACTGCGCGGTGGACGCCGCCGTCGAACTTCTCCGCAAGCGGCTGGCGCTGCCCTAATCGTCGATCGGCGCCTCGTCGCGGCCGCGCCGCCGTCGACGGACCGCGCCGACGCGCTCCGAGCCGCAGCTCGCCGCCGCAATGTCGTCCGCGGTATCGAGAAGCAACTGAGTTGAGCCGAAAGCAATCTCGCGACCGGCGTCGATCCAGGCAAGGCAAAAGCCGCTGAACGCATCGGCCGCCCGGCCGGTGCGCAACCCGAGCTCGCCTTCACCATTGCGATACCTTCTCACCGGGCCCTCCTTCGTTTGTGCAAGAGTAATCACGGCATGATCAGCCGTACACAAGGAATCCCGGCTGGAATCGATCGAGCTTGAAACTGATAAGATACTTTACTGAGGCAGTCTCTTCAATTACCCTTTCAGATAAGAGTATGCTTTATCGTGAGTCGCGGAAGCGGATGGCTTGGAATTGATTCCGGGAAACGCTTTCGTACGTCGCAAGACAGGAGACGCCATCATGCAAGCCAATTTCGACGCGGTGACGGAGCTAACGAAGCCGACGATCAGCCGCAGCGATGGTTATCTCAAGCTACTGTCGTTCGTGGTTTCCAACGCTCGCAAGGGCGAGATTATGGCGATCGAGAACTACTCCGAAATGGTTCATCTGATGCCTGATACTGACGCGAAGATCGAAACGGTCAATCAGGCCAGGCAGGAATGCAAGCATATCCTTCTGCTCGAGAAGCTGGCGAAGCGGATCGGGTTCCCCATCGACGACACGATGGTGGAACCGCAATGGGAGAGCATCCGCGAGAGCTTCCACGAAGCCGTGCGCCGCAAGGATCTGCCGGCCTGTTTGATCATCCAGGACCTGATGGTCGAAAGCCTCGCCATCGGCCTCTACAAGGTTTTCGCAAGCGCCGCGAACGAGGACCACGAGACCGTTGGAGTGGCGGCGAACCTGCTGAAGGATGAGCTCGAGCATCTCGATATCGGAATCAAGCGGATCCAGGGGGAGATGGCGAAAGATCCGGACGCCGTGAACGACTCCTTGCTGTGGGCGCACTCGCGAGTGATGCCGCCGCTGTTCGAGATGATCCATCGCTCGTGCGACTTCCTCTGCGAGGAGAAGCAACTCAATTGCACGATGGTGGAGAAGCCGAGCTCGGAGATCGACCTTGAGCTGCTGAAGATCACGGCCCTCGAACATTATGTCGCCATGCTCGACCAGGCGAATTTCGATCCGAAGATCACCAACCAGCTGATCGCCAGCATGGCCTCGTACGAGGCACCCGGTCGCGCCAGCGCCGGACTGGAGTTCCTGCGCAAGCATTGAGCGCCGACGCACCGAAGGAAGGATGATGAGCATGACGAGCCTGGCGCAGGAAAGCGTTCCCGCCGATGCGTCCGATCGGTTCGACTCGCGCTATTTCGACCTCATCTCCTACATCGTCTCGAACGCGATCGCCGGCGAGATCATGGCGATCGAAAACTACTCGGAAATGGTGCACCTGATGCCCACGACCGAGGCCAAGATCGAGACCGTCATGCAGGCGAGCGAGGAGTGCAAGCACATCCTCCTGCTGTCGAAGCTCGGACGCACGCTCGATGTCGCGGTCGAGCGTCGGATCGTCGAGCCCCAATGGAACACGATCCGCAAACACTTCTCCGCCGCCGTCTCGCGACGCGACCTGCCGGCCTGCCTCATCATCCAGGACCTGATGACGGAGACCATGGCCATCCTCCTTTACCGGACGCTTGCAGCGGAGGGCGAGACCGATCCGCGAACCGCCCAGGTAGCGGCAGCGATCCTGAAGGACGAACTCGAGCATCTCGAGATCGGCAAGGCGCGCCTGCGCGCGCTCCTCGCGAGCGATCCCGCCGCCGTGAACGACGCGCTCGTCTGGGCCCATCACCGCGTCATGCCGGAGCTGTTCACAATGATCAGCACCAGCTGCCACTTCCTGTGCGACGACCTTGGCATCGACTGCGGCAGCCTGACCCTCGCCAGTATCCAAACCGACATCGAGCAGCTGCGGGTGGGGGCGCTCGAGCTTTATGTCGAGACTTTGGACAGCCTGTTCGATCCCAAGGTGACGAACCCGCTGATCGCCAGCATGGCGGCTTACGAGGGGGCCCAGACGATGTTCCCGGCGGGTTCGACCAGCGCGCCCTGCTGTGGACCGCGTACCGCGCCGACCGCCCCCGCGCCTTGCTGCAGCCCTGAGGCCGCGGCGGACAGGAGCGAAGCGCCCTCTGCCGGCTGCCCCTCGCCCGCATGAGCTGCGGAACCACGATTTTGTTGACCGGTGCGTCGGGCTATCTCGGCGGACTCATCGCCACCGCTTTGCTCGCCGCCGAGCCGGAGGTGCGGATCCTGGCGCCGATCCGGCCCGGCCACGACCCGGACGCGCTCCGCCTGAGCCTGGCGGAAGAGCTGGCCGCCGGGGGCGATCTGGCCCCCGCGGCGACCCTCGACCGCCTCGAATTTGCCACTCTGCCGCCCGCCGGGTCGATCCTCGAACTGACGCGGCAGTCGCTCGACTTCGGAGTGGACGAGATCGTCCACTGCGCCGCATGCCTGGACTATTTCGACAAGGCCGGGCTTGAGGCGATCAATGTCGGCATGACGCAGGAAATGCTTGCGCTCGGCAGCAGCATCGGGGTCCGCCGTTTCACCTATATCTCGACCGCGTTCAGCAGCGGTTATGTCCGGCATCCCATTGCCGAAACGGTCCATGACGATCCGGAAGTCGATCCCACCGACTATACGAGCACCAAACGCCGCGCTGAGCGCAGCGTTGCCGAAAGCGGCTTGCCCTACCTCATCCTCCGCCCGTCGATAATCATCGGCCACAGCGGGGACGGCCGCTATTCGGGAAAGCGCTATGGCCTCTATCAGCTATGGTCGGGAATAGAGCGGTTGTTGTGCCGAGAGTGGCACGAGACGATCCACGCCTTTGCGCCGCTGCAGCCGGCGAACCTCGTCCATCAGGACGCTTTCCAGAACGCGTTCATCGCGGCGCGACGGCAGCTCCCGGATGATCGGATCCTCAATATCGTCGCCGCCGAAGAGGGGGCACCCAGTGCCCGCGATCTGTGGACGCTCTGGCTCGACGCCTGCAACCGGCCGTTGCGGCGGATCTATTATGAGCGGATGGCGGACATACCGAGCCGTGAGCTGCCGCCGGCGCAGCGCGCTCTGCTCGCGCTCGCTTCGGTGAACCTTGAGATTATCGGCCACCCCTGGCACTTCGAACGGGACGGGCTCGCGGCGCTGACCGCCAAAGGCCTCCATTTCCCCGAGGCACGGCTCCCGTCGATCGAGCGTTGCCAGCGCCGGCTGATGGAGAATTCGGCCGCCATCCAAAAATTCCTGGAGCGACACCAGCGGCAATTCGCGCTCGCGAGCTGAGTCGGTTCAGAGCGGGTCCGGCTCGCGGGCCGCGGAGTCGCAGTCGCGTTCGCGGAAGCGGGTCGCCTTGACCGCATCCCACATCGGCACGGTCGTGTTGAAGTTCCACTCCTGCATCAGCTTTGGATCGTGGTGGGCAGCGTGGTGGCGCCGCAGCGCCGCCAGTGGCGGGGGCCAGCCGCGGGCCGGCACCGGCAGGTGGTAGAGGAGATGCATCCACTCATAGGCGAGGATGTAGAAGATGCCGGTCGCGTAGAAGAGGAAGCCGAGGTTCGGTCGGATCAGCGCCAGCGCCGCGGCGGGCGCGGCGAGAAGCAGAAACAGGGCAATAACCGCATAACCAGGAATCAGCACGAGCGGGAGCTCGCGGCTCGAGCGGATGGTCATGTCATGGTCGCGGAAGATGCCGTGATGCTCGGGCGTGTGGCGATCGTAAAAGGCCCACGCCCGGTGGTGGAGCAGGTGGCGGTGAATGTTCCACTCGAGCGCGTTGCAGGCGGCGAGCCAGGCAAGCGTTGCGACCGCGTCGACCGCGGTGAAGCCGCGCACCCGGCCGAGGCAGAAGGCGATGAGCGCGATCCCGATGAGCGCCGGGCCGACGAGGTGCGCCCAGTGCGAGTACCAGGAGGGCAGCCGCGCGACGACGCGCTGCCGGAGGGCATCGCGGCCCTCGATCGGTTCGCTCACCCTTTCCTCCCGCCTTCCGCGGCGCGAAGCCCTGCCCGCGCCGCGCATCGGCTCTCGAATGTCGCCTTACTCGGCGCTTTCCTCGCGGCGCCCGATAGTCTCGGTCGTGGTGCGGACCTGCTCGTTGCCATCGTCATATTCGCGCTCGACCCTCCGCCGAGTATAGCTCGGCGGCCCCAGCGCTTCGCCGATGCCGATGATGAAGCTGCTGAGCACTCGACAGCCTCCGTCCCAGATATCCCGTGACGAGTCCCAGACTTCCTGGACGTCTTCGCGGAAGCGGCGATTGTCGCGATCGACGCGGTTTGAACCGCTGTCGCGACGTGCGGTGGTGCGGCTTCGGGGGGTTCTTACGCTTGCCTGCTTTGCCATTGCACACTCCTCATATGGCGCTCCGCCCGGAGCGCGGGTGAATCAAGACACGACACGCCTCGGCGTTCCGCAGGACTCGGCGGTACGGAGGGGATAACCGGCGGCGGCCCAGCCGCGTATGCCGTCGGGCATCACCCGGACCCGGCGATAGCCCAGCCGCAACGCTTCGCGGGCAGCCAAATGGCACGAAAGGCAAAGCGGGGCCGAGCAATAGAAAATAAGCTCCGCGTCGCGGTCTGCCGGCAGGCGGGAGCGGTCGGGCGGGGCGAGGCCGATATGACGCGCGCCGGGCAGATGCCTGCGCGCATAATCCGAGGCGAGGTTGCAGTCGAACAGCAGCGCCTCCCCCCGGTCGAGGCGCTGCTTCACCTCGTTCAGGCTCAACTCGCCAACTCGAGGGCGCGGACGCACGTATTCCCCCAGGAAGCGAAGAACGTCGCGCAGTCTCAGTCCGCGTAAGGTCAAGCAGAGCCTCCTCCTTCGCTGAATACTCCGGCGTGCTCATCCAGAAATCGAAACTTTAGGACGCGCCCGAGCACCGGTCGCAAGCATGAACTCGAATCTCGCCAAAATCGGGCAAATAGACTACAAGCCCAACGGGCGCTATCCATGGCTACCGAACGTCGTCCCCTTCTAGCCGAGTTTGCGTGCGTTAGCTAGGTTGAAACGCGAAAAATACGAACGGGTAGGAAAACATGGAAACGCCGCAGGTTTCAAGAAAACGAGCATTCGGCGCACCCACCATAGCGCGTATCGGTCTAGGCGCTTTGCTGCTCCTGACCGGTATCGCCAAGCTCGCCGACATCAGAGGTTTCGCGGGCATTGTCGCAGATTATTCGCTGCTCCCGGATGTCCTATTGCTCCCGGTCGCGCTCGCCATTGGCCTCGCCGAGCTCGGCCTTGCTTTCTGGCTTTTGAGTGGCCGCCGAGTCGCGGCCGCGGCCGCGGTTACCTTGGTCATGCATTTGGCCTATTTCCTGTTGCTGGCAACGACGCTGCTGCGCGGCATAACGCTCAGCAATTGCGGTTGCTTCGGGGTATTCTGGCCACGACCGCTGGGTCTTTCCAGCCTCGCTGAGGATCTCGTCCTTGCTGCGATCGCCTTCCTGCTATGGCGAAGCGCCGCGCGCCGGGCCGCCGTAACGCGCTAGCGGGCCCAGATCGACCCGACCAGAGCGCAAAGGCGTGCAATCACGGCGACCGGAAAGAGGAGAATCGTGACGAGCCGCCAAACCCAGCGCGGCGGGAGGGCAGGCTCCCTTATCTCCACCGGCTGCGCCAGGCTGAGCTGCTTGCGTATCGCCTCGGCGGCAAGCTGGCCGGAAGCAAGCGCGGCCTCCTGAGTCACGAGATCCACCCAGGACCGGCAATAATCGCCGGCGAGAAACAGGTTCGGAATTTGCGTCGCGGGCTCAGGACGCGAAGCCCAGGCCCCGACATAATTCAGGAACAGCGGTTCCCGGACATGGGTCTGAAGGCTCGTATGCTCGATGTCCTCGTCGGTGATAGCCGGGATGTAAGCGCGGACCTCGTCAAGGATGCGGGACGTGATGAGCTCGTCCGACAGGCCTGACAGGGGGAAGACGTCGCCGACGACGAAGCTTAGCTCGCTATGATCGAGCCCGGTGCTGTAAGCGAGGTCGACGAAGGAAAGCGCGGCCGACGAGTCACGCAGCGAAACTATGCCCGGAGGAATCTCCTTGATCCGCCGGCGGAGCACGAGATGGAAGGCCCCCATCGGCAACGTCTGGAGCCGGCGCAATTCGGCGAGCCTCGGAGCAACCTCGTATAGTCGGTCGTCGAGGAGCCCGCAGATCACGCCGACGGGCAGCGCCAGAAGCAGCGTCTCGACCGGATGCGTTACGGCGGAGCCAGGCACGCCGCTGGGCCGCACCTCGATACCGGCGACCACGCCGCCATCCAAGGCGAGCCCGGTCAACTCCATCCCGGTCCGGATCTCGACCCCGGCTCGACGCAACGCCGCCTCGATCGGCGCGATCCAGGATTCCTGCAGGTTCGAACGGGTGAGGTGGAGGCTCGGAATGCCGCGCCAGACCCATTGCCGCATCGCGTTCTGCATAGTCATCGCGGAGAGACCGTAAAGCGGGGTCGAGAGGCCCTTAAGAACGAGGTCGTGCATCTGCTCCGCTGCAGGAAGCGTGCGGTACCAGCGCGAGCGCAGGAAGCCGGTGACGCTGACCTGGTCGAGCGCCGCCCGGGTGCGATAGGGCTGTGCCATCAGATCGACGATCGCGTAGAAGAATAGGAACGTCTCCGCCGGCGAAATCGCCCCGGCGAAAATGTTCCGAAGTGCGTACGACGGCGCCGTTAGGTTCCTGAACGTAGCGAATCGAGGAAACTCCCCCCGCCTCAATTGGCTGAAATTCGGGCTCGCAACGAAGTTGTCGCCAATCTCCAACTCCTCGATCAGCGCCCAGGCGTTGGCGTACCAAGGGGGGAAGATGTGATAGGAATGATCTGTCGCGTAGCCGCCGATATCGCGCGCGGACGCCTGACCGCCGAGCCGATCCGCGGCTTCGAAGATGGTGACGTCGCAGCCGCGCTGGCGCAGGCGAAGCGCCGCAACCATTCCCGCAAGGCCACCGCCAACGATCGTTACCGCAGGCATGCTCGGCGTTTCGCGATCTCAGGCCATCCCGCGCAGCAGCAGGTTCGCGCAAACTGCCAGGGCGAAGGAGACGGGAAGGGTGAGCAGCCACGATGCGAGAATCGTACCGACCATCCCCTTGTCGGCGCTCCTGTTGACGACGCCGACGCCGGTGATCGCGCCCACGGAGACCTGAGTGGTCGAGACCGGAAGCCCCATTCGCGAGGCCACAATGACGAGGAAAGCGGTGA
Source organism: Allosphingosinicella sp. (assembly GCA_036262495.1). GTDB lineage: Bacteria > Pseudomonadota > Alphaproteobacteria > Sphingomonadales > Sphingomonadaceae > Allosphingosinicella. Next base: position 25,431 of record DATAIU010000022.1, read on the forward strand.
CAAGATTGGCCGTAAGCGCCTGCCCGTCGTTCATGCGCGAGATCTTGCGACTCATCGTGACCGCCACTCTGCGTGCGTTGATCAGGCCGCCCAGCGCCATGAACACCGCAACAGCAAGGACGCCCCCTCTGATGTCGAACAGGTCGACGACGAGCAGCAATCCGAGCAGCTTGGGCGTGTCGTTGAGGCCGCGAGCATAGCTCACCGCCGCGGCGCTGAGAAAGTGAACCCCGTCGGTCAGCGAGCGGGCGGAGATACCGAGGACGCGGCCATTATATTTTTCGACGCACTGCCGCATGGAAGCGACGGTGACGATTCGGCCGTCGGGCTCCAGCGTCGCGATCGCGAAATGGCTTGCGTCGGCAGCCGCGATCCGGAGGTCGCGCACCGGGAGAAGCTTGGAGCCATCCAGACAGATGCAGGTGTCGCGCTTCAGGCCCGTCTGTTGAGCCAGTCTGTGCAGAACATAGTAAAGCGGGATTGCCAGCGCCACGGCGAGCACCGGGCTCGACAAGAGAGGAAGAAGGAACGAGCGGCCAAGGAAGCCGAGATCGAGCTCCGTTCCGACCGACACCAGGCCGGCCCCGATTATCGCGCCGGTGAGGGCATGGGTGGTCGAGATCGGAAGCCCGAGGCGGGTCGCAACGAGCACGGTCGCGGCCGCCGCAGCCGCGACGGACGCGGCGAAGGCCGGAGCCGCGGCGACGTCAGCCGGCACCACCCCGCTGCCCGAAAACATTTTGATCAGGCCGCTGGCAATGAACAGCGCGCTTATCGATCCGGCAAAGGTCGCGATCGTACCGAGCCAAAGCGAGACGCGATAATTGGCGGTAAAGCTGCCGTAGAGTGTTGCTACGCCTTTGAAATTGTCATTCGCCCCATTTGCGTATGCAAGGAAAATGGCAGCGACGATTACCGCAGCTATCAGCATTCTATCCCCCCCCCAAGCTGGATTCCGGCCGAGTCGAGATTCGTATCATGCCACCTGACGCAAGCCGAGTATAGATTAGCATCGACTTCAAGCAACACAGGCAAGTTGAGGTCCGCGCCAGAATGCGTAACTTCGTACTGACGGTTCAGTCCCCGGAGCCATCTGGGTGGCCAAGGGCAACGCTACCACTCATCGTTCATACCGTCCCCTGTTCAGACACCAATGTGCGACCGCATTGAACCGATTCGGTGACCGTCAGCACGGGAGCCGTGGAGCGGCTCGATTTCAAAACAAGGCGTCCTTGCGCAGGTAGCGTGAAAAAGCGGGCCTCGCCGGATTGAAAAAGCCCCGACGTTCAGCGGTGTAGCCGCGCGGCGCGCAGTGCAAACGGCCACCCATAATTCCGTCGCGCACCATCTGGACACGGCCCCATTGCGGTAAGATCGTCGCCTCGCCGTTGCTCAGACAACCGCGGCGATCGCGACCACATGGCCGGGCAGCCGCCGATACTTGCCCGTCATCGTCCTCCGTCCCAGCATCCCCGCCGAGACAGGATCGACCAGGCGCGCGCACCAGCTCATCCCGTCGGGAAGAATATCGACCTCGACATCCCTGAAGTCGATAAGGACACCGGCGAGCGGGTGATAGGCCTTGAAGAAAGCTTCCTTGATCGCGAATAGGGTCGTGACGCGATCGTCGGCACCATAGCTGTCCAGCTCGGCATCGGTGAGCACGACGGTGGCCACGGAGGGAGAAATCCCCATCGCGACCTCGAGATCGACGCCGATCGACCTAAACCGCTCGCTCTTACCGACCACCGCGATGCAATGATCGGAGGTATGCGAGATCGATCCGACCAGGCCCTCGGGCCAGAGCGGACCTCCGTCGGCCTTCATCCCGATCGGCTGCGCTGGGCAGCCCAGCGCGGTCATCGCGGCTCGCGCGCAGGCCCGCCCGGCCAGGAATTCCCGCCGGCGCTTCGCCGAGAACCGGCCGAGGATTTCGGCCTCTTCGCGAAACTGGCCGCCTGGAGAGTCCAGGACGGGCGCGAGGCAGGCTGCCGTCCCGGTCGGGAGCGGCACCGGTGTCCCGGACTGACCGGCAAGAAACGGGGCCAGGGCGCCCAGTCCCGGATCGATCATAACCAAGGATCCGTAACCTCTTTCATGCGCCATGTTCAGGAGCCACATCCTGGCAACCGGAGGAGAAGAATAGGGTTCGGCTCACCTGAGAGCCATAGGGCAAAGCGTTTGCATTGGCGCCTCGGGCTGCGCCGTGACGCTGCGCAACAGCATGAGGAAGTCATCGGCCATCCGCTCGATCCGCGCTGAATCGAAGAGGTCGGTCGCATAATCTATTCGAACCGATACACTGCGCGGCCATTCGACGAATAGGATGCTGAGATCGAACTTCGCCGTTTTGACTTTCAGCGGCATCGGTGAGACCGCAAGCTCTGCCCATTTCGTGACATCCTCCTCGTGGAGAATGTGATTCACAGTGACCTGGAAGATAGGATGGCGGCTCAGATCGCGCGGCGGATTGACCGCCCTGACGACCTGATCAAGCGGCACCTCCTGATGTGTAAACGCCTCCGACAGGGCGTCTCGGGCGCGGTCGAGATGCGCCGTGAAGCTTTCCTCGCCGGGCACGCGCATGCGGAGCGCGAGTAGATTGACGAAGAGGCCGACGATGCGCTCGAGCTCAGGCCGTGTCCGCCCGGCAACCGGAATGCCCAGGACGACATCGTCTTGACCGGCATAGCGCGCCAACAGCAGCTGGACGGCTGCGAGAAGCGCCGTGAACAGGGTCGTCCCACGGCTCCGCGCCATGGCTCGAAGCGCGGCGAGTTCGCCCTTTGGAATTTGGAACGCGAAGCTCTCGCCGCGGTGGCTCTGAAAGCGTGGCCTCGGCCTGTCCACGGGCAGCTCCAAACGAGGCGCGCCGACAAGTTTGTCGACCCAGTAGGAAAGGTCCGAGTTGGTGACCGCGCCGCTGTTGCGGCGTTGCCAGACCGCGTAGTCAACATATTGCAACTCAGGGCGGGGAAGTGCCGGCGGAACATCGGCGAGCGCCGCACGGTAGAGGCTGCCAAGGTCATTCAGCAGCAGCTTCATCGACCAGCCGTCGCTCACGATGTGGTGGGTGCAAAGAACCAGGACATGCTCCCGCGGCGACATGGAGTATGCGGCCGGCCGCAGCATCAGGTCGCTGGCAAGGTCGAACGGTTTGGCCATGAGCAATTCGATGCGGCGATCCAGTTCCTGACCTCGATCGTCGGCCGGGAGGTCGGACAGGTCGACGAGAGGGACGGTCACGGGGCGTGGCGGGTCGATGATTTGCAGGGGAGTCCCGTCGAATAGGTCGATGCGGGTGCGAAGCGCCTGGTGCCGTTCGACGAGATGCGAAAGCGCCCGCTCCAAAGCCGCAAAGTTCAGCGGACCGCACATGCGAACCACTTCCGGCACAACGTAGTGCGAGCCGATCGGCTCCAGCTGATGGAGCAGCCATAGGCTCTCTTGAGCGGAGGAGAGTGGGGAAGGCATGTCGCGAGGCGCCGGCATGATAAGATCATCGGTCGGCCCGAGCCTCGGCGAGGCATCGATTTCGGAGGCAAGCCCTCTCACAGTCGGCGCCAGAAATAAGGACTTGAGCGGGATCGTGATGCCGAAATCCTTCCTGATGCGGGATATGATGCGAGCCGCCAGGAGCGAATGCCCGCCAAGATCGAAGAAGTTGTCATCGATGCCGAAATGCTCAGTTCCGAGAATGTCCGTCCACAGAGCAGCGATGGCCTTCTGCGTCTCGGTCGTTGGAGGGGAGCATGGCCTCGCCGCCGATAAAGGCACGGGCAACGCCGCACGATCCAGCTTGCCGCTCGGCGTGAGGGGCAATTCGCCGATGGGAACGATCGCCGAAGGGATCATATATTCGGGCAGTCGCCGCTGGAGCGCCGCGCGCAACGAGTCGACGTCTGTTCCCGAATTGGCGGTAGGAACGACATAGGCCACGAGGCGCTGGTCGCCCGGCGTGTCTTCGCGCACTGCGGCGACCGATCTCGAGATGCCGGGTAGGGAGCCTAGGGCCGCCTCGATCTCGCCCAGTTCGATGCGGTAACCCCGCAGCTTCACCTGGCCATCGAGTCTGCCGAGGAACTCGACCTCGCCATCGCCCCTCCACCGCGCCCGGTCGCCGGTTCGATAGACCCGGTCGCCCGGCATGAAGGGGTTCGGGATGAAGCGCTCGGCCGTCAGCGCCGGTCGATCGAGATATCCGCGCGCTACGCCGGCGCCCCCGATCCAGAGCTCGCCTGGCAAGCCGGCGGGCAGCAACGCTGAATGGGGATCGAGGATGTAGGCGCGCCCATTTGCGATCGGTCGGCCGATCGCGACTCGCTGAGCCGGGGGCGAGACCTCGCACCACAGCGCATCGATCGTGGCTTCGGTCGGCCCGTATAGATTTACGCATTTGGCGTCCGTCTGCCGCGCCAAGTCCGCGACAGATCTGGTGGAAAGCGGCTCGCCGCCGCAAAAAACGAGACGCAGCACGGGCAAGTTGCGGAACGCCTCCGCCTTGATCAAGACGTCAAGGAACGAGGGGACGCATTGCATTATCGTCACCTGCCGGGACGCAAGCAGTCGCGATAGGGCGATCGGATCCGACCGCTCGTCATCCGAGGGAAGGACCAGCGTGGCGCCGGACGAGAGGGTCGAGAAAATCTCCCAGACCGAAGCGTCGAAGCTGGTCGAGGTCCGTTGCAGCACACGGTCGCCCGGACCGAGATTGAAGGTTCTGTTGAACCACAAGCTATGGTTCAGCAGGTTCCTGTGCTCGACCATCACTCCTTTGGGCCGACCGGTGGATCCCGAAGTGTAAATGACGTAAGCCAGCCCTTGCGGAGCCGTCGGATGCTCGGGCGGCTCGGTGTTGCCTCTTTCAAGGGCATGGAGACTGTCGATCCTCGTCACGGACGGCACATGTTCCGAAAACTTGCCGGCGAGACTGCCCTCGGTGACGAGGAAGCGAACGGATGCGTCGCGGACCATGAACGCGAGGCGCTCGTCGGGATAATCGGGATCAAGCGGAAGATAGGCCCCGCCCGCTCGCAGGATCGCAAGGACGGCGACGATCATGTCGGGCGAGCGATTGAGGCACAGCCCCACGATCCTCTCCGGTTTCACCCCTTGATCGACAAGGAGAGCCGCCAGCGATCGTGAACGCTCTTCGAGCTCCCTGTACGTGAGCTGGCCAGCCTGCCACAGGATTGCCGGCTGGTCCGGGATCGTGCGCGCCTGGTGCGTAATCAGCTCGAGCAGACTTCCCGGCCCGAAGTCCAGATGCTCGCCTTCGCTCCACTCGAGAATGCGGTCACGTTCCGACGCGTCGATGAAATTCAACCGCGAAAGGGGCACATCCGGGTGCCGCAACGTGGCCTCGACAAGCCCGCGGAAATGCTTGGCGATGTTGCTGACCGTGGACGGATGGAACAAGCGGGCCGGATAATTGAAACGTGCAAGGATGCCGCGGCCTGACCTTTCCAGCGTGAGGTCGAGATCGGACACCGCCGACTGGGTCGGAAGGCGATGCGCCGTTGCCTCGAAGCCGCAACGCTCCAGGGCGGAGGTGTCGAAGCTCCTGTAGTTGATCATCGTTTGGAAGAGCGCGCCGCGCTTCGCATCGCCGGACGAAGTCAATTCCTCGACGACCCGGTCGATCGGCACGTCCCCGTTGGCATAGGCATCGCGCGTGCGTTGCTTCAGCTGAAGCAGCAACTGCGTGAATGAGGGGTCGGCCGCCAGATCGGCGCGCAGCACCACGGTGTTGACGAACAGGCCGACGAGGTCACGCGTCTCCTCCGATCGGCCAGAGACCGGTATTCCGACCAGTATGTCTGTCTGTCCGGTATAGCGTGCGAGCAGGGCCTGATAGGATGCGACCAGGCCAGTGAAGAGCGTCGCTTCGAACCGGCGCGCGAATGACGAGAGACGGTCGACAAGCTCGGCTGGCAAGGAGAATTCGTGGCAGGCTCCCGCCCCGCCGGGCATCGCGGAACGCGGGAAGTCGAGGGGTAACTGGAGTTCGCCTGGGGCCCCGGCCAGTTGCTCGCGCCAAAATCGCACCTGGCGCTCGTATAAGGCCCCCTGCCCTCGCTGCTGCCACGCGACATAGTCGGGATAAGCGAGCTCGATGCGCAGCGGCGGCAGCGGATCACCCGCACGAAGAGTTTCGTAAATGAAGCCCAACTCGGATAGCAGAATGTTTACAGACCGGCCGTCGGTTATGAGATGGTGCATCATCAAAAGAACCGCATGGGTAGTCGGACCCAGACGGTAGGTCACGGTTCGAATAAGCGGCCCATTCTCAAGATCGAATATTTTTACACTCTCTCCCGCAATCAATCGATCAAGTTCAGCTTGCTGCTCGTCGGCGCTTGAAGATGATAAATCGATGAAGCTCTGCGCCAGCCGCAACTCACGTTCGACGACCCGCATTGGCTGGCCATCGATGTCGGTTATGAAACGCGTGCGAAGGCCCGCGTGGCGATTGACCAGCTCCTGAAGCGAGCGTTCCAGAAGGTGGCGGTCGAGCGGCCCTTCGAGCCGAACGAGAAAGGGGATATTGTAGGTCGGCAGGCCGCGATTAAGCTGCTCGAAAAACCAGACTCTTTGTTCGGCGGAGGACAGGGCGTGCTGTGGAGTGTCAGATCGCGGCTCTTCCATGGGCGGTCCACACTCCTTCGGGAGGTGTTCCGCAAGATTAATATACGCCAAAGCTAATTGAAACTCGAAAAGCGGCGGTCAAGCACGGCCAAGACTGGCACCTTCTCAACCAGAACTCACGCCATGACGGGGGACGCCGGCTTGCCACTTGCTTTGAAATACTAGGGCTGCCAACATCGCCGGGCATTCGCCGCAGCGAGCTGGACGGGCTTAAGTTGAAAGGGCGGTTGTCATCATGAAGCCGGACATCACGCGCACTTGGAGCCGCGCCGATGCGGCTCCGCCGCTGCGCCCGGCCGATGAACCGCAAACCATGTTCGACCTGCTGCGGGATCGCGCTGACGAGCAGCCGGATCATCCTGCTATCGAAGATGGCTCACTTCTGCTCACCTATCGAGAATTGTTGGTCCGTGCGGAATGTCTGGCGAGCGAACTGGCCGAAAGGGACGTTGCGGCGGGCGACGCGGTCGTTCTCTATCAAGGGCGCTCGGTCGACTTCGTGGTCGCGGTCTTCGCGCTCTGGCGCCTCGGCGCGATCGTCGTGCCCGTCGATCGGGCGACGCCGGAGGAGCGGCTTAACGAGCTGCTCGACGATTGCGCAGCGACGCTGGCCATCGTCTCGCACGAAAGCGATGTCCCCGGCAGCCGAATCCCGGCCGTCGCGGTCGAAACGGACGGCGCTCCCGCAGGCCGCGCGGCCCCGAGCTTGCAGCTTGAGGCGGATGCGCCGACACGCGCCGCCTACTGCCTCTATACCTCGGGATCGACCGGTCGACCTAAGGGCGTGTTGGTCTCGCAGAGTTCCATTATCCATTATTCCCGCGCGAGCGCCGCCAGGCTGGAGCTGACGCCGCGCGATCGTTGCCTGCAGATCTGCTCGCTCGGCTTCGATGGGGCGATGCACGAAATATGTACGGCCATCGCCGCGGGGGCGTGCCTTGTCATCTACCCGCAGAGCAACGACGTGACGACCGTCGGTCTCGACGAATTCATCAATCGACTCGGCGTCTCCGCGGCCCTGTTGCCCACGGCATTGTGGCGCGTTTGGGTCACTGAACACGCATGGGCCGGCGAGCCTCTGCCGTCCTGCTTACGGCTGATTATGACCGGCGGCGAAAAGCTCGAGCGCTCCGACCTCGATGCCTGGCGATCGCTCAATGCCTCCGGCTCTCCAATCCTCGTCAATGCCTATGGTCCCACTGAGGCTACCATCGCGTCCACCATGTGGTCCTACAAGGGCGGGGATCTGTTCGCGGCAGGCGATGACGTGCCGATCGGCTCGCCGCTGGAGGGCTATCGCTGCCACGTCGTCGATGATCGGTTGCGCCCGGTTCCCGCCGGCGAGATCGGCCAGCTCGCGATCGCCGGAGCGGGCGTCGGCATGGGCTATCTCGGCCGGCCCGAGGAAACCGCGGCTGCGTTCGTGCAGGATCCTTTTTCCGCGAACAGCGAAGAGCGGATGTACCTGACCGGAGACCGGGTCCGTCTCAACGCGGCCGGGCTCTTCGAATTCGTCGGGCGCGCGGATGGCCAGGTCAAGATCCTCGGCCATCGTGTCGAAGTGGGCGAGGTCGAATGCGCGTTGCGCAACCATCCGGACGTCGCCGATGCCGCTGTCGTGGTTTGCGATTCGGGCCAGGACAAGCACCTCGTCGCCTTCTGTCAGCCCAGGCCCGGCCGCGCCTTGAGCGGGAGCCGGCTGCGCGAGTGGCTCGCGAGCAGCAAGCCCTATTATCTGGTGCCCCGCCGAATCCAGATCCTCGATGTCTTTCCCACCACGATCAGCGGCAAGATCGACCGCCGCGCCTTGTCGGCGCGCGCCAGCCTCGTCGAAGCCGCTGCGCCCGACACGCCTTCCCAGATGCTCGACGAGAAGCTGGCCGCGATCTGGAAGCTGACGCTCGGTGTCGAGAACGTGGCGGGAGGCGACAATTTCTTCGATTGCGGCGGTCACTCGCTGCTGGTGGCCAAATTGATCTGGGCCATCAGGCAGGTGACAGGCGCCCAGTTGAGCTATCGAGACGTCTTCACCGATCCGACCTACGACGGCATTGCAACGGCCGTGCGGGATCATGCCAGCCGGCAAAACGCTGCCGCGCCTCCCCCGGCAGGTGAGATGGACGCGGAGGTCGACGGTTGGGGTCCGGTGACGTTTCAGCAAAGGCGATTGCTGAACCAGGCGGATCAGGATTTCGCGACCGCGATCCGCGTGGTGCCGGTCATGTTCGAGTTTTCGGGCCCGCTGGACGTCGATCGTCTGCAGCGCGCGCTCGAGCGTACGATAAACCGACACGCCGTTTTCCACACGCGCTTCAGGCAATTGCCGGGCGGCGAGTGGCAGCAGAGGGTGACCGACGGCAAGGCGATCGAGGTGGAACGCACGGCGATCCGCGCAGACCCGGGGGACGACCGTGATCTCCGCGAAGTCGCCAGAGCGGCCGCGTCAGCGTGGGCCTTTCGCGGCATGGACATTCGCGCAGGGGAGCTCGTGCGCGCGCGCATTCTGGCGAGCGGTCGCGACCGGACCTGGCTGGTGATCGCCTTTCACCATATCGCCATGGACGCCCAGTCACTTTCGCCTCTCATGGTGGAGCTGTTTGGCGCCTATTCGCGCGACGTCTCTGAAGGTCCGGCCGAGACGCTCTATCTGCACTATGCGAAGGAGCAGGAGGCGCGGGTCGAATCGGGTGCTTACGCCCAGGATCTGGATTTTTGGGCACAGTATCTCGAAGGGGTTGAACCGGTCATGCTGCCCCGCGCGTCGGGTTCCCATCCTGGCGCGCCAGCTCTGCCGCGATCGCTCGCCGAGTTCATCGACGGGGATTCGTTGCTTCGGCTTCGGGCCTGCGCGGCTGCGGAAGGCACGACCGTGTTTACCTTGTGCCTGGTCGCACTGATCCTCGTCCTTGCCGAGATTACCGGCCGAGACGACGTTCTCGTCGGGATTCCGCATCACAATCGCCCTGGCCCCAAATACAGGGACTGCGTGGGCTATTTCGTGAACAGCATCCCGGTCCGGATAAGGACCGGCGGCTTCGACAGCATCCGGAGCTTGCTCACGGAAGTCCAAAGTCACCTGCAAACCGCGCCACAGCATCTGGGCGTGTCGATGGCAGACGTCCCGTTACCCTTGAGAGAGGGCTGTTCGCGCGTTTTCCAAGTGATGATGGTCGATGAGCACGTCAGGCCTTACGGCACGATCCGCGGGTTGACGATCGAACCGATCAGGCTCGCCGCTCCGTTCATCAAGAGTGACCTGGACGTCGGGCTCAGCGACCGGGGAGAGCAGCTGCGGTTCAGCTTCGGCTTCGATGCGGCGTTTCTGAGCGATCACGACGTGTCGGTGTGGCTGAAGAGGTTCGTCGAGCTGATCGAGCGGCTGGCGGGCTCGGCGGGTCGGCTCGACAAGCTGACCCTCTCTGGAGCCGAACAGGGGCTGCACCCCTAACCCCGATCAACGGAACGCGGTTCGCTGCGCCGACGGGCGCGTCCCGAACCTGCAGGCGAAAGCCAGCAGGGACCGATAAGCGTCGATCGGCACCGTTGGCCCGAATTTAAGGTGTTCGAGGAGGCAAAACAGCTCCACCTCCAGCATCGACAAGGTTCGTTCCAGCGGAAGAGTCGCGATGAACTCGGTCGCATGCCTGTCGAGCCAGAGCAGTGAGCCCTCGAGGCCGGCAAGGGTCTTGGCGACGAATGCATCGCCTCGAGCGCGCTTGCCAATGTCCGTCGCCATCAGCAGGTGGACCTGAGCCGCCATGCTCTGCCGGACAAGCTCTTGCGCGTTCATGGCAACGGTGTCGGTCAGGTTCTCCGGCCAGACCACACTGAGCGGCCGCGTTGAGCGAGCGGCGAGCACACGGCAGATGTTCTGCGAGCCGAAGAGATCCTGATCAGGCAGCCGGAGCACGGGAATTCGGAGTGCGGGATTGCCGGAATAGGCCGCCGCATCGGTACTCCTCAGATCCTCCAGGATGACCAGCTCGTAGTCGACACGGGCCTCTTCGGCAAAGATCAAGGCCACGCGGGTGAAGAGTGATCCAGTCCGGCCCAGGACCGCAAGCCGCGGCGCCGCCGCCCCGACTCGTGTCAGCGCCTGGCTCACAAGGATTGCGAGAGCACCAACCTGAAGGTGCGTGGAGGGAAGAGCACGAGCGTCTGCGAGGGCTGAGCCACCCATCGTTTCACATCGGATACGTTGATGATTTGCACGCGTAGCTGCGGGCCTTTAGTTCCAAACGCGTAGCGGGCGCCGAGATCGAGCACAGCCAGACTTCGAGTCTTGATCGTATTCGCCGTGTCCGCCCAGCGGCCCCCTTGCACGGTGAGCTGTCCGTCCAGCGTCAGCGCACGAAATGAGCGCGGCTGATAACTCAGTCCTATCAGACCCTGCTGCTCCGCAACCCCCACCGGGTTCCGGGTAGGCTCTCCACGCAATCGCTTGCGATCAGCGTCGATCAGAACGGCACCGATAACTAGGGATGAACTCTGATCGAAGCGCCAGTTCGCGGACGCTTCCAATCCGCGGTAGCGCGCGTCACCGACCAGCCTGAAAATGTCGTCGGTCCCGAATTCCGGTGTCGGCTTGGTGATCTGGAAAACAGCGGCCGAAACATTGAAGGTTTTGGATGCCTGGAGGCGCGAGCCCGCTTCGATCTGCGTCGCCTTGACCGCCGGAAGCACCTCGTTCCGGTTGAGTGCCCTGGCCGGCGCCAGTCCCGTTTCCTCGATCCCGCGGGTGGCGGCCGCATAGAGGGTTAACGCCTTTCCCACTTTGGCGGCGGCCGAGAGGTTGAACAGCCAGTCCTTGGAAATGTTGGACGAGACAGTCCCGTCCACGGCTTGCGCCTCTTTGCTGTAGCGCATGCGCTGCAAGCCCGTGCGGGCCTCGATCCGGTTCTTGTAGGAGATTCGATAGCCGACGCCCAATGCGACCTGCTCGATGCGATCCGAATATGCCTGCGTCGGTTCAGGGCGATCGTTGCCGACGAGCCCCAAGCGGCGGCCGTCGATGATGACCTCTCCTAAAGGGACCTGCTGACCGGCCGGAGCGCGGTTATGACTGAAGCGCCCGCGTAACGAAGCCGTAACCCGGTGCTGCCAGGTGCCCCGCCCCAACTGCCGCACGACATTTGCATCACCCGACCAGGTCTCGCGGCGTTGGTCCGGCGCGGTAAAGAAGGCCGCCTGACCGCGGCCCTGGCGGTCGAGGCCGGAGATCAGGGTGAAGTCGGCTCGCGGCAGCTCTCTTCTGGAGTAGAACAAGGCGAAGCCGAGCCGGGCTCGGTCGAACGATTGGTCGACCATCAATCCGAGATTGGCATTACGCTGTTCGACTCGGGCATTTTCGGGTCCCAGCGGCTTCGATCGATCAAAGACGGGCGGCAGATCGGCGCCGGCCGTGACGAAACCCACGTCCCCATTGTAGCGGAACCTGTCGATCCCGATCAGGCCCCGTATCCTCAGCTTCGGGCTGGGCTGCCACTGCGGGACGAACCCGACGGAAAAGAAGCTGCCCACGCCACCGTCGGCAAACCGGCTGCTCGGATAGGCTTGAATGCCCCCGGCCACTCCCAGGGAGGGCTTGCCGACTGAGAAATCGATCTCGGCAAATGGCGACGCATAGCGATTGCTGCCGGCGCGAGCCGTGACGAAAGCAGTCTTGGCGGGTCCGCGAAGGGCGTAATCGACCATCCCGGAAGGAGGCGGGAAGTCAAAAGGCAAAGAGTTGACACCAACACGCACAGTGGCGCTTTCGATAAGCGAATTTATCGGGTTGGCTGCAGGAACGAAATAGTGGCCGTCGAGCCTGTAATTCGCCGCCGCTTCCAAGCTGAAACCGCGGGCGAAGGATTCCGTGTACAGGCCGAACCGTTCAAGGCCGATCCGCACTCCAAAGGCATCGTCCGCCTCGCGCACGACGTCCTCTCCTTTGGCTTGGCTGGCTTGGGCGAAAAAGGTTATGCCAACCAACTGCAACAAGCTCAGCGAAACCACTCGCCAAAGCCATGGGCTGAGATGGAACCGTTTCACGTCCTTCTCGGTCGGCACGGACCGCCCCCCGGTTTAGCCGCTTCCCCAATAGACCAAGCGTGACGAACAAAAAACAAGGTTACCACAGGCTCCTCCCCGAACATCGGGAGGTTCCCAGACTAGTCCTGCCTTCACGTAGAGGTGTCAAGAGTAGCAGCGTCACCTTAGGGAGCGTCATCGGACGCCCGGCTTGGCAGCGGAGCTCCCGTCGATCGGACGAGCCAGAGCAGGGCGCCAAGGCAGCACAGCGAGCAAGTCGCAAGCGTCAATCGCTCGCCTGCAGCAGCCCCCTGCATGACCGCCGCGAGCGGGGCGACCCGGGCCAGCGCTTCGATACTCAACTGGACCAGCAATGGTGTCGTCGCGTACATCAGCGGCACGACGGCGAAGGCGATCATGCGCCGGGTCGCGAAAACCCGCCCTAGAACCGCCTCCGGCGTCAGTTCCTGCCAAAGCGTTTGGCCCTTCGCCTGCATGCACGTCAGCGTAGCACCGATCGCCGCTTGCAGGACGAGCACGCCGGAGAGGCGTGGGCCGAGCGCGATAGCCATCAGAAGAATCGTCGTGAAGGCGGCGCCCATCATCACCAGGCGCACGCCCCCGCGCCGTAGGATCGGCAACTGGGCGACCAGCCCTCCGGCCACCATCCCCAGCGCGAAACTGGCCCGGATCAGGCCCACATCCTGCTCGGCGAACTGTTGCAGAACCATCGGATAGAAGAGAACGATATAGGCGGCCATCAACCCGTTCAGGATGGCCGAGCTTATTAGCAGGCCGGTCAAGCTCGGGCGGCTGAATATCAGGGCGAGCGTATTTCTGAGCTCTTGCAGCGTCTCGCCGCTCGATTTGCTCGATGGGCTCGCTGCTTTCCGCCCGCTTTCTACCGGAGGGATTTGGAGAAGGATCAGCCAGGCGGCCGCCGCGATCGCGGCTGCCCCTAGCATGACTTGTACCGGGGCGATCGCTGCAATCAGAACGCCGCCAAGGATCGGGGCGATCATGATCGAAAAGGACCGGGCCGATTCGGTAATGCCGTTGAAACTCTGCAGTCGTCGCTTTGCGACCAACTGCGCGGCGGCGACGCCGTAAGCAGGCGCTTCGATCGCGTCGGCGATCGCGACCGGAAGCGTCACGAGCAACGCCAATGCAAACGGGGGCAGCCCGAAAGCGATGCCGAGGGCGCCGGCGAGAGCGGCCGCGGCGAGCGTGGCGGCGGCGCGGCGAAGGGCATTGATCTTATTGGTCCGGTCGAGCCAGACGCCGATCTTGGGCGCGAGCACGATATTGGGCAGGAAGCCGACGATCGCCAAGGCCGCGAACGCGACCACCGATTCCGTGACGGTATATACCCAGATGGCGAGAACGAATTTGACGAACTCGCCGAAAAAGCTGGTAAGAACGGCAGCGCTTATCAGCAGGCGCTCGCGCCTGATCACGTCAGTGGTCATTTTGCGCGATCGAGGATGCCGAGAGCGCAGTCACTCCGCCGCTTCGAGCGCCTTCCGCATCTCCCTCGCCCTTGCATTTACAAAACAGAAGAACGGATCCGGAAAGGCTCCGTACATGTGTTTCGCGTCGGACGCACCGACTCGGCCGTTGCGAACGGCGATGATCCGTTCGAAGATCCGTGCGCGCCCTTGATAGATGACTTCGACCGAGGAGTTCGTGCCGTCGAGCAACTCTTGCGCTGCCTGACCGCTGATGTGCATGAAATAAGCGGCAGCGTCGTTCTCCCCCATGGCGGTTTGGGGGGGCGCCTCGGAAAAGTCCGCGTGAAAGCAAACCCGTTCACCCGCATCCAGGTGAACGACGAACTGGCAAACGATGCCCCAGTCGGTGAACGGCTTGAGGAGCTTCGGATGCTGCGCGATCCAGTTCGAGAACTCGCCTTTCGTGACCAGGCTCGTCAGCTCCTCCCGAAGCCTTTGCCTTCCCACGGCCGAGGCGATGCCGGTCAAATGTTCGACCTCGATCGGTTCCCACCGAACGACCGTGTCCGGCGCGCTCTGCCGCACGAAGTTGCTGGCTTGCCTGTCGACGCGGACCTGACCGCCCTCTATCGAGATGACGTCTCCGGGCTTCATCACCGTCGCCTCGCCGATGCCGGCGAGACGTTTGGCCAGGACCGACCTCGCGAACTCCGGCGACATCGGATAGGCGTAACGGTTCAGCCATTGATGGTCCTCGGATAGGCAGAGTCCCGAAGCATAGGGGAAAGCCAGCTTGGGACGGCACGTGCAGGCGTGCTCGAGCCAGCGCGCGACGCTGCGCCGATCGAAGCTCGAAGAGAGATTGTGAACATAGTTCAGAAGCGGGTCGGGCGGCTGATACTTGACCGTCACGAAGTCGATCGGCCCGTGTTCGGCCAGGATCCGCTCCGAAGTATCCTCACTCGGCTCGGCGTCCGACATGTGCCAGAAGCGGGCGCCTTCCGCTTCCACCACCAAGCCCAGTTCGGTGACGTCCGCCTCTGAGGGCGTAGCCGTCAAGCGCACGCCGCCGAATTCGGCGTGCTCCCAGTTACCCAGGCGCGTGAACGTGGAGAAACCGATATTGCGCAGGTTCCGCTCCAGCCGATCGTCAGGCGGAATGACCGAGGGAAGGTCTTTCGGCAATTTCTCAAGCGTCTCAGGATCGAAGTGATCATAATGCTCGTGCGTGATCACCAGCAGATCCGGTCGCGGCATCGCTTCGATGTTCAGCGCTCTGGGATATTGATGCACAACACTACCGAGTAGGCTCGTCGTCCGGAGGACTGGATCAAGCAAAATGCGTTGACCCGCTGCCTCGATGAAGAGGCTGGCGTGGCCGAGAATGGTAACCTGCATTACATCCTCCCAGTAGCGGACCCGAACTGTCATCCCAGAGTGCGCCGGTCCGGCGAATACTGCAACGATTCAACCCCATTGCGCTGCTACCCGCGAAGGCGATTTCCCCGAAAATGGAGGCTATGATCCGATTGGTAGACGGCCCATGTCTTTTATTGCCTCTCCGCAGATCGATTCGACACTTTCGATTTCCGAGGGCGTCAATTCACTGGCCCACTTGCCGATCGAGGCATCGTGAACCGGCCGCAACGCCGCGGAGATGTGCTCTTTCTCCCAGCCCTCGCGGTCCCTCAGAGCCGACGCGGTAAGGGCGTCGCGCCCGTCGACCATCTCCGGCGCGTAACTTTCGCCGATGAACTCACACACCCGCCGCGCTTCCTGGACGGGCTCCCGAACAAGCTTTTCGTAGCGTACGAAGCAGATGCGTGGGTCCGCCGCCCACAGCATCGCTCGTTTGACCCCGGCCGCCCAGGCCCGGGCATGGTCCTCGACCGAGACCTCGCTCCCCCACGGGGTCTTTCTGAGGGAACTCACGACCCCGCGGGGGTCGCGGATCATGTAAACCACGCGCCCGTCGGGAAACCATTCCAGCAACGTCTCCAAGTGACTCTCGGCGAGCGGCGTCTTCTCCCCCCAGCGACGCTTGCCGAGGTTGGCGGCATAGGTCTCGAGCGTCGAGACATATACGCCCCGAAAGGAATAGTGCCGGTGAGTCTCGATGTGCTCGCGAACGGCCGTGGATTCGACGCCGAGATAGCCGAAGCGGCTGTTGCGACTGAATGCATTCCAAAAGCGTTCGAAGTCGGGCCCGGACGAAAGATCGAGCCGGCGGCCCTGCTGCACCCAACCATAGACATAGTGCAGGTCTGGAGCGATGGCGATCGCGGGATGCGCCGACAGCATCGAACTCATCAAGGTCGTTCCCGAACGCACGGCACCGACGACGAAAATGGGGCTAAGAGCATCGCCGCTGGCATCTACCGCAGGGCTGGTGCGGGCGGTCAGGGTCATGGTCTTGTCGACGATGCTCCGGAGTGAACAAGCGATTGCTCGCAATCGGTGTCCCGCGGCCGCTTGCTGCTCGCCTCAGCGACAGGCGCGAGCCAGCTGCACCGCCGGGCGTCGCGTCTGAAGGCTGAGGGCGCAAAGATCAAGTCACGGCGATGACGTGAGACTAATGGAACGACGATTGCGCACGATCGCTGACAGGCCGAAGACTGGCATGTACGGCCACGCCGGCCAAACCTGCCCGGCAACGATCGTGCGACTTCAGGTCAGCTCAGTGCCTGGGGAAATACTCCATGTCCCACTCGTCTTCGACGTCGAGAGCGACCGTAGCGATGTCGAACTTGATCATTGCACCACTCCTTCTGGTGAGTACCACAATATGGAGCCGATGATGGAGAAACGAACCTCCGAGTCGTCGATCTCCATATTGACTGTCAGTTTTTAACTTCCCCGAGTCAAGCGATAATAGCTACCTCTAAATGACGGTCTGCGAAGTCCGCCAATGCTAGACGCTACCAGAAGCCTTCAGCGAACCGCGCTGCACGTTACTGAGAGGAGGCGGTCGGCCTCGTGCGCCGCGAACCCGGCGAATCAGGCGAAGAATGCGTGTCGCGGCCCAGTTTCGTTGGGCGTTCAGCCGTCACGGTATCGGCCTGCGGCCGATTGCGCTCAGGAATGTCATCTGCCCGACCCACTGGCCCGCTTCACATCTGCGCCGGGCTTCGGCGCGCAGGGCTTCGGCGAGTTCGACGCCGATAACCCCGTTGTCGGCAAGCGCATTGGCGCCGCGCTCGATCCAGCTCGCCATGTAACCGCCTTTCGGATCTTCGACGTAACCGTGGCTGCGCACGCGCACGTCGTCGAAGCCGCCCCCCGCCAAAAGCGAGGGAAATCGCCGCACCAGATACATATCGTGGACCGGCAGAACGTCGACGCAGGCCTGCAACGGGTCGAAGCTCTGGTTCGCCACGGTGGATGTCGTGTAATCTCCGTCGAAAAGGGCGATCGAGCCACCGGGACGCAGCACGCGGAACGCCTCGGCGATCAGCTTTTCCGGCTGCGAGACGTGGGTGATCACCGTGTGAGAGACGACGACATCGAACGTCTCGTCGTCGAAGCGGAGCGATCGACCGTCCCCCTGCTCGAAGGCGATGTTTTCGGCACCCCGCGCCAGCTGTCGCGCGCGGCTTATAAAGGCGTTGATCGGGTCCACCCCCGTCGCGTGTCCCACGCCTGGCCACGCGGCCAGCCGACGCGTCACAGCGCCTGTGCCGCAGCCGATATCGAGCACCGACGCGCACTCGGCGAAGGTCAGGTCGGAAAGATAGTCACGCAGCATCGCTTGCTGCCTGGGATCCTCGAAACGCGCTTCCAGCCTGTCGGCATGACGCTCGAATATGGCTTGATCGACTTCGGCGTGGGCGTCGTAACCGTCCTTCATCTGCGGCACTTCCTTGGTTAGCCGCGGGGACGACCGTCAACCAAATCGAGGCCGGCGGTCGCTTCCCGGGCCCATCTGTAGAAATAATCTATCCGACGAGCTCGGCGTGGGCTCGATCGACCAGTTGTTGATGCAGGAAAACCAATTCCATAGCCCCGTTCATTGCCATATGTTCAGGACCCGTAGCCGTCTGATGGCCGCCCTGAATGTTTTCGAAGAAAATGCTGTCATAACCCAGCTGCTGCATGCGCGCCTGCATCTTGCGGGCATGGCCGGGGTGAACGCGATCGTCACCGGTCGCGGTGGTGAAGAAGACTTTCGGGTAATGGCGGCCAGGGGCCAGATTGTGATAGGGTGAAATCCTTTCGAGGTGCCCGCGGTCGCGGTCGTCGTCGGGATCCCCATATTCGGCTGTCCAGCTCGCTCCGGCTTGCATCTTGTGAAAGCGAAGCATGTCGAGCAGGGGCACCCGGCAGATTATCGCGCCGAACAGCTCCGGTCGTCTGATCAGCATCGCTCCCATCAGCAACCCGCCGTTCGATCCCCCCTTGATGCCGAGAAGAGATGGCGAGGTGATTCCGGTGGCGATTAAATCTTCGGCGACGGCAATGAAGTCATCGAAAGCCAGAACGCGCTTTTCGCGAAGGGCGGCTCGATGCCATCGCGGACCATATTCGCCGCCGCCCCGGATGTTGGCAATGGCGTAAGCGCCGCCGGCGGCGAGCCATTCCTGGATCATGGGTGCCAGATAGTGAGGCCTGATCGACCGCTCGAAACCGCCATAGCCGAACAACAGCGTGGGCAGCCTGGCGTCTGGCGGCGACGCTGCGGGCGTGATCAGGAAATAGGGGATCGCGGTGCCGTCCGCCGACGATGCGAACCGTTGCGTGACGGCGTACGGCGTCGAATCGAACTGCCTGGGCGCCATCCGGATCGGCCGCATCATGCCATCGTCGTCGAGCAGGTACAGAGTCTCCGGTTCGAGAAAGCTGGCGAAGGATAGAAGCGCGACGTTGGAGTCGCCGTCCGCGCTCTCGATCGTCGCGGCGCCCAAGTCGGGCAGCTCCAGTCGTTCGGTCACCCAGCTATCGCCTTGGAGCCTCGCCCTGAAGACACGGCTTTTGACGTCCTCGCTAACCACGAGGATGACGTCGTCGCGACGAGGCGCGACGTTGGTCACGGAGCTGCGCGCTCCGGGTGTAAAGATCGGGCGCACGCTCGGCGTGGAGGAGTGTCTCAGGGCCTCCAGATCGAGCGAGACGATGCTGCCCGGCGCCAGGGGCTCTCCGCCGAGGTCCCATTGCTCCTTCACCCGCAGGAACGCCAGTTGACGGCAAACTCCGGCGAGCTTTGTGCTCCCCGGCACCGGCAGCTGCAGGAGGCTGCCGTCCTCTTCCAAACGAAAGATCGCCGATTCGAAGAAATTCTTCCTTTGCGTGATGAAAACCATCCGTTCACCGCCGCATATCGTGCCGCTGACCTGCACAGCCATGTCGTCGGGATCGCCGCAATAGATAACTGGCGCGTCGGCAAACGCGGTGCCGCGCTTCAGCATGCGAACCGCGATCCCATAGCCGGCCTTGCTGGCGCCCAACGGGTCCGCGCTCGACGCGACGATTAGGCGGTCACGATCGAGCCATGTCGCACTCTGTTTCGCCCTGCCCGTCTGAAAACCATCGGTCACGAATGCCCGCTCCAGCAGGTCGAATTCGCGCATGACGACCGCATCCCTGCCTCCGTCCGACAGGGAAAGAAGCAGCTTCGTCTCGCCCGGCGCCAGAAAGCTGGCGGCTCGAAAGACCCAATTTGCGCCTTCGAACTTGTTGAGCTCGTCGATATCGAGGAGTGTTTCCCAGCAGTGCCGGTCGTTCAGATATTGGTCCAGCTCGATCCTTCGCCAGATGCCGCGACGATGCTGCCGGTCTTGCCAAAAATTGTAGATGAAGCCATCGAAATGACGCCCCGAGACAAGGCGGTCCGGGGCGGTCAGCTTAGATAAGATGCTGTCGAAAAATCCCTGGTACCGGGCGTCGCCCTCGAACGTCTCACGCGCCACTGCATTTTGTTCGGCTACCCAGGCAAGCGCTGCGCTGCCGTCGACCTCCTCAAGCCAGGCGTACCCGTCCTGTTCGCGCATCGAACAATCGCCATGTCACTTCCCGCTCTGCATTAGTGGCGGTGTTGGTTTCGGTCCATCGAGACTATAGGCAATCTAGTATAGCGGCAAGACTGCCGAAGTGCTCGGCGCGACGCATTGGCGCGGCGACCTCGCACAACCGTGCTTCTCATATTACTCATCCAACTTCATTCCGCTCACAAATGAGCGACGACGCGCAGACGAGTCACTCCACCGTCACGCTCTTCGCCAGGTTTCGCGGCTGATCGACGTCCGTCCCCTTCGCGACGGCGACGTGGTATGCGAGGAGCTGGACCGGGATTGCGTAGACGAGCGGCGCGATAAGGGGGTGGACCTTCGGCATCTCGATGGTCGCGAGCAAGCGGTCGTCGGCCGCCGCCGCCAGGCCTTCGGCGTCCGAGATGAGAACGACTTTGCCGCCGCGTGCCTGTACTTCCTGCATGTTCGAGACGGTCTTTTCGAACAGAGGCCCTGAAGGCGCGAGGACGATCACCGGCACATTGTCGTCGATGAGAGCGATCGGCCCGTGCTTCATCTCGCCGGCGGCATAGCCCTCGGCGTGGATATAGCTGATCTCCTTGAGCTTCAGCGCCCCTTCCATCGCCAGGGGATAATCGGCCCCCCGACCGAGGTAGAGGACGTCGCGGGCCGAGGCGATGAGCGGTGCGATCCGCTCGATCTCCTCGTCGTGGCCGAGCGCTGCGTTCATCGCGGCGGGCGCCTCGGCAAGGTGAGCGACGATTTCGCGCTCCTCTTCCGCACTCATCCGGCCCTTGTCGATCGCGAACTTCGCGGCGAGCGCCGCGAGCACCGCGAGCTGGCAGGTGAAAGCCTTGGTCGAGGCGACGCCGATCTCGGGCCCGGCATGCGTGGGGAGGAGCAGGTCCGCCTCGCGCGCCATGCTGCTCGTCGGCACGTTGACGACGACGGCGATCCGCTGTCCCTCCTGGCGCGCATGGCGCAGGGCGGCCAGCGTGTCGGCGGTCTCTCCGGATTGCGAGATGAAAAGTGCCAGCCCGCCCGGCTCCAGCACCGGCTCGCGGTAGCGGAACTCGGATGCGATATCGAGCTCGACGGGCACGCGCGCGAAGCGCTCGAACCAGTATTTCGCGACCATGCCGGCGTAAAAGCTGGTGCCGCAGGCGACGATCGTGACGCGCGGCACGTCGGCGAAGCTCTGCTCCATCGCGGGCAGCGCGACCTTCTGCTCGAACGGGCGCAAATAGGAGGATAGAGTCTGAGCGACGACGATCGGCTGCTCGAAAATCTCCTTCTGCATGAAGTGGCGGTGATTGCCCTTCTCGATCCGGGCCGAGCTTGCGCCGGAGAGGACGATCTCGCGCTCGACCCTGTTGTCGTCGCGGTCATAGATCTGCGCGCCCGACCGCGTAATGACGACCCAATCCCCTTCCTCGAGATAGGCGATGCGCTGCGTGAGCGGCGCCAGCGCAAGCGCGTCTGAGCCCAGATAGGTCTCGCCCTCTCCGTAGCCGACGACCAGCGGCGAGCCGAGCCGGGCACCGACGAGAAGGTCCGGGAACTTGCGGATGAGTATGGCAAGGCTGAAAGCGCCGTGGATCCGCTTCAGCGTCGCGGCGACCGCTTCCTCGGGGCTGCGCCCCGCCTCGATCTCGCGGCTGACGAGATGTGCCACGACCTCGGTGTCGGTCTCGCTCTCGAACTGGCGCCCGGCGGCGATCAGCTCGTCGCGCAGCGGCCGGAAATTTTCGATGATGCCGTTGTGGACGAGCGCGACTTCGTCCGTCGCGTGCGGGTGGGCGTTGTCCCGAGTCGGCGCGCCGTGGGTCGCCCAGCGCGTGTGCGCGATCCCGGTCGTGCCGGGCAGAGGATGGCCGTCGAGCTCCCGCGCGAGGTTGTCGAGCTTGCCTTCCGCTCGGCGGCGCTCGAGGCGCCCCTCGACGATCGTGCACAGGCCCGCGCTGTCATAGCCGCGATATTCGAGCCTCCTGAGGCCGTCGATCAGCCGCGCGCTGACTTCCTCGCGGCCGACGATGCCGATGATACCGCACATATTGGGCTAACCCGCTTTCTTCTTGGCCAGCATCGCGGCGCGAAAGCGCGCGGCCCATCCCGGCTTGTTTTCCTGTCTGCCGCGGGCCAGCGCGAGCGCATCCGCCTCGACGTCGCGTGTCACGACGGAGCCCGCCGCGACGATCGCCCCTGCGCCCACGTCGACCGGGGCGACCAGCGCCGTGTTCGATCCGATGAAGGCGCCCTGGCCGATCCGCGTGCCATATTTGAAATAGCCGTCATAATTGCAGGTGATCGTGCCCGCCCCGACATTTGCGCCCTCGCCGACCTGCGCGTCGCCCAGATAGGTCAGGTGATTGGCCTTGGCGCCCTTGCCGAGCTTCGTCTTCTTCGTCTCGACGAAATTGCCGACCCTGGCCTTCTCGCCGATCTCGGTCCCGGGCCGCAGCCGGGCGAAGGGGCCGATCTCGGCCCCGGCGGCGATGGTCGCGCCCTCGATGTGGCTGAACGCCCGGATCCTGACCCCGTCGGCGACTGAAACGCCGGGGCCGAAGAAGACGTTCGGCTCGATCAGGACGTCGCGGCCGATGACCGTATCGTGCGCGAGCCAGACCGTATCGGGTGCGATCAGCGTCGCCCCCGCGTCCATCGCCTCGCGCCGGCGCCGCGCCTGCCAGGCGGCTTCGGCCGCGGCGAACTCGGCGCGGCTGTTCGGTCCGATCGCCTCGCTCGCCTCCGCCTCGACCGCGATCGCGCCCCGTCTGTCGGCGATCGCGATGTTGACGAGGTCCGGCAGATAATATTCGCCCTGCGCATTGTCGTTGCCGATCCGCGCGAGGATGGGCCAAAGATCGGCGCTGCGCACTGCGAAAAGATTGGCGTTGCAGATGCCGCAAAGGCGCTGCTCCTCGCTCGCGTCCTTATGCTCGACGATGCCGAGGATCTGCCCTTCTGCGTCAGTAAGCATGCGGCCGTAGGCCGCGGCATCCTGCGGACGGAAGCTGACCGCCACGACCGCCGGCCGAGGCCCGGAGCGGAGAGCCTCGAGCATCCGCCTCATCGTCTCCGCGCGCACAAACGGCACGTCGCCCGATAAGATCAGGATATCCCCCTCGAAGCCTTCGAGCGCGGCTTGCGCCTGGAGGACGGCGTGGGCGGTGCCGAGCTGCGGCTCCTGGACCGCGAAGACCAGCCCCCGCCCGGCCAGCGCCGCCTCGATCTGCTCGCGCCGGTCGCCGACGACGATGACGATCCGCTCGGCCCCGACGCTTTCGACCGTGTCGAGCAAATGCTCGATCATCGGCCGTCCCGCGATCGGGTGCAGCACCTTGTGGACATCGGATTTCATCCGCGTCCCCTTGCCGGCGGCGAGGATCACGGCTGCGAGCGGCCTTGGCATGGCGCGGCCATCGCATGGAAAGCTTGCCATTTCCATAGCGCGGCCGAGAGGCGATCCCGCGCCCGGCGGGGCGTCAGCGAGCCTTCAGATAGCGGTCGAACCAGTCCACCGTGCGGCGCCGCGCGTCCTGCTGGTTCTCGAGCTTCGCGAAGCCGTGGCCCTCGCCGGGATAATAGACCGCTTCGACCGTGCCGCCCTGGGCCTTGACGCGCTCGACCACCTCGGCGGCCTGGCCGCGCGGCACGCGCACGTCGTTCTCGCCCTGGAGAACGAGCAGGGGCGCCCGCACCTTCGAGATGTAGGTCATCGGCGATTGCTTCTCGTAGAGCGCCTTGTCCGCGACCGGGGCGCCGACGAGGGCGCGCTGATATTCGCGCAGTCCGCCGACGCTATTCTCCCACATCGTGAACCAGTTGATGATTCCGTATTGGGCGACTCCCGCGGCGAACACGTCGGGGCGCTTACCGAGCGCCATCAGCGTCATGAAACCGCCATAGCTGCCGCCCGTGATGCCGACCCGCTTAGGGTCGACATAGCCTGTATCGGCCAGGAATTTGGCCGCTCCGACGACGTCGTCCAGGTCCCCGCCGCCGAGATCCTTGCGGTTCGCGTCCTGAAAGGCCTGACCGTAGCCCGTCGACCCGCGGAAATTCGGCTGGATGACGAAATAGCCGCGCGAGGCGAGCGCCGCCGCCTGCCGCGAGAAATAGTCGCCCGACTGGCCGGTGGGGCCGCCGTGAGGGACGACGACGCCCGGGTTCGAGCCGTCGCGCTTGAGGTTGAAGGGAATCGTCAGAACCGCGCTGATCGGCGTCCCGTCGGCGCTGCGATAGGCGACAATGCGCGTCGTCGGCAGCCCGGCCGTGTCGAGACTGGCGACGGCGAGCCGCGTCAGCTGCTGCGACTTGCCCGAGGCGGGATCGACGAGCCAATAGTCCATCGGCGCGTTGCCCGCCTCGTGGCTCACCAGCAGCCCGCCCCCGGGCCGCCACGGGCGCCAGCGGCTGCCCGGACGCGTCACTCCCGGCGGGAACGGAAGGTCGCGGGCCTTCATCGTCGCCACGTCGAGGAGAGAGAGCGTCGAGCGGCCGTCCTCGTTGGTCTGGACGAGCAGGGTGCGGCCGTCCGGCGAGAAGGAGAAGGCGAGCTGCTCCCAAGGCGTCCGGGCCATGAAGCGGGTGCGACCGGTCGCCGTCTCCATCACGCCCGCGTGGAACTGGCCGGTGCCCTCGTTGCTGGTGACGGAGAGAAGCTTCCCGTCAGGCGTGAGGTCGTCGGCGAAGACGTAGAGCCCGGGCGCCTCCTTCGAGACCAGAGTGGCGCGTCCGCTCGCCAGGTCGATCCGGTAGATGCTCGCTTCGGTGTCGGTGATATTCCCGCGGGTGGCGAAGAGCGTCTTGCCATCGTGGGTCCATCCGCTCGCGACCCAGAGCCGCGAGGGATCGGCCTCGTGGGTAAGCGCGCTCATCTTTCCGGTCGCCCGGTCGAGCAGCACCAGATCGATCGTCGCTCCGGTTTTCGCCCGGCGCTGGAGAACGATCGTCCTGTCGTCAGGCGAGACGTGCGGGTCCGATTCCGAAAAATCGTCGGTGCGGGTCAGGTTGACGGGTGCCCCGCCCTTCAACGGAACGGCCCAAAGGTCGTTCAGCTCGTCGCCGGCCTTGTCCTGAGTGTAGAGGACCATGCCGTCGGCCGTGATCTCGCCGGGATATTGCGCCTCCTCGGAAAGCGTGAGCTGCGCCGGGAAGCTGCCGCCGATGTCGATCCGCCACAAATTTTCGCGCCCCGTCAGGCTGAGCGAAGCGACGAGCGACTTCCCGTCGGGCGACCAGACCGCCCCGCCGGCGCCGCGGACCCCTGCGAAATCCTCGATGGGGATGGGGGCGGCAGAAGGATTGACCGGCGAGACGACGCTTTTCGGATCGGTGATCTTCGTCACGGGCGTCGCGATCGGCGCGGCGGCTGCGGGCAACGCCGCGGCCAGCAACATCCCAAACAGCATCCCGCGCATCGCAAGTCTCCCCCGTGTCGCGGCGAAACTAACCCAGGCGATCAAGCGGAGCAAAACGAAAAGGCGCGGCCCCTCGCGGAGCCGCGCCTTTCCGATCGCTGCGGTCGGAGCGGATGCCCGCCCCGGCCTGCGCGATTACTTCATCTTCGTCGAAACGTTGGTGAAGGTGTTGGTCAGGCTCTCGCCCACGCCCTGCATGGCGGCGATCGCGGCGACCGCGATCAGGGCCGCGATGAGGCCGTATTCGATCGCCGTCGCACCCTTGGTGTCTTTCAGCACCTTGAACATCGTCTTCATGTCATATCTCCGTATCGGGACGCCTGCGTCCCCCCGCAGCGCCCCGACCGGACGGCTGACGTAACTTTAGTAAACCCCTCACGATAAATGAATCGTTAGCGCCGCGCCTTGGTCCAGAGGTGCTGCGCGAGGAGGCCCGGCGGCATGCGCAGCAGGTGCGAGCGGACATAGAAGGCGAAGCGGAGCCAGGGGCGACGCGGCCGCCCCCAGCCGTCCCGGGCGAGAATCCTCGCCGCGAACAGCCGGTCCGAAGGCCGAGCTCCGCCGGCAATTACGGGATCGACCGGCGTTCCGAAAATCAAGCGGGCCAGCCTCAGCGCGCGCGCGACTGCGGGACCCAGGTCCTGCTCCCAGGCCCGCTCGCGCAGCTCCACGGTGAATTCGTGGCCCCTTTGCGAGAACTGACGGATCAGACGGTCGATATCCCAGAGGTTGCGAAGACCACCCGAAAGATCGCCGTCGGCGAAGAGATGCGCGGCGGCGTGGACGACCATGTCGGGCTCCGCGAGCACGTGGAGACCGCCTGAAAGTGGGAGAGCCGAGCCGATCAGCAATTCCGGGTTCGGCTTCGGTCGCGCGGTCAGCGGCAGGATGTTGTGATGGATGTCGATCATCCGGTCCCGCTCGCGATGGATGAGCGGCGGCAGCTCGTGCATCCAGCGCCGGTAATAGAGGTCATCGTAGGGATCCTCCTTCACCCACTCCCAACCGGCCGCAAGGATCGCGCGCTCGACAGCGGGCAGCGCGGTGCGCGGCACGAGGATGTCCAGATCCCCGATCGAGCGGCCCGTGCCTGCCTCAAGCCCCGCCGCCGCGAACGCCGTGCCCTTGAGGAGAATGACGGAGACGCCGAGCGGCGCGAGCGCCCGCCGCGCGGCCTCCGCCTCCCAAAGCGCCTGAACCCGGCCGGCCTCCGCATCGCGGCGCGCGGCTTCGAGCACGGCGCCGACCTCATCGGGGAGAGCCTGGCCTTCAAGGCGGAAGGCGAGGCTCCCGAGCAGGCGCTCCGCCCGGGCCGCCGAAATGACCGGCGTCCAATCGCGCACTTCCCCCGCGCGCGCAGGATCGCGGAGCAGGCAGACCATGGCTTTGGCGCTCATGTCGCGCTCCACAGCCGCTCGATCTGATCTTCGGCCTCCTCGACGCTGCGATAGTCGATTGCGCGGGCGGGCACCCCCGCAACGAGCCGGGTCAGGGCGTCGAAGCCGCGCTCGCCCAGGGCGACGTAGTTCGTCGAGGCCTGAGTCAGCCGCATGAACGCTTCCGCCGCGCCCACGAGCCGCGTCTGCGGGGTGAGGTCCGCCCCGAAGCGAGGGAAAAGGATGAGCGCCGGGGACGCCGGCTCGGCCATCCGTCCGATTGCGTCCTCCTTGGGCCGTAGATGTCGTATCCTGCCCTTCGGCGTCCCCTCCAGGACCGGACCGAGACGCCCCGGGTCGACGCCCTCGAACAGCCCGATGGCCCGATTCTTGAGGCTGACCGCGCGGGGAAAGGGATGGAGCTGCCCCGCTTCCAGGTCGAGCAGGGCGAATTCGTCGCCCATGAAGCGCCAGCCGCGTTCGCCGAGCAGGGCGGCAAGGGTGGACTTTCCCGCCCCCGACTCCCCCGTCAGCAGCAGCGCCCGGCCGCCCCGCTCGACCGAGGCGGCGTGGAGCAGGAGGAAGCGGCGCTGGCCGAGCGCCATCTGCAGGTTCATCCCCATCTCGGCCGCCAGCAGCCCCTGGGCGAGAGGCAGGGGTGCCGCGTCTGGCAGCACGAAATCGCCGGCGATCGAGACCGCCGGGCGGAGCCATCGCCGCCAGGGCCGCGGCGCTTCGAGACGGACGGTGAACTCGCAAAGCCCGCCAGGCTCCGGATAAAGCGCATAGAGCCGGCGGAGCCCCTCGACCGGCCGGCGCCACTCCGATCCGATCCGGAAGCTCGTCGGTCCGACGCGCAGGCGCAGGACGTGCCTCATTCGCGCTCGACGAGGCCCGCCGCCTCTAGCTCCGCGAGCCGCGCCGCGATCGCCGCCGTCGGATCGTCGGAGGCCAGCTCGAAGAGCGACGCGATTCGGGCCGCTATCTCGCTGGCTTCCGCCGGCCCCTCGTCCAGCGCCTCCAATATCTGCGGCGCCGGCGGCGCGAGGATATGGGTGAGGCCCGAGGCGCGGTGATAGACGAGGGTCAGGCCTTCGAGCTCGACCGTCCGGCGGCCGGACGGAGGATCGGCACGATAGCGCGTCGCGGCCATGGCGGCCGCCTTGGGCTTAGCGCGGCATCTGCAGCGAGGCGTAGCAGGTGAAGCCGCTCATCCCCGCCTGCAGCCGGCGAATATAATTGGCATAAGCCTGCGCGGCCTGCGCATCGACTCCGGCAGGCGCTCGGCCGGACATCAGCAAGGCCTTCGCCTCCTCGCCTTTCAGCGGGCGGGCGAGCGGCGGATAGGCGCCGGGCGTGCCCGAGGGAACCAGGGTCCCGTCGGCGGCGATGAAATTGGTTCCGGCCTGGGGCCCCGGCACCGGAATCTCGCAATTGAGGACCGAGCCCGCCGTCTGCGCCAGCGCCGGGCGGATCGTCACCACGGTCGAGACCGCCGCGGCGCCGAGCGCGAGCACGGTCCGCCGCGAGGCCGCGCCCGATCCTTCCGTGCCGTTGCTGTCCACGTCCATTCTCGTCCCTTATACGGTGCGGCCTTTCATAAGGGTAAAGCGCGGCGCTGGCGAGAAGGCGCGGCGATCCTGTCCCGCGAAAGGACGGAGCGGCGGATAAAAATGGTTCCGGCCTCGTTTAGGAACCGGCCGCGGAAGTAGGTGCGGCTGCTTTTCCAAGGAGGATTGGTTCGATGAAGATGGTTCTTTTCGCCGCAGCGATGATGCTCGGCTCCGCCGCTGTCGCCCAGACGGGTAACACGGTCGACGACCCGTCGCAGGCCTCCGGACCGCGCGGCGTAACGCAGCAGGGGACCGATCCGGAAGGTCAGGCCTGCACGCCTCCGGGCTACAATGCCGGCACGAGTGCCTATCCGCCCTGCGGCGGCGACATGGCGACGACCGGCACCGGCACGGGCATGGGCACGGGCAGTTCCGCGGGCTCGATGCCGGCCTGCTCGAAGACGGTGACCGACCATTGCATCCAGACCTACGAGCGGGGCGTCCGCCGCTCCCGGCGCTAGGGTTTCTCCGCGGCAAGCCCGCTGACGCCGGCCGTTCAAGGGTCGGCGCCCGCGGGCTTTTCGCCGCGGCCGGTTTCCCCTAACCCGCCCTGCCAAGGCAGGGGACCGGACCGATGACCATAAGCTTCGAAGGGCGCGTCGCCATTGTCACCGGCGCGGGCGGCGGGCTCGGGCGCGCCTATGCGCTGGAGCTGGCCCGCCGCGGCGCGCGGGTCGTCGTCAACGATCTGGGCGGCGCGCGCGACGGCTCGGGAAGCTCCGACGCGGCGGAGAAAGTCGTCGCGGAGATCGAAGCCGCCGGCGGCGAAGCTGTGGCGAACGGTGCCAGCGTGACCGAACTGGCCCAGGTCGAGACGATGGTCGCCGCGGCGAAGGAGCGCTGGGGCCGCGTCGACATCCTGATCAACAATGCCGGCATCCTGCGCGACAAGAGCTTCGCGAAGATGGCGATGGAGGACTTTCGCGCGGTCGTCGACGTCCACCTGATCGGATCGGCCAATTGCACCAAGGCGGTCTGGGAGGCGATGCGCGAGCAGGCCTATGGCCGCGTCCTGATGACCTCCAGCTCGACCGGGCTCTACGGCAATTTCGGCCAGGCCAATTACGGCGCGGCGAAGCTCGGCCTCGCCGGATTCGCGAAGACGCTCCACCTGGAGGGCGCGAAATACGGAATCCGCGTCAACACGATCGCCCCGACTGCGGCGACGCGGATGACCAGGGACATTTTCCCCCCCGACCTGCTCGAGCTGTTCGATCCGGACAACGTCGTCCCCGCCGCGCTCTTCCTGGTCTCGGACGAGGCGCCCTCCAACGCGATCGTCGGGGCGGGCGCCGGGGTCGTCCAGGCGGCCTATGTCACGCTGACCCCGGGCTATGCCCTCCCGCAAGGCGCCCGCACGGTCGAGGAAGTCGCCGCGAACTGGGACAGAATCACGGACCGCACGCTGGAGATCGTCCCGCAATCGGGCGCCGAGCAGGCGATGCTGATCCTGAAGACGCTGCGCGGAGAATAGCTCCAAGGGTGTATTGCATGTTTAATACACCCGTGCTAGACGCCGGTGCGTTAAGGGAGGAATTCACATCATGTACAGCGAAAGCGATATCGAGGCGGCGGTCGCAGCGGGGGCGCTCACCCCCGAAGCGGCGGCCTCGCTCAGGAATTGGGTGGCCGACCGCGCCTCGACCAGCGTCGTCGACGAGGAGCATTTCCGGCTCCTCACCGGCTTCAACGACATATTCGTCTCGATCGCCGCGGCGATCCTTCTCTTCGCCGTCGCTTGGATCGGACAATCGTTCGGACCGAAGATCGGCGGGGACGGCCCCTCGCCTTTCGCCGGCCTCCTGGCCGCGGCCACCGCGTGGGGGCTCGCCGAATTCTTCACCAAGAAGCGCCGCATGGCGCTCCCCAGCATATTGCTGCTGCTCGCCTTTACGGCCGGCGTCCTGCTCACGGCCTTCTCGACCATAGTCCTCGCCATCGGCGAGAACGCGTTCGAGGACAATGAGCGCCTCGCGGCTTTGGTCGCCGCCGGTTCGGCCGCGATCGCCGCCGGAGCCACCTGGTTCCACTGGCGCCGCTTCCGAGTGCCGATCACGATCGCGGTGGGTGCCTCAACCGTCGTCGGGGTCGTCATGGCGCTGGTTGCGTCCACGGTCGGCGACGTGCCCGCGCTCGAGGACCTGATGATGGTGACCGCGCTGGTGCTCGGCATCGCCGTCTTCCTCTTCGCCATGTGGTGGGATGCATCCGATCCGCGCCGCGAGACCCGCCGCTCCGACGTCGCCTTCTGGCTCCATCTCCTGTCGGCGCCGCTGATCGTCCACCCGATCTTCTCGCTGCTCGGCCTGACCGACGGCGACGCCTCGGTCGGGGAGGCTTTGATCGTGTTGCTCGTCTATGTCCTGCTCGGCCTCACCGCTTTGGCGATCGACCGGCGGGCGCTGCTCGTCTCCGCCCTCGCTTACGTGCTGTTCGCCCTGATCAGCCTGTTCCGTGAGTTCGGAGCGGTCGAGCTCAACATAGCGCTGGCGGCCCTGGTCATCGGCTCCGGCCTGCTGCTGCTCTCGGCCTTCTGGCACAATGCCCGTCGGGCGATCGTCCGGCCGCTGCCGCCGGGCCTGCAGGCGAGGTTGCCGGTGCTCGACAGGGTGACGGCGCCCGCCGCCGCCTGAGCGCTGCCGCCAAGAAAAAGGCCCCTTCCCGCTTTGGCGGGGAGGGGCTTTTTCTATGCGTTGACGATCTTCAGAAGGCGCCGCTCGAGCGGCGCCAGCACCGGCCCGAGCTCGTGGCCGCGGCGCACCACCATCCCCGCCTCGTTGACTAGGGCCCACATCCCCTGACGATGACGCAGGGCCGGCCGCTTCTCAATCCGGTATTCGGGCCGCTCGGCTGTGCGGCGGAAGGCCCAGAAAGCGGCATGGTCGCGGCCGAACTCGACCGCATAATCCTTCCACTGCCCGGCGGCGACCATGCGCCCGTAGAGGTCGATGATCCGGCCGAGCTCGGCCCGGGTGAAGCCGATTTGCGGCGATGACGGAGACGGAAAAGGGTGGACCGTGCCCATCAGCCGCGTCCGCGCCCCTGCTTGCCCCGGCCCTCGCGCTCGTCGATCAGTTCGGCGAGGCGCCGGCGCAGCTGCTCGACCTCGCACTGCAATATTTCCAGCTTTTGGGTCGCCGGGTCGAACGCTTCCGAGCACGGCGTGCCGTAGGGGAGGAAGCTGCCCGAGCTCTCCTCCGCGCTGACCAGGGTCGAGCGGGCCGGGATACCGATCATCGTCGCGCCTTCGGGCACGTCCTTCGTCACCACCGCATTCGCCCCTATTCGCGCACGGTCGCCGACCCTTATCGGCCCCAGCACCTGCGCGCCTGAGCCGATGATGACGCCGTTCCCGATGGTGGGATGGCGCTTGCCTGCCACGCCGTCGGCCGGGTTGGTGCCGCCCAGGGTGACGAGCTGGTAGATGGTGACGTCGTCGCCGATCTCGGCGGTCTCGCCGATCACGACGAAGCCGTGGTCGATGAAGAAATTGCGTCCGATGACGGCGCCGGGATGAATGTCGATCGCTGTGAGGAAGCGCCCGACGGCGTTGACCAGCCGGGCAAGGAAGAAGAGCTCGCCGCGATAGAGCCAATGCGCCAGCCTGTGGAAGCCGACCGCCAGGACGCCCGGGTAAAGCAGGATCTCCCAGCGGCTGCGGGGGGCGGGATCGCGGGCTTTTACCGAATCGAGATAGGCAACCAGCCCCGGCAGCATAGTGACTCCGCTCCGCTCCCCGTGGCGCCCAAGATAGGCCGCCCGCCGCAAAATGCCAGCCGACGCCCAAAATTCCCTTACCGCCGCTTTTTCCTTGCGCCGGGGCACGCCTGCCAAGCACAGGCCGAAACAAGGTCCGGCAGGGGGGAGCGGCAGGCATGTTCGAACTCGGCGGGGTCACGCTGCTCGACATCCTGCCCTTCATCGCCATCGGTTTCGCCGCGCAGCTGGTCGACGGAGCGCTCGGGATGGCGTTCGGCCAGATCTCCTCGACCTTGCTCGTCTCGATGGGCGTGCCTCCGGCGGCCGCGTCGGCGGGGGTCCATACCGCCGAGACATTCACCACGGCCGTATCGGGCATTAGCCACGTCGCCCATCGCAACGTCGATTGGGGGCTCTTCTTCCGGATCGCCATTCCGGGTGTGATCGGCGGCGTTCTCGGCGCCTATGTGCTGACCCGGATCGACGCTGGAACCGCAAAGCCTTTCGTTCTCGCCTATCTCTGCGCGCTCGGCCTCTACCTCCTCTACCGAGGCGTCATGCATCGCCATAACGAGCGCCAGCCGAAGATAGTGGAGCCGCTGGGCTTCGCCGGCGGGTTCCTCGATGCGGCAGGCGGGGGCGGCTGGGGCGCGGTGGTGACCTCCAATCTGCTCGTCCAGGGATCGAGCCCTCGCAAGACGATCGGCACCGTCAACACCGCCGAATTCTTCGTCACCGTCTCGATTTCCGCGACCTTCATCGCGGCGCTGGGGTGGGAGGCGTTCACCTTTGCCACCATCGGCCTGCTGATCGGGGGCGTGCTCGCGGCACCGCTCGGGGCGTGGATCGCCAAGCGCGTCAACCCCGACCCTTTGCTGGCGTTCGTAGGCGCGGTGCTGACCTTGTCGAGCGGCTACGGGCTGTACCGGGCGGTCACGAGCTAAACCGCCCGCCCGGGTTTGCCGGTTGTCGCTGGGCATGTCACAACGACTGCGGCCTCGACCCGTGGAGGTTGCCCATGGCGAACCAAAAGCAAGGCGGATGGTGGGGCGAGTTCAACATCGCCAAGGCCCTGTTCGAGATCGTCATCG
>DATAIU010000023.1:0-27547 GCA_036262495.1 Allosphingosinicella sp.
GCTGCGCTGGCAATGCGGCGACCTCGGCAATTTCAGCGCGTTCGAGCGCGCGCTCGCCCGTGAGCCGCGCAATATCGAGCTGTGGCGGTCGTTCGTCATCACGCTGACGCAGGGAGACCTGTACGAGGAATCGCTCGCGGCGGTGTCGAAGGGCCGGGAGGCGGCCGGGCCCCATGTCCTTTTCGACGTCAACGAGGCGGTGGCCCTGTCGGAGCTCGGCCAGCCCGAAGCCGCGGACGCGCTGTTCACGCGCCTCGCCGGCCTCGACGAGCCGACCTTCAGGGTCCGCTACGTTCGGCATCTGCTGAGGACCGGCAGGCCCGCCGAGGCTGCGGCGGAGGCCGAGGCCGGAACGCGCGGCCCGCAACCGCACTTCTTCTGGCCCTATGTCGCGACGGCGTGGCGCCAGACCGGCGATCCGCGGTGGGATTGGCTGGAGGGAGATACGCGCCTGGTCGGCATTTACGATCTTGCCGAGAGCCTGCCGCCGCTCGACGCGCTCGCTGAGCGTCTGCGCTCGCTCCATCGCACGAGCCATCAGCCGCTCGAGCAATCGGTGCGGGGCGGGACGCAGACGCAAGGGACGCTCTTCTCGCGGGTCGAGCCCGAGATCCGCGCGCTTCGGGCGGCGATCGTCGCCGCGGTCGAGAAGCATGTCGCGCAGCTGCCGCCGCCCGATCCCGCGCATCCGACGCTTTCCGTGCCGCGCGGCGCGCGCGTGCGCTTTTCCGGTTCCTGGTCGGTCCGCCTGACCGGCGGCGGCCACCACGCTAACCATATCCACCCGATGGGCTGGTTCAGCTCGGCCCTTTACGTCGTCCTTCCGGACGAAGCGGCTCGCGGGGAGCGGCCGGCGGGCTGGCTGACCCTCGGCCAGCCGCAGGCCGAGATCGGCCTCGACCTTGCGCCGTTCCGCACCGTCGAGCCGAAGCCGGGCCGGCTCGTCCTCTTTCCCTCGACCATGTGGCACGGTACAATTCCGTTCGCGGCGGGCGAACGGCTGACGGTCGCCTTCGACGTCGCCCGGCCGGCTTAGGCCGCCTCCCGGCGCTCCCCGGACCCGAGGACCAGCCCACCGTCGCCTTCGTCGACGGTGACCGTGGAACCGTCGGCGATCTCGCCCCTCAGGATCGCGTCGGCGAGCGGGTCCTGCAGATATTTCTGCACCGCCCGCTTCAGCGGCCGAGCGCCGTAGACCGGGTCGTAGCCGACCCGGCCGAGCCAGGCGCGAGCGCCCTCGCTGAG
Source organism: Allosphingosinicella sp. (assembly GCA_036262495.1). GTDB lineage: Bacteria > Pseudomonadota > Alphaproteobacteria > Sphingomonadales > Sphingomonadaceae > Allosphingosinicella. The sequence goes on from DATAIU010000023.1 coordinate 1,246, forward strand.
CGCGATGCGGATCTTGCGCTCCGCCAAAAGCTTGCCGAGGCGCGCGACCTGGATGTCGACGATCGGCCCCATATGCTCGGCCGCAAGGCGGTGGAAGAGGATGATCTCGTCGAGCCGGTTGAGGAATTCGGGCCGGAAATGGCCGCGGACGATCTCCATGACCTGCGGCTCCACCTTCTCCACCCCCTCGTCGTCGGTCAGGCTCGAGAGGAACTGGCTGCCGAGGTTCGAGGTCAGGATGATGATCGTGTTGGTGAAGTCGACCGTGCGGCCCTGGCCGTCGGTAAGGCGGCCGTCGTCGAGCACCTGGAGGAGGACGTTGAAGACGTCCGAATGCGCCTTCTCGACCTCGTCGAAGAGGACGACCTGATAGGGCCGCCGCCGCACCGCCTCGGTCAGCACGCCGCCTTCCTCATAGCCGACATAACCCGGAGGCGCGCCGATCAGGCGGGCGACGCTGTGCTTCTCCATGAACTCCGACATGTCGATCCGCACCATCGCGGTCGCGTCGTCGAACAGGAATTCGGCGAGGGCCTTGGTGAGCTCGGTCTTGCCGACGCCGGTCGGCCCGAGGAACAGGAAGCTCCCCATCGGCCGGTTCGGGTCCTGGAGGCCCGCCCGGGCGCGGCGGATCGCGCGCGACACCGCGGCGACAGCCTGCGCCTGGCCGATGACGCGCTTGCCGATCTGAGTCTCCATCTGCAGCAGCTTCTCGCGCTCGCCCTCCAGCATCCGTTCCATCGGAATGCCGGTCCAGCGCGCGACGACGCCGGCAATATCCTCGCTGGTCACCTCCTCGCGCAGCATCGCGCTCTGGCTGACCGCCTCGGCCTCGGCGAGCTGCTTCTCGAGCTGCGGGATGCGGCCATATTGGAGCTCGCCCGCCTTGGCGAGGTCGCCGGCGCGCTGCGCCTGCTCGAGCTCGAGACGGGCCGCGTCGAGCTGCTCCTTCAGCTTACCTTCGGCGGCGATCTTGTCCTTCTCCGCCTGCCAGCGCTGGGTGAGCTCGGCGGACTGCTCTTCGAGATTGGCGAGCTCGGTCTCGAGGCTCGCCAGCCGGTCCTTCGAGGCGCGGTCGCTCTCTTTCTTCAGCGCCTCCCGCTCGATCTTGAGCTGAATGATCCGCCGGTCGAGATTCTCGATCTCCTCGGGCTTGGATTCGACCTCCATGCGCAGCCGCGAGGCGGCCTCGTCCATCAGGTCGATCGCCTTGTCGGGGAGGAAGCGGTCGGTGATGTAGCGGTTGGAAAGCGTCGCGGCCGAGACGAGGGCGGCGTCGGTGATCCGGACGCCATGGTGCAGCTCGTATTTCTCCTTGAGCCCGCGCAGGATCGAGATCGTGTCCTCGACCGTCGGCTCGCCGATGAAGACGGGCTGGAAACGCCGCTGCAGCGCGGGGTCCTTCTCGACATGCTTCCTGTACTCGTCGAGCGTCGTCGCGCCGATGCAGTGCAGCTCGCCGCGCGCCAGAGCGGGCTTTAGCAGGTTCGACGCGTCCATCGCGCCTTCGCTCTTCCCGGCCCCGATCAAAGTGTGCATCTCGTCGATGAACAGCACGATCTCGCCCTCGCCCTGCTTGACCTCGTCGAGCACGCCCTTGAGGCGCTCCTCGAACTCGCCGCGATATTTGGCGCCGGCGATCAGGCTGCCCATGTCGAGCGCCATCAGCCGCCGGTCCTTCAGGCTGTCGGGCACGTCCCCGTTGGCGATGCGCAGCGCCAGCCCTTCGGCGATCGCCGTCTTGCCGACCCCCGGATCACCGATCAGGACCGGATTGTTCTTGGTGCGACGGGCGAGGATTTGCACGGTTCGGCGGATCTCCTCGTCGCGGCCGATGACCGGATCGAGCTTGCCGTCGCGCGCCGCCTGGGTGAGGTCGCGGGCGAACTTCTTCAGCGCGTCGTAGCGGTCCTCGGCCGACTGGGTGTCGGCGGTCCGGCCGCCGCGCAGCGCGTTGATCGCGGCGTTGAGAGCCTCGGCCTTGACGCCCGCATCGGCCAGAGCCTTGCCGGCGTCCGTCTTCGACAGCACCAGGGCGAGGAGCAGGCGCTCGATCGTCACGTAGCTGTCGCCCGCTTTCTGCGCGACCCGTTCGGCCTGGTCGAGGACGCGCAGCGTCTCGCCGTCGAGCGCCGGCGAACTATTGGCGCCCGCGCCCGTGACCACCGGTACCTTGGCCAGCGCCTCGTCCGTCTCGCGCCGGGCCGCCTCGGCGCTGCCGCCGGCGCGGGCGATCAGGCCCGAAGCCATGCCCTGCTCGTCCTCGAGCAGGGCCTTGAGGAGGTGCGCGGGCGCGATCCGCTGATGATCCATGCGGAGCGCGACGGTCTGCGCCGCCTGCAGGAATCCGCGCGCCCGCTCGGTGAATTTCTCGAGGTTCATATCTGCCCCTATTGCCTTTCGGGTGGGATGTAGTGTTGCCCATCGGCAACACAAGGCCGCGGCCATCCAGTTTTGCGCGTTTTGCCGGAAAAGCGCAGCGAGTTCAGGCGCCTGTTGCGCCCTTCAAAGCCGCCGCTATGGTGCCGCGCGATACAGACTCGGAAGGATGTCCGATGCGCCGGCTGCTCCCCCTCGCTCTCCTCGCCGCTTTCGGCCTCGCCGCCTGCACCACCGCCACGGCCGACGACGGCCCCGCAACCGCTTCGGCCGAACCCGCCCTGGAAGCGGCCGCGGTCGCCGAAGGGCCGGCGCCGGTGGCTCAGCTCGCCCGTTCGGTCGACATTCCCTACGAGCAGTTCACCCTCGACAACGGCCTGCGCGTCGTCGTCCACGAGGATCACAAGGCTCCCGTCGTGGCCGTCTCGGTCTGGTATCATGTCGGGTCGAAGGACGAGCCCGCCGGCAAGACCGGCTTCGCGCACCTTTTCGAGCATCTGATGTTCAACGGCTCCGAGAATGCGCCGGGCGACTTCTTCGCGCCGCTCCAGCAGGTCGGCGCGACCGACTTCAACGGCACCACCTGGTTCGACCGTACCAATTATTTCGAGACGGTGCCGACGCCGGCGCTCGACCTGGCTTTGTTCCTGGAGAGCGACCGGATGGGCCATCTCCTCAAGGCGGTGACGCAGCAGAACCTCACCAACCAGATCGGCGTCGTCCAGAACGAAAAGCGCCAGGGCGACAACGAGCCCTACGGCCTCGTCGAATATAAGCAGCTCGAGGCGCTCTTCCCCAAGGGCCATCCTTATTACCATTCGACGATCGGCTCGATGTCGGACCTGACCGGGGCCAGCCTCGAGGACGTCAAGAACTGGTTCCGCCAGCGCTACGGCCCCAACAACGCCGTGCTCGTCCTTGCCGGCGACGTCGACGTCCCGACCGCGCGGCGCCTCGTCGAGAAATATTTCGGCGACATCCCCCGCGGTCCCAACGTGACGGCGATGGCCGCCGACGTGCCGACCCTGCCGGCGCCGAAATCCGAGGTCATCCACGACCGGGTCGCCAACACGCGCCTCTACCGCATGTGGGCCGTGCCCGGCCTGACGCACCAGGACACGGTTCCGCTCGACATCGCGGCCAGCGTGCTCGGCGGCCTGTCCAGCTCGCGGCTCGACAACGCGCTGGTCCGCGGCGAGAAGATCGCGGTCAACGTGACGGCGGGTGTACAGGCCTTCGAGCGCGTCAGCCTGTTCGAGGTCACCGCCGACGTGAAGGAGGGGGTCGATCCCGCTTTGGTCGGGCGGCGCCTGGACGAGATCATCGCCGACTTCCTCAAGAACGGTCCGACGGCGGACGAGGTTCAGCGCGTCGCGACGCGCGAGGTCGCCGGGCGGATCAGCGGCCTCGAATCGGTCGGCGGCTTCGGCGGCAAGGCCGTCGCGCTCGCCGAGGGCGCGCTCTACGCCAAGGACGCTTCCTTCTACAAGAAGCAGCTCCAGGCTTATGCGTCGGCGACGCCGGAGCGGGTCCGGGAGGCGACGCAGAAGTGGCTGTCCCGCCCGGTCTACGCGCTGACCGTCGCGCCGGGCGAGCGCGAGCCTTACGAGGAAGCCAAGGGCGCCGGCGCGCGGGCCGGCACGGCGGCTTCGCACGCGCCGGCTTATTACAGGCGGCCCACCGCCGACGAGAAGCCGCTCGCGCCCAAGCCCGCCGCGCTCGCGGCCGAGCCGTCCGGGGCCGGTTCCGCAGCCCGCCCGGCGGGCGTCGACCGCTCGAAGTTCCCGGAGGTCGGCGACGTTCCCAACATCGATTTCCCGGACCTTCAGCGCACCCGCCTTTCGAACGGGATGGAGGTCGTCTACGCGCAGCGCACCGGCGCACCGGTCACTCGCCTGGCGATGAGCTTCGACGCCGGCAACGCCGCCGATCCGCACAACGCGCTCGGCACGCAGTCGCTGATGCTCGCCCTGCTCGATGAAGGCACCAAGACCCGTAACTCGATCGAGATCGCCGAGGAGCAGGAGCGGCTCGGCGCCACGATCGGCACCGGGGCCTCGATGGACCGCACGACGATCAGCCTGTTCGCACTCTCACCGAACCTGCGCCCGTCGCTCGGACTTCTCTCCGACATCGTCCGCAACCCGGCTTTCGATCCGGCCGAGGTCGAACGGCTGCGCGGCCAGCAGCTCGCCCGCATCAAGCAGGAGATGACGCAGCCCCAGGGCCTCGCCGTCCGCACGCTGCCCGGCGCCCTCTACGGGCCGAACCACCCCTATGGCATACCGTTCACGGGTTTGGGCGATCCCGCCGCGGTGAAGGCGGTGACGCGGGACGCGCTGATCGCCTTCCACCAGAGCTGGGTCCGGCCCGACAACGGCAAGATCCTGGTGGTCAGCGATCGCCCGCTCGGCGAGGTCAAGGCTCTGCTGGAAAGCGCGTTCGGCGACTGGGCGCCGCCCGCGGCGCCGAAGGGCACGAAGAACCTCGTCGCCGCGACGCCGCCGCCGCGCGCCCGCATCCTGCTCGTCGATCGGCCGCAATCGCCGCAGTCGGTGATCCTCGGCGCGATGCTGCTCCCCTATACGGGCGCGCAGCCGATCGAGCCCCTGATCGTCGCCAACGACGTGCTCGGAGGCACCTTCCTGTCGCGCCTCAACATGGACCTGCGCGAGACCAAGGGCTGGTCGTACGGCGTCAACGGACGGGTCAACCGGCTGCTCGGCACCGTCCCCTACATCGTCTCTGCGCCCGTCCAGGCCAACCAGACGGGGCCCTCGCTGGCCGCGCTCCAGGCGGACATGCGCGAGTTCCTGACCACCAAGGGGATCATGCCCGAGGAGATGGAGCGGACGATCAACAACCGGATCCGCAACCTCGCCGGCAATTTCGAGACGTCGGACGACGTGCTCGGCGGCATGCAGACGATCGACCTGTTCGGCTTCGCGGACAATTATTACGAGACGCTGGCCGATCGCTACCGGGCGATGACCCCGGCCGAGCTCGACAAGGCCGCGCGCGCCGTCATCGATCCGTCGAAATTCCTCTGGGTGGTGGTCGGCGACGCGGCCAAGATCCGGCCCCAGCTCGACAAGCTCGGCCTGCCGATCGAGGTGGTGGTGCCGCGGTAACCGTCGCCCCAGCGCAGGCTGGGGCCCTGGCGGGTGAGAAGCTCGGTGCTTTTCACCCCCGGGGATCCCGGCCTTCGCCGGGATGACGCTCAGCGATACACCCTCGTGACATGGCCCATCTTGCGGCCGGGCAGGGCCTCGCGCTTGCCGTAGAGGTGGAGGCGCGCGCCCGGCTCGGCGAGGATTTCGGGCCACCGGCCGGCCTCGTCGCCGATCAGATTCTCCATCGTTGCGCCGCTCGCGATCATGTCGGTGGAGCCGAGCGCCAGGCCGCAGATCGCGCGGATGTGGTTCTCGAACTGCGACGTCGCCGCGCCCTCGATCGTCCAGTGTCCGCTATTGTGCACGCGCGGCGCCATCTCGTTGAAGACGGGCCCGTCCCGGGTGGCGAAGAATTCGAGCGCGAGCAGGCCGACATAGTCGAGCGCGGTCGCGACGCGCTCGGCGAGCGCCCGCGCCTCGTCCGCCTGGCTTGCTACCGGGGGCGGCGGCGGCACGGTCGAGCGGTGCAGGATGCCGCCGCGATGCTCGTTCCAGGGCGCCGGATAGACGGTCGCCTCCCCGTCCGCCCCGCGGGCGATCAGGACCGAGAATTCGTGGCTGAAATCGACGAAGCCCTCCAGGATCGAGGGCTGCCCGCCCACCGCCGCCCATGCGCGCTCGCAATCCGGGGCGGAGCCGATCCGCGCCTGGCCCTTGCCGTCATAGCCCATGCGGAGCGTCTTCAGGATGGCGGGCGCGCCCATCGCCTCGGTGGCGGGGACCAGCTCGTCGAGGCTGGAGACGATGGCGAAGGGCGCCGTCCGCCCGCCCAGCTCGCGAACGAAATTCTTCTCCGCGTCCCGGGCCTGGGCCACGGCGAGCGCCTTCAGGCCCGGCCGGATCGGGGCTTTGTCCGCTATTCCGCCCAGCGCGTCGAGCGGGACGTTCTCGAATTCGTAGGTGACGACGTCGCAGGCCGCGGCGAAGCGCGACAGCGCCTCGGCGTCGCCATAAGGCGCCCGCGTGAAGGCCGAAGCGACGTCGTTCGCCGGCCCGCTCTCGGGCGCGAAGACGTGGATTCGGTAGCCGAGCTGCGCGGCGGCCATGCCGAGCATCCGTCCGAGCTGGCCCCCGCCAACGATGCCGATCGTGGAGCCCGGCGGGACGAGGATCATTCCGGGCTTTCGCCGACCTCGTCGGTCTGGGCTCGCCGCCAGGCCTCGAGCCGAGCCGAGACGGCATCGTCGCCGAGCGCCAGGATCGCCGCGGCGAGCAGCGCCGCGTTGACGGCGCCGGCCCGGCCGATCGCGAGGGTCCCGACCGGCACCCCGGCGGGCATCTGGACGATCGACAACAGGCTGTCGAGGCCGGACAGGGCCTGCGATTCGACCGGCACGCCGAGCACCGGCAGCGCCGTCATCGAGGCCGCCATGCCGGGGAGATGCGCGGCGCCGCCCGCACCGGCGATCAGCACCTTCAGGCCCCGCGCCGCGGCGCCCTTCGCATATTCATAGAGCCGTTCGGGCGTCCGATGCGCGGAGACCACCTTGCTCTCATAGGCGACGCCGAGAGCCTCGAGGGTCTCGGCCGCATGGCGCATCGTCTCCCAGTCGGAGCGGCTGCCCATGATGATCCCGACGTCCGCCATGCCCTACCCTCTATCCACCGCCCCACCGCCAGGCAATCGCGGCGGCGCCTTGGCGATCCGTTAACCGAGCATCCGCTATGGCGCGGCCATGTCCGATGAATCCGCCCGCTTCAGCGACGCCGTCGCGCTCGCCACCGCCGACGAAAACGCTTTGCTGCGCCAGTCGCTGGCCGGCGCGTTCAGCCTCGCCGCCGAGGCCGAAGCGGCGGCTTTCCGCCGCGAGCTGACGCGCGTCGTCGCCCAGGCGGCGCGGCACGGCACCCCGGCGGCGCTGCTCGACATCCGGCTGACCGGCCTCTCCGAGGCGCCCGGCGTCGAGAGCGGCGCCCGCGCCGTTGCGGAGCTGCTCGCCGAGCTCATCCGCGCCACCGATTTCCTCGCCCGGACCGGCGAGTGCCGCTTCGGCCTGCTGCTCGACCATCTCGACCAGGACAGCGCGATCGACGCCGCCGACCGGCTCGTCCGCTGCATCACGGTCGGCGTCCCCGGCGCGCGCGCCGTCATCGCCGTGACCGGGATCCTCGCCGGCGACAGCGTCGCCGACGTGCTCGCCCGCGCCGAGCGCAACATGGCGGCGGCCCAAGCCGAGGCCTGAGCTTCACTCCGCGGCCGGCGTCCGGTCGCGGACCCACTGCGACAATATCCATTTCTCCCCGCGCGTCGGCGGCGTTCCCGCGTGCAGAGCCTTCGGCTCCGGCGCGCCGCGGTCGTCGACGTTCGCGAAGAGGAGGCCGTCGCCTTTGCGGCCGCGGTGGCTGAGGCCGATCGCAGGAAAGGCCGTCTCGCCCCCCTCGAAATCGTCGTTGAGGTAGAGGAGGAAGGTCGCGATGCGCTGGCCGCGGCGCTGCAGCTGCGCGCGATCGCCCGGCTCGTTGGGATCGAGATAATCGTAATGGGGGTGGAAGGCCTGCCCGACCGCGTAGCGCATGACCTGCGGCGTCTCGAACACCGGCACCGGCAGGTTGCTCGTCGCGGCGATGCGCGCGCGCAGGACCTCGACGATGACATCCGTGTCGCCCAGCCCGAGGTCCATCGCATGGTTGGTCCGGCTCGGATCGCTGCGATTTTCGCCCGTCACCGGGTCCCAGACCCGCGCGGGTTGCAGCTTGTCCCCGGCGAGGCCGATCACCCAGTCGCACTCCTCCGCCGTCGCGAAGCCGGCGATGGCGCGGATCCTCGGCGCATCGGCGAGCGACCGCTTCGCGGGCGGCGCCAGCAAGGCGGCCAGGTCAATTCCGGCGCCGCCGCGAGCGAGCAGCTCCAGCTGGCTCCGCGCGCTTCCCGAGCCGCGGCCGGCGGCGAGATCGAGAAAGGCGAAGGCGCGGCTCCAGGATTGCGGCCGCCCGGCGCCCATCGCCTCCAGCACCGCGAGGCGCTCGGCGGCCACCGCGCTTCCCGCCTCGCAAGCCTCGCCGAGGAGGCGCGCCCCCTCCTCCGCCTTGCCCTCGCTCAGTAGCCGCAGGGCCAGCTCCGTCTGCGCGTCCTCGCCGTCCGCGCCCATCGCCTAGCGTTCGCTCAGATAATAACGGTCCGTTGCGGCGAGCCTTTCGTCGAGCGCGTAGACGATCGGCTGGCCGGTCGGGATTTCGAGGCCGGCAATCTCGTCGTCCGGAATGTTGGAAAGATGCTTGACCAGCGCGCGCAGCGAATTGCCGTGTGCCGAAATGAGCACCCGCCGTCCCTCACGCAGCGCCGGGGCGATCCGCGTCTCCCAATAAGGCAGCACGCGCGCGATCGTGTCCTTTAGGCTCTCGGCCTTCGGCACCGCGATGCCGGCGTAGCGCCGGTCGCCCGAAAGGTCGTACCGGCTTCCCTCCTCGAGCGGGGGCGGGGGCGTGTCGAACGAGCGCCGCCAGATCCGAACCTGCTCGTCGCCATGCTTCGCGGCGGTCTCCGCCTTGTCTAGCCCGGTCAGCCCGCCATAATGGCGCTCGTTCAGCCGCCAGTCCTTCTCGACCGGCAGCCAGAGCCTGCCCATCGCCTCCAGCGCGATGTCGAGCGTCTTGATCGCGCGGGTTTGGTAGCTGGTGAAGCAAAGGTCGAAATCCAAGCCCCGCGCCGCCATAAGCTCGCCGGCCAGGCGCGCTTCCTCGGCGCCCTTTGCGGTGATGTCGACGTCCCACCAGCCGGTGAACCTGTTCTCCAGATTCCACGCCGACTGACCGTGACGGATGAGGACGAGGGTAGTCATCGAACCCTTTCGCGTTCCACCGCTCATCCTGAGTAGGGACTGACCCCGGACCTGATCCGGGGGAAGGCCCGTATCGAAGGACCGTCCTTCGATACGCCGCTTCGACTTCGCTCAGCGGCTACTCAGGATGGCGGAAGGCCATTAACGATTCGGCTCCTTCAAGGGAATCTCGTCGATCATCGCGTTGAGGGCGTCGAGGCAGGCGCGGCCGAGGTTCGCGCTTCGCTCGGCCGACCAGCCGTAGCGCGCGTCGGGAAAGTCCTCATTGTCCTTGAACGGCATCTCGAGCGTCATCGAGACCGCGCCGTAGCGTTCGGCGAGCTGGGAGGTCGACATCGACATGTTCGCCTCGCCGGGCTTCGAGACCTCATAGCCTTTGCGGGTCTGGAAGTCGGGCGAGGAGCGGACGAGCTCCTGGCTGAACCGGTCGAAGAGGTTCTGCTGCGCCTCGTTCCAGCTCGGTATACCCTCGAAGCCGGCGAGGAAATTGGCCGGGATCGCCTCGTCGCCATGGACGTCCATGGCGAAATCGACTCCTGTCCGGTCCATCTCGTTGCGGACGCAGAGGACCTCCGGGCTGCGCTCCGCCGACGGGTCGTGCCACTCGCGGTTGAGGTTGGTTCCCACCGCGTTGGTTCTCAGATGTCCTCGACGCGAGCCGTCCGGGTTCATGTTCGGGACGATGTGGAACGTCGCCCGGCTCAGCAGGCGGCGCGAGACCGGGTCGGCTTCGTCGAGAAGCCGCTCCAACGCGCCTTCCATCCACCATTCGGCCATCGTCTCGCCGGGATGCTGGCGGGCGTAGAGCCAGACCTGGAGCGGCCCGTCGCCCATGCGCAGATAGTCCATCTCCTGCCCGTCGAGCGTTCGGCCGAGCGAGCGGTGCTCGACGCCCGGCTGCGCAGCGACCGCGGCCACGAAGTCGTGATGCCGCTCCATCGTGTAGGGCGCGAAATAGGCGAACCAGACGCTGTCCGGGCCGGGCGTCGCGCGGATGGTGAGGATTCCGTCCTCATAGGTCGTATCCGTCCGCACCCACTCTTCGCGGTCGAGCGAGATGCAGGCCCGGTAATTCTGCCAGCCGAGCGGATAGGCGGCACCGGCGCAATTGAGCAGGCGCAGCTCGAGCGCGCGCCCCGCGGCGCCGGTCACCCGGAAGTAGAACCATTGATAGAAATCGGAGCCGTGGTCGGTGACGATCTCGAGGTCGATACGGTCGCCTTCGATGGCGACCAGGCGAATATTGCCGCCGTCGAAGGCGCTCGTAATGCTGAGGGTCATTTGACCCTGATAGAGCGGCCCGATTCCCCGGGGAAGTCCCGAAAAAGCGCGGTTGCCAGCCGGTCGGAGGCGGCTGCCGGCGCGGTTGCGGCGCTGCCCGTCGGCGCCTCCGTCACCGCCCGGCCTTCCCAGAAGACCGTGCCGTCCGAGCGGCGGCGGATCGCGACCTCGAGCAGGGTCGCGGTGCGGCCGGCGGACGGTCCGCCCTGCGGCCCCGGAGCCACCCCGCGCCCGATCCGGCCGGCGGTCAGCGCCGAGATCGCCTCGCGATTGCCCTGCTCGAAGTCGATCAGCGCGATCTGCTCCGACTGGCTCGTCGTCGGCACGACCGTCCAGCCGAGGCGAATGAGCTGCCGCGACACCGCCGCCGCCACATCCGCGAAGCCCGGCCGCGCCGCATCGTCCTTGTCGAACGGCATGAGCGCGATCTGGGCATGGGCCATGGGCTGGGCGCCGAGGTGGAACCGGGCGACCTCGACCGCGCCGGCGCTCGTCGCGCCGCGCTGGGCGCCGCCGGTGCTGCACGCCGCCAGGGCCATGGCCGCACCGAGCGCTGCGCTGCGCAGAAAAGCAGTTTTCATTCGGGCACCTCTTCGTCTAGCGGGCGATCCTACAGGCGCTGCAACGATCCGTCAGCGCTTATCAAGGCTGCCGGTTCCGCAGGGAAGAACGTGATGAAGAAGTGCCCTGTGCTGGTCACCGGCGGCGCCGGCTATATCGGCAGCCACGCCGTCCTCGCCTTGCTCGACGCGGGCTGGCCGGTCGTCGTCCTGGACGATCTCACCACCGGCTTCCGCTGGGCCGTGCCGGATGGGGCCGTCTTCGCCGAGGGCGATATCGCCGATCAGCCGCTCGTCGCCCGCCTGATCGCGGACCGCGGCATCGGCGCGATCATCCATTTCGCCGGCTCGGTCATCGTTCCCGAATCGGTCGAGAATCCGCTCAAATATTATGAGAACAACACGGTGAAGAGCCGCTCGCTGATCGAGAGCGCGGTGAAGGGCGGCGTGAGTCACTTCATTTTTTCGTCGACCGCTGCCACCTACGGAATCCCCGAGCGCGTGCCGGTCGTCGAGACGGCGGGCGCGGTGCCGATCAACCCCTATGGCTGGTCGAAGCTGATGACCGAGAGGATGCTGGCCGACACCGCCTTCGCCCATCCGCTCAACTTCTGCGCGCTTCGCTATTTCAACGTCGCCGGCGCTGATCCCCGGGGCCGTTCGGGCCAGTCGACGGCCGGCGCGACGCATCTCATCAAAGTCGCCGTCGAGGCGGCGGTCGGCAAGCGCGGCCACGTCTCGGTCTTCGGCACCGATTACGACACGCCCGACGGCACGGGCGTCCGCGACTATATCCACGTCACCGACCTCGCCGCCGCCCATGTCGACGCGCTCGAGAAGCTGATCGCGGAGCCTTCGGCGAGCCACATCATGAACTGCGGCTACGGCCGCGGCTTCTCGGTCCTCGAGGTGCTCGACGCGGTCGACCGCGTCACCAACATGCGGATCGAGCGGCGGATGGAGCCGCGCCGCGCCGGCGATCCCGATTCCCTCGTCGCCGACAATAGCCGGATCCTCGCGACGCTGCCGTGGCGGCCAAGGCTCGACGATCTCGAAACGATCGTCGCCCACGCCCTCGCCTGGGAGAGGAAGCTGGCCGAGCGCGGCGCTCCGGCCTAGGTTCGGCCGCGTGAATCAGCTCTCCAATGCCGAGGCCGAGCGGATCGTGCGGAGCGGCGTCGCCTCCTTGCAGCAGGGGCGACCCTGGGAAGCTGCGGCCGAGCTCACCAAGGTGACGGCGAGCGGGAGGGCGAACGTCCAGATCTGGCTGCTCCTCGCCCACGCCCTCCGCCAGGCCGGCGACAGCGAGGAGGAGGAGAAGGCGCTCGACGCTTTGCTCGCACTCGAGCCGACCAGCGTCCGCGCCCTCGTCATGAAAGGCGACCGCCGGGCCGCGTCGGGAGATCCCCGCGCCGCCACGGGCTTCTACAAGCGGGCCCGAGCGCTTGCCGCGGTCGCCGAGGAGGTGCCCGACGACCTGCGAATCGATCTTGGGCGCATCGAGAAATGGCTTGCCGAGACCGAAGCGGCGTTTCGCGATCATCTCGAAGGCGAGCTGACGCGGCGCGGCGTCGCGGCGGGCTCGCGCTCGCCCCGCTTTCAGCAGTCGCTCGACATCCTCTCCGGCCTCAAGCGGCCCTATTTCCAGGAGCCGAGCGACTATTTCTTCCCCGAGCTCCCTCAGCGCCAGTTCTACGAGCGGGAGGAATTCGCCTGGGCCAGGGCGCTTGAGGCCGAGACCGGCGCGATTCGCGACGAGCTTCGGCCGCTGATCGAGGAGCGCGACGGCTTTCGGCCCTATCTCGTCTCCAACCCTCAGCGCCCGCCCAGCAATTTCCACGGGCTGGTCGACAATCCGGAGTGGAGCAGCCTTTATCTTTGGGACCGCGGCGAGCCTGTCGCTGAGAATGTCGCCCGCTGCCCGCGCACCTTCGCCGGTCTGAACGCCGTCCCGCTGGCCCATATCGGCGTGCGCGCGCCGGTGGTCATGTTCTCCTGGCTTCGGCCGGGCGCCCGGATCCCGGCCCATAACGGCGCGATGAACGCGCGGCTGATCTGCCACCTCCCGTTGATCGTGCCGGCGGGCTGCGGCTTCCGGGTCGGCAACGAGGTGCGCGAATGGGAGGAGGGCAGGCTCCTCATCTTCGACGACACGATCGAGCACGAGGCCTGGAACGATAGCGAGCGGGACCGCGTCGTCCTCATCTTCGACGTCTGGCGCCCGGAGCTGTCGGAAGAGGAGCGCAAGGGCGTCGCCGCGCTGTTCGAGGCGATCGACGGATATGCGGACACAGGGGCTGCCGGGTGACTCGGCCGCGCGAGGACGAGCTGCGCGGCCTCCTCGCCCGTGGCCGGGCCTATGCCGAGGCCGGCGACGCCCGCGCCGCCGCCAGCTTCTTCGCCGCCGCGCTGAGGAGCGCCGGCCAGGCGGTCCCCGCGCCGCTTGCCGCCGAGGTGCAGGAGGCGCGGGCCTATCTCGAGCGCACGAAGCAGGCCTATGCCGCGCACCTCGAGCGCGCGATCGCCGCCGCCGATGCCGGGCCGCGCATGGACGAGGCGTTCGACATCATGCTCGGCCGCAGAGGCGTCGAGCCGCGGCGCGTGCCGTACCCGCAGCGGCCGAGCGCCTTCTACTTTCCGGGCCTGCCGCAGCGCCCCTTCTACGAGCGGGAAGCCTTTCCCTGGGCGGCGCGGGTCGAAGCGGCGAGCGCGGCGATCCGCGCCGAGGCCCAGGCCCTGCTCGACCGCGGCGAGAGCTTCGCCCCCTATGTCCAGGCCGAGAAGAACCGCCCTCAGCGCGACTTTCACGGCATGCAGGACGATCCGAGCTGGGGCGCCTTCTACCTCTGGAAGGACGGCGAGCGGATCGCCGAGAACGCCGCGCGCTGCCCCGCCACCATGGCCGCGCTCGAGGGCGTGCCCCTCACCCAAATCCCGGGCCGGACGCCCTCCGTCCTTTTCTCGCTGCTCCGGCCCGGCGCGCACATCCCGCCCCACCACGGCATGCTCAACTGCCGCCTGATCTGCCATCTGCCTTTGATCGTCCCGCCCGGCTGCTGGCTGCGCGTCGGCGGCGAGACGCGGCAGTGGGAGGACGGCAAGCTCCTGATCTTCGACGACAGCATCGAGCATGAGGCGAAGAACGGCAGCGAGCGCCTCCGCCTGGTCCTCCTCTTCGACATCTGGCGGCCCGAGCTTAGCGAGGCCGAGCGTGCCGCCGTCGCGGCCATGTTCACGGCGATCGACGCCTTCGCCGCCCCTGCTGCGGCGCAGCGCGATGCTTGACTTGGGAGCCCTCGCCCTCTAGGGGAGCGCCTCGCTTTTCCGGCACAATCAGACAGCAGGCAAGGTCTCCCGGCCATGAAGATCCGCAACTCCTTGAAGTCCCTGAAGTCGCGCCACCGCGACTGCCGCGTGATACGCCGCCGGGGCCGCACCTACGTCATCAACAAGACCAACCGCCGCTTCAAGGCGCGCCAGGGCTGAGTCCGCTCGTCATCCCAGCGAAGGCTGGGATCCCAGAGAGAATGAGCACCGAGCCTTTCGCCCCCCGGGGCCCCAGCCTTCGCTGGGGCGACGCATGAATCCGACCGCCCTCGTCTTCGACGTCGGCAACGTCCTCTACGGCTGGGACCCGCAAGGCTTCCTGGCGCGGCAAATCCCCGACGAGGAGGCGCGGCTGCGCTTCATCGCGGATATCGATCTCTGGTCCTGGCACGACAGCCTCGACGGCGGCCGCCCGTTCGGCGAGGCCGCGGCCGAGCTGAGCCAGACATTCCCCGATTACGCGGCCCAAATCGCGGCCTGGGGCGAGCGCTTCGGCGAGACGATCAGCGAGCCCGTCCCGGGCGTCCACGCCCTCGTCGAGGAATTGGACGCAGGCGCCGTGCCGCTCTTCGCCATCACCAATTTCTCGGCCGATTTTTGGAAGCCCTTCCGCGCCCGCGAGGACGCCCTCTTCCGCCGCTTCCAGGGCATCGTCGTCTCCGGCGAGGAGGGGCTTCTGAAGCCCGACCCGGCCCTCTACTATCGCGCCCTCGACCGCTTCGGGCTGAAGCCCGCCGAAGCCCTCTTCGTCGACGACCGCGCGATCAACGTCGAGGGTGCGCAGGCGGTCGGCATGCACGGCCACCTCTTCACCGGCGCCGACGGCCTGCGGACGCGGCTGGAGGCCGAGGGCCTGCTCCCGTCATTGCGAGGAGCGTAGCGACGAAGCAATCCAGCGCTGCGTGGATTGCTTCGCTGCGCTCGCAATGACGGCGGCGCAACTTCCGCCCCGCTCGCGCTTTGTTTCGGCGATGAGACAAAGATGGCCGGCAAAATTGTGGATCGTGCGGCACGGCCAGAGCGCCGGCAACGTCGCCCGCGACGCCGCGGACGCGGCCGGGCTCGGCACGATCGACATCAACCTGCGCGACGTAGACGTTCCGCTGAGCGAGCTGGGTCGCCGCCAGGCCGAGGCGCTCGGCCACTGGTTCGCTTCCCTTCCGGAGGACGAGCGGCCCGAGATCGTCCTGGCCTCCCCCTACGTGCGAGCCCGACAGACCGCGAAGGCGATCTGCGAGGCGGGCGGAGTCGCCGAGACCGGTCGCGAGCCGATCGTCGACGAGCGCCTGCGCGAGCGCGAGTTCGGCCTCTGGGACCGGCTGACCACCGCCGGCGTCCGCGAGAAATTCCCCGACCAGGCCGAGCAGCGCGCGCTTCTCGGCAAATTCTATCACCGCCCGCCCGGCGGCGAGAGCTGGGCCGACGTGATTCTCCGCCTCCGGAGCGCGCTCGACACGGTCAGCCTCCACCATGCCGACAAGCGCGTCCTGATCGTCTGCCACCAGGTCGTCGTCCTGTGCCTGCGCTACGTCCTCGAGGAGATGGACGAGGCGCAGGTCCTAGCGATCGACAAGCAGGGCGACGTCGTCAATTGCGGCGTCTGCGAATATGATTTCGAGCCCGACGACGCGGCCTGCGTGCCGAAGCTCGCCCGCTACAATTTCGCCGCGCCGCTCACGCGCGAGGATGCGCCGGTCACGTCCGAGCCCGATGCGATGATCGCCGCGCGATGAGCGCGGATCCCGCGCTGCCCGAGGGCGTAGAGGCGCTCGATCGCGCTTTGCTCCAACGCTATCCGCTGCCCCGTCTCGCCGAGGACGGCGACAAGGAGGATCGCGGCCGGCTGCTCGTCATCGCCGGCAGCCGCGAGCTCGCCGGCGCCGCTCTCCTCGCCGGAGTGGGCGCCCTCCGCGCCGGGGCGGGCAAGCTCCAGATCGCGACCGCCGCCAGCATCGCGACGGCGCTTGCGGTGGCCGTCCCCGAGGCGCGCGTCATGGGGTTCGAGGAAACCGACGAGGGCTGCCTCGCCCCCGCCGGCATCGAGAGGCTGATCGAGGCGGCGAAGGGCGCGGCGGCGATCTCGATCGGCTGCGGCCTGCAATTCGGGCCGCCGCTCGACGCTTTGCTCGACGCCCTGCTCGAGAGTGGGGTCGGGGCGCCGCTCGTCCTCGACGCCGCCGTCCTGGGCTCGCTCGCTCCGCGCGCGGAAAAGGTGCGGGCCTGGCGCGGCGGCGCGATCCTCCTCCCCCATTCGCGGGAGATGGCCCGCCTGCTCGGCTGCGACACCGCCGCCGTCGAGGGCGACCCGCTCGGCGCCGCGCGCGACGCTGCCGGACGCTTCGGGGCCGTGAGCCTCATCAAGGGCGAATATAGCTACATCGTCGCTCCGGACGGCCGCGCCTTCCGCTTCACCGGAGGCGGCGTCGGGCTCGCCACCTCGGGCTCCGGCGACGTCCTCGCGGGCATCGTCGGCGGCCTCGCGGCGCGCGGCGCCGATCCGCTCACCGCGACCCTCTGGGGCGTCTACCTGCACGGCGAGGCGGGGCGAAGCCTGGCGAAGCGCGTCGGCCGCGTCGGCTTTCTCGCCCGCGAGCTTCTCGACGAGGTTCCGCGGCTGCTCGGCGATTAATGGGTCGTCTTGGTCGAGCGGTGCCGCTCGAGCTCGTCGCCGACCAGCCGAACGATATGGATGACGTTGGTCGATCCCGGCGTTCCGAACGGCACTCCGGCGATGATCACGATCCGGTCGCCGCCCTTGGCCACGCCGTGGCGCAGCGCCATCCTCTTCGCCTTGGCGATCATCTGCTCGAAGGTCGCGATGTCGCGGGTCCTCACCGCATGCGCGCCCCACAATATGCCCATCCGCCGCGCCGTCCGCAGCGACGGCGTCAGGACGAGCAGCGGCACCGCCGGCCGCTCGCGCGACAGGCGCCTTGCCGTCGATCCGGAGCTGGTGAAGCAGACGATCGCCGCCGCCCCCACCGTCCCGACCATCGTGTTCGCGGCCTGGGCGATCGCGTCGGCGGTGGTCGGATCCGGCAGGGTGCGGGTGAAATGGACTCGCTCGGCGTGGCTCGGGTCGTTCTCGACGCTGGTCGCGATCGAGTTCATCATCGTCACCGCTTCGCACGGATATTGCCCGGAAGCGCTCTCGGCCGAGAGCATCACGGCGTCCGCCCCGTCATAGACCGCGGTCGCGACGTCGGAAACCTCGGCGCGGGTCGGCGTCGGCGCCGAGACCATCGATTCGAGCATCTGCGTCGCCACGACCACCGGCCGCCCCATCCGCCGCGCCGCCTCGACGATCATCTTCTGGAGCGGCGGCACCGCCTCGGGCGGCAGCTCGACGCCGAGGTCGCCGCGCGCCACCATCACCGCGTCGGCCAGCTCCAATATGCCGTCGAGCCGCTCGACCGCGGCCGGCTTCTCGATCTTGGCGAGCAGCGCCGCCCGCCCGGCGATCAGCCGCCGCGCCTCGGCGACGTCCTCGGGCCGCTGCACGAACGACAAGGCGATCCAGTCGACATGATGGTCGAGCGCGAAGGCGAGGTCGGCGCGGTCCTTCTCGGTCAGCGCGGCGAGCGGGAGCACGACGTCCGGAACGTTGAGGCCCTTGTTGTTCGAGATCCGCCCGCCCACCTCGACCACCGTCTCGATCCGGTCCGCGGTGGCGCTGGTCACGCGCTGGACGAGCTTGCCGTCGTCGATCAGCAGGCGCGTCCCCTCATGGATGCCGGCGAATATCTCCTCGTGCGGCAGGTCGACGCGGTGCCCGTCGCCGGCCGCCCCGGTCCGGTCGAAGACGAACTTCTGGCCCTTCTCGAGCTCGGCGCCGCCGCCTTCGAACCGGCCGACTCGGAGCTTCGGCCCCTGCAGGTCGGCGAGGATCGTCATCGGCCGGTCGGTCTCCTTCTCCAGCGCGCGGATGATCTCGATGACGCTCGCATGGTCCTGGTGGCTGCCGTGGCTCATGTTGATACGGAAGGCGTCGGCACCGGCGGCGGCGAGCTTGCGGATCATCTCGGGCGTGCTGCTGGCGGGGCCGAGCGTCGCCAGGATGCGCACCTTGCGCGTGCGGGGGGCGAATTTGCTGGGGATCGTTTCCGGGTTCGGCATTGCCGGTCGGCATAGCCGTCCGTAAGGCCGGCGCTCAACCCCGAAACCCGGACGATGAAAATGGCCGAAGGAAGCATTGCGGCGGACGAATTGAGGCTGCTCATCGAGCGGATCGAGCGGCTCGAGGAGGAGAAGAAGGCGATCGCCGACGATGTGAAGGACGTCTACGGCGAGGCCAAGGCGCGCGGCTACGACACCAGGACGATGCGCACCATCGTCCGCCTCCGCAAGATGGAGACCCACGACCGCCAGGAAGCGGAGGCTCTTCTCGAAACCTACAAGGCCGCGCTGGGCCTCGCCTAATCCTTCCCTGAGGGGTGGACACGCGCCCCGTTCCGCGAGATTTTGACTGCGGGCACGGGGGACGGCGAAATGGCGACGCGCGGCGACGACGACGGCTCGGCGGGCCGCTTCCTCTCGGCCGCTCTGGCGTAGATGGCGGACCCGCGCTGGCGCCCGATCGCCGCGCTGCTCTTCCTCTTCCTAGGCGGAACCAACGCCGTCCTCGCGCTGCTGAGGCCCGAGGCAGGCGAGAAGCCGGGGCTGCACTTTGCCGTCGCCGGGCTGATCCGCGTGCTCGCCCTGATCGCGATCAGCGTCGCGGCGCTGCGCATCGCGACGGCGAGCCCGCGCCGGACCTGGATGCCGGACGCCGGCTTCTGGGCCTATCTGCTGATGGGCCTTGCCGGTCTCGCCGCCGCCTTCGTCGGGGCTCTTTTGGGCGCGCCCTACGGCAATGCGGTCCGTATCCCCGTCACTGAGGTGGTCGGCGCCGCGGTCGGGGCTCTGCTCGCCGTCTGGGGCGTAGCGCTCGCCGTCGAGCGGCCGCTGGCGCTCTCGCCCGCTCCGCGCTTCCGCAATCTCGCCGCCTGGCTTCCGCACCTCCTGCTCTGGTCGCTGCTGCTCGTGGTGCCGATCGCCTGCCTGCACGCCTGGCTCAGCCTGCGGCTCGTGCAGCTGAGCGGCTCCGGCTCCTTCTGGCCGCTGGCGCTCGCCGATGCGCTCGCGAGCAGCCTCCTCGTCCTGCTCATGCTCGCCCTCCAGCTTGCCGCCTACAGGCGCGTTGCGCGCCGAACCGGCGCTCCACGTTGACGGCGGGGAGGGGGCCGGATGGCGCGCGACCGCCGCGGCGATGAGGAGGATGACGTCGCCTTCCTGAAGGAAGCGCTTGCCTCGGTCGCCTACAGGCGCGTTGCGCGGCCCTGATCCTCTCGGCTATCGCCGGCAATCGATCCCTCAACAGCAGGACAGACGGCGACGATGGCCGGCCACAGCAAGTTTAAGAACATCATGTATCGCAAGGGCGCTCAGGACAAGAAGCGCTCCAACCTGTTCTCGAAGCTGTCGCGCGAGATCACGGTCGCGGCGAAGATGGGCCTGCTCGATCCCGAAGCCAACGCGCGCCTCCGCGCCGCGATCACCACGGCCCGCGCGCAGTCGATGCCGAAGGACAATATCCAGCGCGCCATCGACAAGGCGTCGGGCGGCGACGCCGAGAATTACGAGGAGCTGCGCTACGAGGGCTTCGGCCCGGGGGGAGTCGCGCTGATCGTCGAGGCGCTGACCGACAACCGCAACCGCACCGCGACCAACGTCCGCACCGCATTCTCGAAGAACGGCGGCAATCTCGGCGCGTCCGGCTCGGTCAGCCACGGCTTCCAGCGCCTCGGCCTGATCGCCTACCCGGCCTCGGCCGGAAGCGCCGACGAGATCCTCGAAGCCGCGATCGAGGCGGGCGCCGAGGATGTCGAATCGGACGAGGACGGCCACCAGATCTGGACCGCGCAGGAGGATCTTCACGGCGTCGCCCGCGCCCTCGAACATGCGCTCGGCGAAGCGCAAAGCGTCAAGCTCGCCTGGCGCGCCGGGACTCGCGTCGAGGTCGGAGCGGAAGATGCGGCCCAGCTCATGAAGCTGATCGACGCGCTCGAGGAGGATGACGACGTCCAGGCCGTCTCGGGCAATTACGAAGTCCCGGACGAAGTGATGGAGAGGCTGGGCTGACAGCCCCTCCCTTTCAGGGGAGGGGTCTGGGGTGGGGGAGTCATGGGAAGAGACTGGCGGCTGCTTGAGAGGGCGCGGGACATGCGCCGTGAGCCTACGGAGCCCGAGAAACGGCTCTGGCGCAATCTGTCGAACCGTCAACTCGGCGGCTTCAAGTTTCCCAGGCAGGCCACCATCGACCCTTTCATCGTCGACTTTCTCTGCCCGGCCAAGGCGCTCGTCGTCGAAGTTGACGGCCACACCCACGCAGCCCAGGCCGATGCGCGACGGGACGCCTTTCTGTGCCGTAGAGGGTACACCACAATCCGCTACACCAACGGGGATGTCATGGCCATTATGGACGGCGTGCTGACCGTCATTCTCCAGACGCTTGAGAAACTCCCGGACCGCTGGGATGGCGCGCCCGACTCCCCCACCCCAACCCCTCCCCTGAAGGGGAGGGGCCAGCTTTGGTGATTCTGGGCCTCGATCCGGGCCTCGGCTGCACCGGTTGGGGCGTGATCGCCGCGGAGGGGAACCGGCTGGGCCACGTCGCCAATGGCCAGATCAGGACCGACGCGAAGGCCGATCTCCCGGCGCGGCTGGTGGAGCTGCACGGCCGCCTGCTCGCGGTGATCGCGGAGCACCGGCCGGCCACCGCGGCGGTCGAGGAAGTGTTCGTCAACGAAAATCCGCAGTCGACGCTGAAGCTCGGCCAGGCCCGGGGCGCCGTGCTCCTCGCCGCGGCCTCGCTCGGCGTCGAAGTGGGCGAATATGCGCCGCGCCTGGTCAAGAAGGCCCTCGTCGGCACCGGGGCGGCCGACAAGGTCCAGGTCCACGCCATGGTCCAGCGGCTCCTCCCCTCCGCGAAGATCGCCGGCCCCGACGCCGCCGACGCCCTCGCGGTCGCCATCACCCACGCCCACCACCTCGCGACCGCTCGGCGCGTGGCCTGATCGGCCGAGGACCGAGCGCCCCCACCGTTCGGCCTGAGCCTGTCGAAGGCCCTTCCTTTTCTCGAGGGAGGAAGGAGGGGGCTTCGACAAGCTCAGCCCGAACGGATAGGAGGTCCGGGATGCTCACCGTCCAACCGGTCCGCCGATGATCGCGAAGCTGCGCGGCCTGCTCGATTCGTTCGCGGCCGACCATGCCGTGATCGACGTCAACGGCGTCGGCTACCTCGTCCACGCCTCGACCCGGACCCTCGCGGCGCTCGGTGCGATCGGCGGCGAAGTGGTCCTCCACACGGTGATGCTGGTCAGCGAGGACGACATCCGCCTGGTCGGCTTCGGCAGCGGCGAGGAGCGCGACTGGTTCCGCCTGCTGACCTCGGTCCAGGGCGTCGGCGCGCGCGTCGCCCTCGCCATCCTCTCCGCTTTGCCGCTCGACGACCTCCATCGCGCCGTCGCGTCGGGCGACAGCGCGACGGTCGCCCGAGCGCAGGGGGTCGGTCCCAAGCTCGCCCAGCGCATCGTCAACGAGCTCAAGGACAAGGCCGGCGCGGTCGCTTTGGCCCCTGCCGGAGCCGCCGCCCACGCCCCGGGCAGCCCGGCCGCCGACGCCGCCTCGGCCTTGATCAACCTCGGCTTCCGCCCCGCCGAAGCCGCCTCGGCGGTCGCCAAGGCGCAAGCCGAGCTGGGCGCTGACGCGACCCTCGACGCGCTCGTCAGGACCGCACTCAAGAAGGCGGCGAAGTAACCTCGTCGCCCCAGCGAAGGCTGGGGCCCCGGGGGGCGAAGAAGGCGGCGCTTTTCACTCGCTGGGATCCCGGCCTTCGCCGGGATGACGATGAGGCTCGACAGCATGGCGGCTTCGGCTAAAGCTCGGCGTCGTGGAGCAGGAGCGGATCACCACCCCGGAGCGCCGGCCCGAGGATCTCGACGCGGCGCTTCGCCCGAAGACGCTCGACGAGTTCGTCGGCCAGAAGGCGGCGCGCGAGAATCTGCGCGTCTTCATCGACGCCGCGAGGCGCCGCGGCGACGCGCTGGACCACGTCCTCTTCTTCGGCCCGCCCGGCCTCGGCAAGACGACGCTCGCCCAGATCGTCGCCCGCGAGCTCGGCGTCGGCTTCCGCGCCACCTCCGGCCCCGTCATCGCCAAATCGGGCGACCTCGCCGCCTTGCTCACCAATCTGGAGGACGGCGACGTCCTCTTCATCGACGAGATCCACCGCCTCGCCCCCGCGGTCGAGGAAATCCTCTATCCCGCGATGGAGGATCGCGCCCTCGACCTGATGATCGGCGAGGGACCCTCGGCGCGCTCCGTGCGGATCGACCTTCCCAGGTTCACCCTGGTCGGAGCGACCACCCGGCAAGGCCTGATCACGACCCCGCTCCGAGACCGCTTCGGGATCCCGGTCCGGCTCAATTTCTACACCGTCGACGAGCTCGAGCAGGTCGTCCGCCGTGCCGCCCGCCTGCTCGGGCTGTCGCTCACCGAGGACGGCTCGCGCGAGGTCGCGCGCCGTTCGCGCGGCACGCCGCGCATCGCCGGCCGCCTGCTCCGCCGCGTCCGCGACTTCGCCGAATCGGCCGGCGCGGCCGAGGTCGACGCCAAGGTCGCCGACGGCGCGCTCACCCGGATGGAGGTCGACGGGCTCGGCCTCGACGCGATGGACCGGCGCTACCTCATGATGATCGCCGACATCTACAAAGGCGGCCCGGTCGGGGTCGAGACGCTCGCCGCCGGCCTCTCCGAGCCGCGCGACACGATCGAGGAGGTGATCGAGCCGTTCCTGATCCAGCTTGGTCTCGTCGCCCGCACCGCCCGCGGCCGCTGCCTCAACGGCAAGGGCTGGACCCATCTCGGCCTGCCGCCGCCGAAGACGGCGCAGGACGGCCTGTTCGACTGAAGGGGGAGGAAATGAAGAAGCTGATCATCGCCGCGGCCTTGGGCTTTGCCGCTCCGGCGGCCGCAGACGATTTTCCCGAGGCGCCGCAATATGCGCGAGGCGAAGACTGGCTCTGCTTCCCGGGCCGGCAAGACCCCTGCTCTCGGCCGCTGCCCACGACGGCGCTGAACCCGAGCGGCTATGGCTCGACCGGCGCCGTGCGGCCCAGCGAGGACGCCGGGGTCGATTGCTTCTATGTCTACCCGACCATCTCGCGCGACCCGGGCCTCAACAGCGACCTCGCCCCGGGCCTCGAGGAGCAGGCGACCGCGGCGGTTCAGCTCGCCCGTTTCGGCAGCGTGTGCAGGACCTACGCACCGCTCTATCGCCAGGTGACGCTCGCCGCTTTGCCACGCGCCCTCGCCGGAGAGGACGTCACCGCCAATTTCGCCCTCGCTTACGGCGACGTGCTCGCCGCCTGGAAGGACTTCATCGCCCGGCGCAACCAGGGCCGGCCGTTCGTCCTGATCGGCCACAGCCAAGGGTCGATCCACCTGCTCAAGCTTCTCGCCGAGGAGATCGAGGGCAAGCCGGCGGCGAGGCGGATGCTCTCTGCCATCTTGCTCGGTTGGCCGGTCGAAGTGCCCGAAGGCAAGCTGGTCGGCGGCAGCTTCAAGACGACGCCGCTCTGCACCAAGCTGGGCCAGACCGGCTGTGTGATCAGCTACATGACCTTCCGCGCTTCGAGCCCGCCGCCGGAGAACGCCTTTCTCGGCCGGGCCGCACGTGCTGGCATGACCGCCGGATGCACCAACCCAGCCGCCCTTGGCGGAGGCAAAGCGAAGCTCGATTCCTATTGGTTCACGCTGTCGCCGGCGCAGCCCGGCGCGGAGCCGGTGACCTGGTCCAGCCAAGGCGTCCCGCCAACGCCCTTCCTGCGCACCGAGGGGCTCGTCACCGCCGAGTGCCGGCACAGCGGCCAGGCGGGGTATCTTGCCGTCACCGAGAGTGCCGATCCGAACGACGCCCGAACGGACCGGATCCCGGGCGATGTCTACCTGATGGGCAAGCTCAACCCGGGCTGGGGGCTGCACCTCGTCGACATGAACGTCGCCCAGGGCGACCTGATCCGGCTCGTCGCGGCGCAGGCCAAAGCCTTCGGAAAGTCTCCGCGGCGGTCCAGCAAGCCGCGCGGGCGACGCTGAACGGCGGACGGCACGGCTGCCGACGCAAAAATGCCGCGGCTCGTCGGCGGCACGCGCTTTGCGCTTGCCGCCCGGAATCGCCCCCCGGTAGAGCCGGGGCATGAGCGGCGACGAGGTCCGGCCGGCGGACGGCGTGATGCGGGGGAGCGCGCACCTCTTTCCGCTCCGCGTCTATTTCGAGGACACCGACGTCGCCGGCATCGTCTATTACGCCAATTACCTGCGCTTCATCGAGCGGGCGCGCTCCGACCTTCTGCGCCTGATCGGCGTCGACCAGCGCGGCGCGCTCGAGGGCGGCGAGGGCGTCTACGCGGTCGCCGAGGCATGGATCAAATATCGCTCGCCCGCCAGGCTCGGCGACGACCTCGTCGTCGTCACCGAGATCGAGGCGGTCCGCGCCGCGAGCGTCGTCATTCATCAGCGGGTCATGCGTGGGGATGAACTTCTGGCCGACGCCAGGGTCACGGCCGCCTTCCTGACGCCGGACGGCCGCCCCCGGCGCCAGCCGCGCTTATGGCTCGAGGCGTTCGCGCGACTGCAAGGGGAAGAGTGAATGTGTCGAGTTTGGCGATGACGGGCAGCTCCATGTCGCCCGTCGCCCTGTTCCTCCAGGCCGACATCGTCGTGAAGGCGGTGATGATCGGCCTGATCCTCGCCAGCATCTGGACCTGGGCGATCATCGTCGCCCATGCCGCCCGCCTCGGCCGGATCGCGCGCGCCTCGCGGGCCTTCGAGGCCGATTTCCGCAAGGCCGACGATCTCGACCGCTTCCACGAGACGCGAGGCCAGGAGGATCTGCCCAATGCGCGCGTGCTGAGCGCCGGCATCGCCGAGTGGCGGCGCTCGACCGGCGGCAAGACGATCGACCGCGAAGGCGCGCGCTCCAGGCTCGCTTTGGTCATGCATTCCGCTTTGACCGAGGAGGTCGACAAGCTCGCCGCCCGGCTCAACGTCCTGGCAACGGTCGGCTCCGTCGCGCCGTTCGTCGGACTGTTCGGAACGGTCTGGGGCATCATGCGCAGCTTCAGCGACATTGCCGGCGCCAACAACACCAGCCTCGCCGTCGTCGCCCCCGGCATCGCCGAGGCCTTGTTCGCGACCGCCCTCGGCCTCTTCGCCGCGATCCCGGCGGTGATCGCCTACAATCGCATGAGCTACGGCATCAACCGTCTCGAAGCCCGCCTGCAGCGCTTCGCCGACGGCTTCCACGCCACCTTGAGCCGCGAGCTGGAGCTGGAAGGATGACGGGGGGCGTGCCCACCATGCTTCGCATGGTCCCCCTCCCCCAGAAATCTGGGGGAGGATTTTAAATGGCCATGGGCCCCATCCTCGGCTCGAACCGCCGCGCCCGGCGCTCGCCGATGGCGGAGATCAATGTGACGCCGATGGTCGACGTCATGCTCGTCCTCCTGATCATCTTCATGGTGACGGCGCCTCTGCTCGTCGCGGGCGTGCCGGTCGACCTTCCCGACACCAAGGCCGGCGCGCTCGACCAGGAGCGGAAGCCCGTGCAGATCTCGCTCGACGGCGCAGGCGCGCTGTTCGTCGACGAGCAGCCGGTTGCCCCGGCCGAGCTCGCGCAGCGCCTCGCCGCCATCGCCTCCTCGTCCCGGGAGCCGGGCGGTCCCCGCATCTTCCTCCGCGCCGACCGCGCGCTCGATTACGGCCG
>DATAIU010000024.1:0-2767 GCA_036262495.1 Allosphingosinicella sp.
TCGACTCCGGCGAGCTTCAGACCGTGCATGAACTGGCCGTAGGTGAGGCCCTCGGCGCGGACCGCCGCGTTGATGCGCTGGATCCAAAGGGCGCGGAAGCTGCGCTTCTTCACCTTGCGGTCGCGATAGGCATATTGGCCGGCCTTCTCGACGGCCTGGCGGGCGATGCGGATCGTGTTCTTGCGGCGGCCGTAATAGCCCTTCGCCTGCTCCAGGATGCGCTTGTGACGCGCTTTCGTCGTCACGCCGCGTTTGACGCGTGCCATGTCTCAAATACCTCCTAGTTCAGGCCGTAGGGCGCCCAGACCTTCACCCGGGCCGTATCGGCCTTGGCGAGGACTTCGGTGCCGCGGTTCTGGCGGATATATTTGGCATTATGGCTGATCAGGCGGTGCCTTTTGCCCGCGACGCCGTGCTTCAGCTTGCCGGTCGCCGTGAGCTTGAAGCGCTTCTTGACGCCGCTCTTGGTCTTCAGTTTGGGCATTTTCGTCTCCTTGGCCACCCGAGGGGCGGACGATTGAGAACAGCCACGGCAGCCCTTGTGAGCCGGGCGGTTCATGTTCTTCCAAAGCTGGAAAGAAGGCGCGCCTATAGGGCCTTGCGCTTGCGGAGACAAGTGGGAGGGCCGTCAATCGAAGAGGCTGGAGACGCTGCTTTCGTCCGCGATGCGCTTGATCGCTTCGCCGAGCAGCGGCGCGATCGTCAGGGTGCGGACCCTGGCGCTCGCCGCGGCGGATGGGCTCGGCTGGATCGAGTCGGTGATGACGAGCTCGGTGAGGGCGGAATTCTCCACCCGCGCCACCGCGCCGCCGGAGAGCACCCCGTGGCTGCAATAGGCGACCACGTCCTGCGCCCCCGATTCGCGAAGCGCCGCGGCGGCGTTGCACAGGGTTCCGGCCGAATCGACTATGTCGTCGATCAGGATGCAGAAGCGGCCGTCGACCTCGCCGATGATGTTCATCACTTCGGACTCGCCCGGTTTCTCGCGTCGCTTGTCGACGATCGCGAGCGGCGCGTTGTCCAGGCGCTTGGCCAAGGCGCGCGCGCGCACCACGCCGCCGACGTCGGGCGAGACGACGGTGATGGCGCGGCCCGAGAAGCGCGCCTGGATGTCCGCGGACACCACCGGCGCCGCCCAGAGATTGTCGGTGGGAATGTCGAAGAAACCCTGGATCTGGCCGGCATGGAGATCGACCGACAGGACTCGGTTGGCGCCGGCCACCGTGATCAGGTTGGCGACGAGCTTGGCCGAGATCGGCGTGCGAGGCCCCGGTTTGCGGTCCTGCCGCGCATAGCCGAAATAGGGCAGCACGGCGGTGATCCGCTTCGCCGAGGCGCGGCGCAGCGCGTCGATGCAGATCAGAAGCTCCATCAGATTGTCGTTCGCGGGGTAAGAGGTCGACTGCACGACGAACACGTCCTCGCCCCGAACGTTCTCGTGGATCTCGACGAACACTTCCTCGTCGGCGAAGCGGCGGACGCTCGCCTCGGTGACCGGCAGCTCGAGATAGGCGGCGATGCTGCGCACCAGAGGCAGGTTGGAATTGCCGGCCATCAGCTTCATCTGGGGGTCCCTCGCGCAGTCCGGCTTTCCATAAGCGGGGGAGGACGGAAGGCAAGGCCGTTGCCGGGGCGCGGGGCCTTGCCTACACCGCGCGGGGATGACCGTCGTAACCCGCTTCGCCCCGGCGCCGACCGGCCGGCTGCACGTCGGCAACATCCGCACCGCGATCCACAATTGGCTGTGGGCGCGCAAGAAAAGCGGGCGCTTCATCCTCCGCCTCGACGACACCGACCGTGAGCGCTCGACCGAGGCATTCGTGGAGGGAATCCGTGAGGATCTCGGCTGGCTCGGCCTCGATCCGGACGAGGAGCATCGCCAGTCGGAACGCTTCACGCATTACGAGGCGGCATTCGAGCGGGTGCGCCAGGCGGGGCGGGTCTATCCGGCGTACGAGACCGCGCAGGAGCTGGATCTCAAGCGCAAGGTCCAGCTCTCGCGCGGCAAGCCGCCGGTTTACGATCGAGCCTCCCTCGCGCTGAGCGAAGCGGAGCGCGCGCGGCTCGAGGCGGAGGGGCGGCGGCCGCACTGGCGCTTCCGCCTCGATCATGAGCGGCCGATCGACTGGGACGACCTGATCCGCGGGCCCCAGCATTTCGACCCGGCCCTTCTCTCCGACCCCGTGGTGCGGCGCGAGGACGGAAGCTGGCTCTACATGCTGCCGAGCGCCGTCGACGATATCGATATGGGCGTTACCCATGTCGTGCGCGGCGAGGATCATGTCGCCAACACCGCCCTCCAGCTCCAGATGTTCGAGGCGCTGGGGGCCGCGCCGCCCGCCTTCGCGCACGCGGCGCTGCTGGTCGGCTCGGAGGGCAAGCTCTCGAAGCGGCTCGGCTCCCTCAGCGTAGCAATGCTGAGGGAGGCGGGAATCGAGCCGATCGCCTTGTTGGCGAAGTTGGCGCGCATCGGCACGTCGCTTTCGGTCGAGCCGGTAACCGATGCGGCCCCCCTCCGGGAGGGATTCGACTTCACGACGTTCGGAAGGGCCCCCGCGCGCTTCGATCTGGACGAATTATTGCAACTGAACGGGAAGGTCGTTCACCTTCTCGACTACGAGAGGGTCGAAAGCCGCGTCCCCGCCGGGATGACCGAGGCGGATTGGCTCGCGCTCCGGCCCAACCTGAAGACGGTCGGCGAGGCGGCGGACTGGTGGCAGATCCTCCACGGGCACGTCGAGACGAAGGCCGCGCCCGAAGATGCGGA
>DATAIU010000025.1:0-30506 GCA_036262495.1 Allosphingosinicella sp.
GAGGTGATCCGCGAGCCGTTCGACCTTCCCGCGCAGGGCGTGCGGGTCTGCTTCGTCGACGCGCCGAACAGCCAGATCGAGCTCATCGAGCCGCTCGGCGAGGAAAGCCCGATCCACGGCTTCCTCGCGAAGAATCCCGCCGGCGGGCAGCATCACCTCTGCTTCGAGGTGCCCGACATTCACGAGGCCAAGGCCTGGTTCGAGGCGAAGGGGGCGCGCGTCCTCGGCGAGCCGCGCATGGGCGCGCACGGGACGCCGATCTTCTTCGTGCATCCCCGCGACATGGGCGGCGTTCTCACCGAGATCATGGAGAGCCCGAAGGGTGAGCATTGAACGCACAGCCACCTCTCTCCCGCTTGCGCGAGAGGGAAGGGTGACCAACAAACCCACCCGCGCCGATTGGGCCGCCGCCGCCTCGAAGGAGGTGAAGGGCAAGGCGCTGGGCTGGCAGACGCCCGAGGGGATCGAGGTGCGCCCGCTCTATACCGCCGAGGACGCCGCGGGCATCGATCCGGGCCTGCCCGGTTTCGCGCCCTACACGCGCGGCCCTTACGCCTCGATGTACACCGGCCGACCGTGGACGATCCGGCAATATGCCGGCTTCTCGACCGCAGAGGAATCGAACGCCTTCTACCGGCGTAACCTCGCCGCCGGGCAGAAGGGGCTGAGCGTCGCCTTCGATCTCGCCACGCACCGCGGCTATGACAGCGACCATCCGCGCGTGACCGGCGACGTGGGCAAGGCGGGCGTGGCGATCGACACGCTCGAGGACATGAAGATCCTCTTCGACGGGATTCCGCTGGGCACCATGTCCGTGTCGATGACGATGAACGGCGCGGTTTTGCCGGTCCTGGCCTTCTACATCGTCGCGGCGGAGGAGCAGGGCGTCGCGCAGGCGCAGCTTTCGGGCACCATCCAGAACGACATCCTGAAGGAGTTCGCGGTCCGCAACACCTATATCTACCCACCCGAGCCATCGATGCGGATCGTCGCCGACATCATCCAATATACGTCCGCGCACATGCCGCGCTTCAACTCGATCTCGATCAGCGGCTACCACATGCTCGAGGCGGGAGCGACCGCGGTGCAGGAGCTCGCCTTCACGCTCGCCGACGGGATGGAATATGTCCGCGCGGCGAAGGCCAGGGGCCTCGACGTCGACGCCTTCGCGCCGAGGCTCAGCTTCTTCTTCGGCATCGGCATGAACTTCTTCATGGAGATCGCGAAGCTGCGCGCGGCGCGCACGCTCTGGCATCGCATCATGTCCGGTTTCGGAGCGAGGAACCCCAAGTCGCTGATGCTGCGGACGCACTGCCAAACCTCGGGCGTGTCGCTGACCGAGCACGACCCGTGGAACAACGTCATGCGCACGACGATCGAGGCGATGGCGGCGGTGCTCGGCGGCACGCAGTCGCTCCACACCAACAGCTTCGACGAGGCGATGGCGCTGCCGACCGATTTCTCGGCGCGGATCGCCCGCAACACCCAGCTCATTCTCGCCGAGGAGAGCGGCATCCCCAACGTCGCCGATCCGCTCGGCGGCTCGTACTATGTCGAGGCGCTGACCAAGGAGCTGGCCGACAAGGCCTGGGCGCTGATCGAGGAAGTCGAAGGCGTCGGCGGCATGACCGCGGCGGTGCGCGACGGCCTCCCCAAGCGGCGCATCGAGGAAGCTTCCGCCGAGCGCGCTGCGCGGGTCGATCGGGGCGAGACGGTGATCGTCGGAGTCAACCGCTACCGGCTCGAGGACGAGGGCGAGATCGACATCCTCGAGGTCGACAACGCCAAGGTACGCGGGAGCCAGATCGCCCGGCTTGAGAAAGTGCGCGCGGGCCGCGACGAGGCCCGGTGCAGGGCCGCGCTCGCCGCGCTGCGGCAGGGAGCTGAGGGCGATGCCAACCTGCTCGCGCTGTCCGTCGAGGCGGCGCGCGCCCGCGCGACGCTCGGCGAGATCAGCCATGCGCTCGAGGAAGCCTGGGGCCGCTACGACACGGTGCCCCAGCCGGTGAAAGGGATTTACGGCGGCTTCTACGCAGGCGATCCGCGGTGGGCCCGGGCGGGCGAGGGCGTAGAGGCCATCGGGCGGCGCCTCGGCCGCAAGCCGCGGCTGCTCGTCGCCAAGATGGGCCAGGACGGCCACGATCGCGGCGCCAACCTCGTCTCGTCCGCTTTCGCGGACCTCGGCTTCGAGGTGGTGGCCGGACCGCTCTTCCAAACGCCCGAGGAGACCGCGCGGCTGGCGGTCGACAAGGACGTCGACGTCGTCGGCGCGTCCAGCCTCGCCGCCGGCCACAAGACGCTCGTTCCGGAGCTGATCGGCCATTTGCGCGACCTCGGCCGCCCCGACATCAAGGTCGTCGTCGGCGGCGTCATTCCCGCCCGCGACTACGACATGCTGCGCGAAGCCGGCGTCCAGGCGATCTTCGGGCCCGGCACGAATCTGGTCGCCGCGGCGGGCGAGGTGCTGAAGCTCCTGGGCCACAACATGCCGCCGTTGGAAGAGGCTGCGGAGTGATGGACTCCACACGTCATGCTGAACTTGTTTCAGCATCCAACTCGCCATGCGCCTCGCCGGTGGATAGATGGACCCTGAAACAAGTTCAGGGTGACGTGGTGCATGTTCTCTAAGATCCTGATCGCCAATCGCGGCGAGATCGCCTGCCGCGTCATGCGCACCGCGCGGAAGATGGGGATCGCGACGGTGGCGGTCTATTCGGACGCGGATGCGCGGGCGCCGCACGTTCGGATGGCCGACCAGTCGGTGCGGCTGGGGCCGCCGCCGGCTTCGGAATCCTATCTCAACGCCGATCTCATCATCGCCGCCTGCAAGGAGACCGGCGCCGAGGCGGTGCATCCGGGCTACGGCTTCCTCTCGGAGCGCGAGAGCTTCGCGCGGGCGCTGGAGGAAGCGGGGATCGCCTTCATCGGGCCGCCGCCGCGCGCGATCGCGGCGATGGGCGACAAGATCGAGTCCAAGAAGCTGGCTCGCGAGGCCGGCGTGAGCATCGTCCCGGGCTTCGTCGGCGAGATCGACGATACCGAGCACGCCGTGCGGATCGCCGCGGAGATCGGCTATCCGGTGATGATGAAAGCCTCGGCGGGCGGCGGCGGCAAGGGGATGCGGCTCGCTTATTCCGAAACCGAGGTTCGCGAAGGCTTCGACGCGACCAAGCGCGAGGGCCTTGCCAGCTTCGGCGACGACCGCGTCTTCATCGAGAAGTTCGTCGAAAATCCGCGCCACGTCGAGATCCAGCTGATCGGCGACAAGGCCGGCAAGCTCCTCTATCTCGGCGAGCGCGAATGCTCGGTTCAGCGCCGCCACCAGAAGGTGGTCGAGGAAGCGCCCTCGCCGTTCGTCACTCCCGAGATGCGCAAGGCGATGGGCGAGCAGGCCGTCGCGCTGGCGAAGGCGGTCGGCTATTTCTCGGCGGGCACGGTCGAGTTCATCGCCGGCGCCGATCGCAGCTTCTACTTCCTCGAGATGAACACGCGCCTCCAGGTCGAGCATCCGGTCACCGAGGAAGTTACCGGCCTGGACTTGGTCGAGCTGATGATCCGCGTCGCCGCCGGCGAGCCGCTTCCGTTCGGGCAGGACGATGTGAAGCTGAACGGTTGGGCGGTCGAAAGCCGAGTCTATGCCGAGGACCCCTATCGGGGGTTCCTGCCGTCAACGGGACGGCTCGTGCGCTATCAGCCCCCCCGCGAGGAGCGGGACGAGCAGGGCCTCACCCGCATCGACGACGGCGTCTTCGAAGGCGGCGAAGTGTCGATGTTCTACGACCCGATGATCGCGAAGCTCATCACCTGGGGCGAGACGCGCGAGGCGGCGATCGACCGGCAAATCGACGCGCTCGACCGGTTCGCGATCGAGGGGATCGGCCACAATGTCGATTTCCTCTCGGCGCTGATGCAGCATCCGCGCTTTCGGGAAGGCCGGCTGACCACCGGCTTCATCGCGGAGGAATATCCGGAAGGGTTCGCCGGGGCCCCCGCGGACGATTGCCTGGTCGAGGATCTCGCCGTGGTCGCCGCGCTGGCCGCGAAGGAGACGGACGCGCGCGCCTGCGCGATCAGCGGCCAGCTGGGAACGGCTGTGGCGCCCGCCGAGGAACGGATCGTGCGGCTCGGGGAGCGGAACTTCTCGATCCGCTTCGAGCGGTTCGAAGGCGGCGTCCTCGCCTCTCTGGACGGAGGCGAAGGCCGCGAGGTGATCGGCCGCTGGGAGCCCGGCCAGCCCCTCTTCCGAGGCACGATCGACGGCCGCTCGCGCACGGTGCAGGTCGCACGCGCCGGAAGACAATGGCGCCTCACGACGCGCGGCCGCTCGCATAGGGCCGACGTCCTTCCTGCGCACGTCGCGAGCCTCAGCCGCTACATGATCGAGAAGGTGTCGCCGGACCTTTCCAAATATCTGCTTTGTCCGATGCCGGGCCTCCTCGCCGCCCTCCACGCGGACGAGGGCGACCGCGTCGAGGCCGGCCAGCCGCTCGCCGTCGTCGAGGCGATGAAGATGGAGAACATCCTCCGCGCCGAGAAAGCGGGGACGGTGAAGACGGTGGCGGCCAAGCCCGGCGAGAGCCTCGCCGTCGACGCGGTCATTTTAGAGTTCGAATAGCCCGCCGTCATTGCGAGCGAAGCGAAGCAATCTACCGAGTTGAGCCGCTCTGGATCGCTTCGTCGCTACGCTCCTCGCAATGACGGGCTTGCCGACGGCAGCATGATCTCGAAGCACGCGCCTTCGTCCACGCGGATGCTGGCGATCGTGCCGCCGCACGAGGCGAGCAGGGAGCGGGCGATCGAAAGGCCGAGGCCGGAGCCGCCTTCGCTGCGCCGCGAGGTGTGGAAGGGATCGAAGATTCGCTCGCGGTCGGCGGGCGCGACGCCCGGCCCGTCGTCGCGGACGGTTAGGCGGACGTTCTTTCCCGACTCCACGGCATCGATGTCGACCCGCCGCGCACCGGCCTGGCGGCTGTTCTCCACCAGAGTCTCGACCACCGCCTCGACCACCTCCGCGGGCGCGGCCGCGGCCAGGCCGCCTAGCCTTGCCTCCACCTCGAAGCCGTCGCGGCGGTGGGCGTCGGCGACGCGCGTGATCGGCCCGGCGAGATCGGTCGAGACGGCGTCGCTCGGCACCGCCATGTCGGCGCGGGCGAGGTCGAGCAAGCGGCTCAGCAAATGCGAGAGGCGATCGGCGTCGGCCGAGGCGTTGGCTAGGAAGCGGCGCCGCTCCTCCTCCGTCATGGTCGCATGCTCGGCGATCAGTTCGAGCGCGCCCTTGATGCCGGCGATCGGAGTCTTCAGCTCATGGCTGACCGCCGCGGCGAAGTCCTTAAGGTAGCGCGATCGGCGCTCGATCCGCTCGGCCATGGCCGCGAAATTAACGTAGAGGGTGCGGATCTCGATCGCCGCCGTGGCGGGAGGCTCGGGGACCGCGAGGGCGCCGCGCGCAACGCCCTCCGTGGCTTCGCTCAGCGCCTCGATCGGCCGCGCGATGCCGCGCGACAGGAGGCCCGCGAGGAACAGCAAGGTCAGGAAAATGAGGCCGACCCCCAGCGCGATCTTGCCGCGGTCCTGGTAGATGCCCAGGAACAGGCCGCGCGGGCTTCGGCTCAGCATCAGCACGCCCACCACCTCTCCGCCGGCGACGACGGGGCGGACGTAATGGACCCTTATGTTGGACGCGCGACTGAGCCATTCGAGCGCGTAGCGCGGCCGATAGTCGCCGCGCTCGCGAAGCACCGTCCGGGTCTGTCCTATCGTCACCGGGTTGACTTCGGGCAGATGCATGTAGCTTCGGCCGACGTCGCCGCGACCGATCACGACGGTGCCGTGGACGTCCATCACCCGGACCGCAGCGAGGGTCGAGCGGACGGTGTCGGCGACGATCGGCCTCAGCGCCGCCGCCGCCTGGACGGCGCGCGGGTCCGGCGGCCAGCGCGACGGCCGGCTGTCGGGCTGCTCGGGAAGCACCGGCATGGCGCGAAGGTCGATGGTCGGGCGCTCGGGCCTCGGCGGTCCCTGCGGGGGATCGGTGAACGGTTCGGGCCAGGCGGCGCGATAGGCTCCGGCAAGCACCGCGCCCTGCGCGATCAGCTCCGCCTCGGTCTGCTGGACGAGGGTATTCTCGTAGACGCGCAGGAAGACGGCGCCGATGCCGGGCAGGGCGGCGACCACGAGCAGGGTCAGGAACAGGATGGTGCGAAGGCGCATCGGCGGCCAGTGCCGCCGCACGAAGGCCTTGAACGGCTCGATCAAGCGCCGCCGCCGAGGCAGCGGCCGATCCGGTAGCCGACGCCGGCCCGCGTCTCGATCAGGTCCTCGCCGCCCGCTGCGGCGAATTTGTGGCGCAGGTTGCGGATATGGCTGTCGATCGTCCGGTCGGTGATCGCGAAGCCGGGGCCGTGCAGCCGGTCGATGATCGCGTCGCGGCTGAAGACCTTGGAAGGGAGGCTGGCGAGAAGCAGAAGGAGCTGGAACTCGGTCACCGTGACCGGCACTTCGGCGCCGTCCCAGCGCGCCTCCCACGCCTCCGGATCGAGCCGCAGCTTGTTGTGCGTCACGGCCGCCTTCGTTCCCGCCTCGGCGAGGGCGCGGCCACCGCGCTTCAGGATCGCGCTGACCCTCGCCACCACCTCACGTGGCGAGAAGGGCTTGACGACATAATCGTCGCCGCCAAGCTCGAGTCCGAGGACCCGATCGATCTCGTCGTCCCTCGAGGACAGGAAAAGGATGGGCAGATCGCCTTCCGCCCTCAGCCTCCGGCACACTTCGAGCCCGTCCATCCGCGGCATGTTGATGTCGAGGACGACGAGGTCGGGGCGCTCGCGCTCGACTTCCTTCAGCGCCGCCTCGCCGTCGCCGGCTTCCACCGTCTGCATCCCGGCCTTGCCGAGCGCGAAGACGAGCAGCTGGCGGATGTGCGGATCGTCGTCGACGAGGAGGATCTTGTGGCTCATCGCATACATGTCACATCCCCCGGGGCGCGGTGTCAAAGCCGCAGGGGCGAAGATCGCCGTGGACGCGGGGGAGACGGCGCGCGGCGACCAGCCGGTTCGCCTCGCGAAGGCGCCGGGCGCCGCGGAAGGTCCAGCCGTGCCAGTCGCCCTGGCTCGTCTCGAGCCGGTCCATCGCGACGTTGCGCAGCCAGCTCAGCCGCGCGCGGACGGGCGGCGGCAGCGGCCGGCTCTCCAGCTCGACGAGCGGCAGCAGCGCGGAGGATCGCAGGATCCAGAGGTAGCAATAATCGAGGCCCGCGCCGCGTCCGCCCGCCTCGCGCGCATGGCGGACGTTCCATGCGGCCGCGACGGCGCCGAGGTCGACGGTGGAGCCGGCGGTGAGGACGAGCAGGGCGGCGGCGAGATTGGCGTTGATCAGCCAGGCGCCGCTCTTCTCGCGCCAGATCCGGACGCAGATCAAGGCGAGGCCGACGGCCACCAGCGCCATCCAGGCGAGCGCCGCGATCCTGAGGCGGGTCAGCGAGTAAGCTTCGACATAGTCCGCGGTGCGAAGCATCGTCGAGGCGACGAGGAAGATGTTCTGCCCGATCCACAAATAGACGAGCCGGCGGATCGGCGCGCTCCTCGCCGTCTCCGATCCGGGCCGCAGCGCGACCAGCACGAACAAGGCGGCGAGCAGCGCGGTGGCGATCAGCGGATAGGCGCCGCGATGGGCATATTCGGCGAGCGTCATCCCGGCCGGGAGCGGCGCGCCGCTCCACAGGAAGGCGATGTCGAGCCCGTTCTGCAGCGCGAACACCGCGTTGAAGGCCAGCAAAGAGAGGGCGATCGAGGTGGCGCCCGCGCCGGGGAGGGCGGGGGCCGGCGTGCGGAACCGGCGCGGCGCGATCAGCGCGTGGGCGGGCCGGAGCAGGCTCCACACCGCAAGGACCATGACGAACCAGAAGAGGAGCCGGACGACCGAGAACCGACCGAGCAGGATCGCGAGGTCGATCCGCGAAAAAGCGCTCTCGATGAGCGGGTTGGCCGCGCTGAAGAGAGCAAGGAAGACGAGGCTGCCGACGATCGGCAGTATGAGGACGGGGATCAGCCGGCCCAACCGCGCCGGGCCACGCCGCCGCCGCGCCTGACGCAGGCGCGCCCAGTCCATGAACGGCGCGAGGGCCGAGAAGAAAGCGTGGAGGAGCAGCCGTTTCGCCCAGCGCCAGCCGTCGTCGAAGCCGCGCGTCCGGGGGAGCAGCGCCGCCAGCGTCGCTGCCAAAGCGAACAGAGCGAGGGCGAGGACGGAGGGATCGTCGGCGAGCAGCAGCGCGTAGAGCAGGGCCAAGGCCGCCGCGACCAGGCCGTCCCGGCTCCGTCCGATCGCCGGCGTGGCGACAAGAATTGCGCCGGTCAGCGCGGCGGCGAAGATGCCAAGGGTCGCGCCGAGCCGCTGGAAGAAGAAGAGATGGTCGGCGAGCGTGACCAGCAGCGTCCCGAGGATCAGCTTCTGCGCGAAGCTGTAGCGTCGGCCGAGCCGGACGGCCGGGAAGGCGGGGGCGGCGATCTCCATGAAGCTCTCCCTCGAGGTGCGGAAGAGCCCCTAGCGGTGGGGAGTGGAGCGCGGATCGCGCCCGCTTCAGCTTCGCGCGCTCAGCCGGTGCAGATCCGGTGCAGGCGCCTCAGCGGCCGCTGAGCACGCCGTCGAGGCTGTGGACGACGCCGTTCGAGGCGTCGAGGTCCTCGCCGTCGACCCGCGCCTGGCCGCCCTTCGCGTCCGTGACGACGATCGCGTCTCCGTCCCTCGCGAAGCTCAACGTGCCGCCGGCCATGGTCGCGAGCTGCGCTTTGCCCTTGCCGCGCTCGATCGCGCGCTCCAGGTCCTCGCCGGTGACGATGCCGGGCACGATATGGGCGGTCAGGAGCGCGACCAGCTCCCCTTTCGCGTCGGGCGCGAGAAGGGCGTTCGCGCCGCCGGCCTTCTGGAAGGCGGCGTCGGTGGGGCCGAACAAGGTGTAGGGCTGGGCGCCCGACAGCGTCTCGTTGAGGCCGGCGGCCTGGATGGCATTGGCGAGCACCTTATGGTCCGCCGAGCCCGCCAGCGCCTGGAGGAGGTTCGCCTTGGCCTGCTCCCCCTTGCCCGCTTTGGACTGCGACGTGGCCCCGTTCGACCCATTGCCCCCGTTGTCGGGCGATCCGCAGGCCGCCGCGGCCAGCGCCATGGCCAGAATGGCGATCTTCCTCATCTCAGCGTCCTTTCGTCAGGCGATCATGTCGACGATCGCCTGGATGATCTGCGTCTTCGCGTCGACCTGGTAGATGTTCCCGTCGGCGTAGCGATAGAGATAGTCGTCATTGTCCACATAATCGTCGCGATAATCGTAGGGCAAATTGTAGGCGTCGTAGCCGGTTGGGAGCTGCT
This sequence comes from Allosphingosinicella sp., assembly GCA_036262495.1. GTDB lineage: Bacteria > Pseudomonadota > Alphaproteobacteria > Sphingomonadales > Sphingomonadaceae > Allosphingosinicella. Next base: position 9,358 of record DATAIU010000025.1, read on the forward strand.
GGCCGACGTTCATGTTCCCGGCGAGCAAAGCGACGATGCTCTCGACGATGCCGGTCTGCGGATCGACGCCGTAAATGGCGTTGTCCCCGTAGCGGTAGAGCCGGTCGTCATTGTCGCGGTAGAGGTCGCGATACTGGTAGGGGACGTTGTAGGCGTCGTAGCCGGCCGGCAGCGGCTGGCCGACGTTGAAGCCGCCGCCGAGCAAAGGAATGATGCCGCTGATCAGGCTCGATCTATTGTCGACGCGGTAGATGTAGCCGTTGTCGTCGTAGCGATAGGAATAAGCGTCGTTGTCCGCATAGAAGCCGCGATAGGCGCGGGGCAGGCTCGATCCGTCGAACCAGCTCCGCTCGATGTGCGAACCGAGCGCCAGGCGCTTCTTGGCCTGACCCGGGGGCAGGCAGCCATTATGCTTCTTGGCGAGGCCCGGAGGGCAGCCGGCGCCGGCGAGGCGGGTCGCCTCGTCGAAGCGGCGCTCCTCGAAGCCGCGGTCGTCGAAGCGGCGTTCGTCGAGACGGCGCAGCGCCCGGTCCTCGTGCTTGAACTCCCTGCGCAGGGCCTGGCGCTCGATCTTCGCGGGCTTGGCGGCGTGGAAGCTTGGGCCGTGGCCGGCGCTGACATGGCGCTCGGCCTTATCCGGCTTGCCCCCATGCATATCCGGTCCGTGGCCCTTGCCGCCGCCATGTTCCGCCGCGGGCGCGCCGTGGCCGCCGCCATGACCGCCGCCTTTGCCGCCCTTGTCGGCGGAGGCGGGAACGGCGGCCGCGAGGGCGGCGACGCCGGCGAGAAGGATAAGCTTACGCATGACAGAGCTCCTGACGGGATTGCGAAGGACTCAACGGGGGGAGGCACCCCCCGTTCCGCCCCGCGGGCCACGCGTCGACGGCGTTCCCGCCACGCCTCGTCCCTCCAGGATGAACCTCGGCTGTCGGGCCCTGAACGCCCGGTGAAGCGGCGGCCCTTTGCTCGCTCCGAACCGCTGCGGGTTGATTTGTTAAGGCTCCCGGCCCATATGCGCCCCATCGAAGCGTCACGCAGCGTGAACGGCCTCATTGAGGCCCGGCTCCGCTTCGGTCATTCCCAAGTCTTCCCCTTTCACGCGGGTCGGCAATCAGGGTTCCCGCGAGGCCATGCTTTTCGGGTCCCAAACCCGCCGCCTTTGCGCGCGCCTTCGGGCTGCGCGCCGACGCCGCATATTGAAGTGAGTCAACATGTCTTTCGAACAACTCGGGCTCTCGCAGCCCGTCCTCCAGGCGCTCGCGCTCAAGGAATATAGCGTCTGCACCCCGATCCAGAAGCAGGCCATCCCGATCCTCCTCCAGGGCCGGGACCTGCTCGGCATCGCCCAGACCGGCACCGGCAAGACGGCGGCCTTCATGCTTCCGTCGATCGACCGGCTCGCCGCGTCGGCCAAGCGCCCGCAGCGCGGCGCCTGCCGAATGCTCGTCCTCGCCCCGACCCGCGAGCTCGCCTCGCAGATCGCCGAGAGCGCACGCGCCTACGGCCGCTTCAGCCACATCAGCGTCGCCACCGTCTTCGGCGGCACCTCGATTCACAAGAACCGCCAGGACATCTCGCGCGGAGTCGACGTGCTCGTCGCCACGCCGGGTCGCCTCCTCGACCTCGTCGAGCAGCGTGCGCTCGACCTTCGCCAGGTCGAGATCCTCGTCCTCGACGAGGCCGACCAGATGCTCGACCTCGGCTTCATCCACGATTTGAAGAAGATCGTGCGGTTCCTGCCGCAACAGCGCCAGAGCCTGTTCTTCTCGGCGACCATGCCCAAGGCGATCCGCGAGCTCGCCGACAAGTTCCTGACCGATCCGAGCCAGGTGGCGGTGACGCCCGTCGCCTCGACGGTCGAGCGGGTCGAGCAGTTCGTCACCTTCGTAAACCAGGCCGAGAAGCCGGCATTGTTGACGATGATGCTGCGCGTCGGCTTCGGCGCGCCGTCTCCAGGTAAGAGGGGGGGCTCGATGGAGCGCGTCCTGATCTTCTCGCGCACCAAGCACGGCGCCGACCGGATCGTGAAGCAGCTCGCCCAGACGGGCATCCCTGCCAACGCCATCCACGGCAACAAGAGCCAGCCGCAGCGCGAGCGCGCTCTGGCCGAGTTCAAGGCCGGCCGCGTCAAGATCCTGATCGCCACCGACATCGCCGCGCGCGGCATCGACGTCTCCGGCGTCAGTCACGTGATCAATTTCGATCTGCCCAACGTCGCGGAGCAATATGTCCACCGCATCGGCCGCACCGCGCGTGCCGGCGCCACGGGCGTCGCCGTGTCGTTCTGCGCCGAGGACGAGCGCGCCTATCTGAAGGGCATCGAGCGGCTCACCAAGCAACCCGTGACCCCGGTCCCGCTGCCCGCCGGCTTCACCGCCGAAGCGGCGCGGATCAAGTCCGAGCGGGCGGCGTCGCCCGTGCACGTCCCGGAAGCCCGCGAGGAGCGTCCGCGCGGCCATCGCCCGCCGGCAAAGCGCTACCGGCCGCAGCCTTCCCGCCCGCACGGCGAGGCCCGCAACCACGGCCGCCGCCGCTTCGCCTCCAGGTAATGAGTTCGTCCCCTCTCCCCTTGCGGGGGAGGGGCGGCTACACCGCCGCAATGGCGGCGCCCTTTCTCTACCTGATGCTGGCCGCCGCGCCAGCTCCGGCTGCCAATCCCGACATCATCGTCACCGGCCGCGGGCTCGACCGCGCGGCGGGCGAGGAGGCGCTCGACGTCGTCGTCCTCGACCGCCAGCGGCTGGCAGGCTCCGCCTCGGGGCGCCTCGAGGAAATCCTCCGCGAGGTCCCCGGCTTCCAGCTCTTCCGCCGCTCGGACGCGCGCTCGGCCAATCCGACCAGCCAGGGCGCCACTTTGCGCGCGCTCGGCGGCAATGCCTCGAGCCGCGTCCTCCTCATCCTCGACGGCGTGCCCCAGACCGACCCGTTCGGCGGCTGGATCAGCTGGCCCGCTTTCGACCCGGAACGGCTCGGCGAAGCGCGGGTGACGCGCGGCGGCGGCAGCGGCGGGGCCGGGCCCGGAGCGCTAGCGGGGACGATCGAGCTTTCGAGCGCCATCCCCGCGGGCCTGCGCGGGATCCGCGCTCGCCTGGCTTATGGCAGCCGCGATTCCGTCGATGCGCATGCAGGGTTCGGCCTCGCGCTCGGCGAGGGCTTCCTCTCGGCCTCGGCCGCTTTCGCGCAGGGCGACGGCTTCACGCCGATCCTCGCCGAGGATCGGGGGGCCGTCGACAGGCCGGCCCCCTATCGCCAGGCGAGCCTCGCCGTCCGCGGTGTGGGGGCCGTCTCCTCCGGCACGGAGGTGCAGGGGAATCTCCTCGCCTTTTCCGACGCGCGCGAGCGTGGCTCGGCCTTCTCCGCGATCCGCACGCGAGGGGCGGACGCGTCGGTACGCCTCGTCGGCCGCCGCTGGAGCGCGCTCGCTTATGTCCAGATCCGGGATTTCTACAACAGCTTCGCAGCCGTCGGCGCGGGCCGCGCGAGCGTGAACCGCACCTCCGAACAATATGGCGTGCCCTCGACCGGCCTCGGCATGAGGGGGGAGCTGCGGCCGAGGCTCGGCCGCCGCGCCACCGTTCGGCTGGGAGGCGACTGGCGCCTGACCGAGGGCGAGAGCCGGGAGCTTTTCGCCTTCGTCGCCGGCACCGCTACCCGCGGGCGAGCGGCAGGGGGCCGATCCGGCACGGCCGGGATTTTCGCGGAGGCGAGCTGGACTGGCGGGCCTGTGACCCTCACCGGCGGCGCCAGGCTCGACCGCTGGACCATCGCCGACGGCCGGCTCCAGGAGCGCGTCCTCGCCGGCGGCGCCGTCCTTACGAACAGCCTCTTCCCGGATCGCGACGGGTGGGAGCCGACGGGACGCGCGGCCTTCGCCTGGCGCCGCGGCGAGGCGCTGACGCTCCGCGGCGCCGCTTATCTCGGCTGGCGGCTGCCGACGCTGAACGAGCTCTACCGCCCGTTCCGCGTCGGGCCGGACGCTACGGCGGCGAATGCGGCCCTCGCGCCGGAGCGGCTGCGCGGCGTCGAGCTCGGCGTCGACTGGCGGCCCGCCGCGGGCGCGAAGCTCGGCGCCACGATCTTCGACAACCGCCTTGCCGGCGCGATCGCCAACGTCACGCTCGGCCACGGCCCCGGCACCTTCCCGGGCGTGGGCTTCGTCACGGCCGGCGGCGAATATCGCCGTCGCGAGAATCTCGAGGCTATCGCGGCGCGCGGTATCGAGGTGGACGCCGGCTTCGAGCAGGGGCCCTGGCGCCTTTGGGCCGGTGCGTCGCTCGTCGCCGCCGAGGTGGTGGCCGAAGGCGTCGCCGCTCCGCTGAACGGCCTGCGCCCGGCCCAGACGCCGCGGCTCGCGGCTTCGGCCGGATTAGACTGGGCGGGCGACGGCCGCCGTGCCTCGCTCGCCGCGCGCTACACGGGGGCGCAGTTCGAGGACGATCTCAACCGCCAGCGCCTGCCGGCCGCGCTCAGCCTCGACGCGTCCGCCTCGTTCCCGGTCGGGAAGTCGCTCGCGCTCGAGGCTCGGGTCGAGAATGCCACCGGCGCGCGCATCCTCGCCGGCATCGCCTCCGACGGCACGCGCGAGCGGGCGACGCCGCGCACGCTCTGGCTGGGCCTGCGCTTCGGCTTGCCTTGAGCAGGGCGCCTAATTAGTTTCGAGATGAAACCGACGAAAAGGAAGCAGCCATGATCGTCTACGGCTCGTCCATGTCGCCGTTCGTGCGCAAGGTTCTCGTCTTCGGCGCCGAGAAGGGGATCGAGCTCGAGCACAAGCCGCTCGGCCTCGGCGCCGACGATCCGGACTTCCTCGGCGCCAGCCCGTTCCGCAAGATCCCCGCCTTCCGCGACGGCGACTTCGGCCTCGCCGATTCCTCCGCGATCGTCCATTATCTCGAGGCGAAGCATCCCGAGCCCGCGCTGATCCCGGCGGACGCCGAGGCCCGGGGCCGGACGATCTGGTTCGACGAATTCGCCGACACCCTGCTGATGGGCTGCGGCGCCAAGATGTTCTTCAACCGCGTCGTCGCGCCGCGCTTCCTCGGCCGGCCCGGCGACCTCGACGTGGCCGACAAGGCCGAGCGCGAGGAGCTGCCGCCGATCCTCGACTATCTCGAGACCGTCGCGCCGGAGGAAGGCTTCCTGGTCGGGAACGGGCTCACCCTCGCCGACATCGCCGTCGCCAGCCCTTTCGCCAATTTGAGCTACATGAACGTCACCGTCGATGCCGCCCGCCATCCGAGGACCAGGGCCTACGTAGAGAGGATGCTCGGCCGGCCGAGCTTCTCCTGCTGGATCGAGCGCGAGCGCGCCTTCCTGGAGCGCGCCGCCTGATGAGCCGCCACGCCGTCAGGGTGGAGTGGCGCTCGGACGGCGGCTTCCGCGAGAATCGCTACAGCCGCGCCCATCTCTGGCGCTTCGACGGCGGCGCGGAGGTCCGCGCCTCGAGCTCGCCGGCCGTGGTGCCCGAGCCGATGTCCGACGCGGCGGGCGTCGATCCCGAGGAAGCGCTCGTCGCCTCGGTTTCCTCCTGCCACCTGCTCTGGTTCCTCCACGTCGCCCGCGACGCCGGGTTCGACGTGGCCAGCTACGAAGACGATGCTGAAGGCGCCTTGGGCCGCGACGAGCGCGGCCGGATGGCCGTCACGCGAATCGTCCTCCGTCCCAGGATCGGCTTCGCCGGAGCCGTGCCGGATGCCGCGACGCTGAAGCGGCTGCACGACGAGGCCCACGAGCGCTGCTTCATCGCCAATTCGCTGCGGAGCGAGGTCGTGGTCGAAGCCTGACGTGGCGCTCGGCCGGACGCTCTGCTAGAGGGGTCGGGCAGGGGATTTGCTCCAGGGAGCCGTTCATGAAGCTCGTCCATAGCCTCCCCCTTCTCGCCGTTCTGGCCGCGGCGCCGGCGGCCGCGCAGTCGCCCGACTGGGGCCATGCCCGCCGGGTGGAGGTCGCGCTCAGCAATTTCGCTTTCTCGCCCAAGACGATCCATCTGCGCGCCGGCCAGCCGGTCGTCCTTCACCTCGTCAACAAGGCTTCGGGCGGTCACGATTTCACCGCGCCCGCCTTCTTCGCCGCCGCGCGACTGCGCAATCCGAAGGGCGTCCCGGGCGGAAGCGTCGAGCTGGGCGGCCACAAGAGCGCGGACATCGCCATCGTGCCCAAGGCCGGCCGCTATCCGCTGAAATGCGGCCACCTCTTCCACAAGACCTTCGGAATGACCGGTGAGATCCTCGTCGATTAGGTCCGCTGCCGCCCTCGAGATGAAAGCTTTCGCGATGCGTATCCTCGCCGCCCTTCTGTTCGCCGCCTTCGCCATGGCTCCGGCGGCCGCCCAGGTCCCCACCGGCGCTCTGGAGGCGCTTCGGCGGGATTTCCCGGCCGGCCATGCGACTCTCGCCGCCCAGCTCGGCGGCAAGACGCCGGAGGAAGGCCGGCGCATCGCCTATGAGGCGATCGACCGCTTCCTTCGAGCGCACGTCGACGAGATCCTGGCCGCGCCCGGGCCTTCGATCGTCGCGCTGGAAGCGCGGCAGGGCGCCTTGCTCCGGTCGCTCGGCAGGCAGGACGTCAAGGCCTGCGCAATCATCGGCGACCGCGGCTTCTTCGGACCGGAAGCGCTGGCCAGCGCCCCGCCCCCGGGTCTCGACGAATTCGGCGCGGCCCTGGTCGCCGCGGCGAAGGCCGGGGCGGGGGCCAAATCCGCTCCGCCGTCCCCCACCAAGGAGGATTTTCTCGCCTGGATGGACGCGATCGCGAAGATCGAGCCGGCGGTTCCGGTCCGCAACATGCTCATCGACAAGGCAGTGAGGGCGGCGGCGTCCGACGACCACCTCTGCCGCGGCGCCGCCGCGATGCACGAGGCGGCGGTGGCGCTTCCCGGGGCGCGAGGCGAGATCATGTCCCGGACGATGCTGCGCTACTCGATCAGCGTTCAGCCCGACTGAAACCGGGACCTTTTTCGACGAACGTTCCCGCCGCTTCTGCGAACGACGCGCGCGGGCGCGGGAAATCGAGCAACAGCGGGTAAGAAGGGGGCGGATGGAGAGCTTCACCGACTATCGCCCGCACCGGCGCCTGCCGGACCTGCCACTCGCGGCCGCCTCGATCGGCGGCTTCTGGCTGTTCTATTTCGCGACCATCGTGGTCAGGACCTGGCTGATCGACGAGGGCTTCCACTGGCTCGGTCTGCGCGCGGCGGGATGCCTCGTCGGGATCCTCCTCACCTTCCTTCTCTATCTCGTGCTGAGCCGGGCGGCGCGGGAGAGCGTCCGCATCCAGATCATAGCCGCCGCGATCGCCTGCGTTCCCGCCGCCGCGATCTTCTCCACCTTCAACCTCGCCTTCGCAATCCAGCAGCCCCTGGTCGAGCGAACGATCGTGCGCGGCGGGCCCGTGGCGGCGCAAACAGCCCCCACCGAAGAGATTCCCGTCAAGCGAATCACTCCTCAGATGGCGGCGAAGATGGAGCGCGCACAGCAGCGGCGGACCGTCCGGCTGATCGCCGACGGGCTGGTCACATGGTATTTTTTCTTCGCCGCCTGGGCGAGCTTCTACATCGCGATGAGCTCCGCGGTGCGACTCCGCGCCGCCGAGCGGCGCGCATCCAGAGCCGAGCGCGACGCCCACCAGGCCCAGCTTCGCGCGCTGCGCTACCAGGTCAATCCGCACTTCCTGTTCAACACGTTGAACTCGCTTTCCTCGCTGGTCATGGCGCGCCGCGAAACCGAGGCGGAGGCGATGATCGTCAACCTCTCCACCTTCTTCCGTTCCTCGCTCACCCTCGACCCCAGCGACGACGTGCCGCTCTCGCAGGAGATCGAATTCCAGAAGCTCTACCTGGAGATAGAGAAGGTGCGTTTCCCCAACCGGCTCAAGGTCGAGATCGACGTTCCGGGCGCGCTCGCCCTCGCGAACGTGCCGCCGCTGATCCTCCAGCCCCTGGTCGAGAATGCGATCAACCACGGCGTCGCCCGCACGCCGGAGCCGGTGAACCTGCTGATCGCCGCGCGCGAGGAGGAGGGCCGGCTGGTCCTGACCGTCGAGAACGACCGCGGCCCGCCCGCGCCTGGGGATGCGGACGGCATGGGCGTCGGCCTCGCCAACGTCTGCGAACGGCTCGCCGCCCGCTACGGGAGCGAGGCGGAATGCGACCATGGCCCGTTGCCGGGTGGCGGCTGGCGCGTCACCCTCGCTTTGCCCGTCCTGGGCGATGTGGCCCTGCCGGAGAGCGATGACTGAGCCGCTTCGAATCCTGATCGTCGACGACGAGCCGCTCGCCATCGAGCGGCTGCAACTGCTGCTCGCCCGGATCGAGGGGACCGCGCTTGCCGGCACGGCCTCGGAGGGAGCGGCGGCGCTGCGCCTCGTCGAGGCGGTGGCGCCGGAGGTCGTCCTCCTCGATATCGCGATGCCGGGCATGGACGGGATCGACGTCGCCCGCGCGCTGGGCAAGGCGGAGAAGCCGCCCGTAGTGATCTTCGTCACCGCCTTCGCTACGTTCGCGGTCGCGGCGTTCGATGTGGCGGCGGTCGATTACGTCATGAAACCGGTCGCCGCCGAGCGGCTCGAGCGCGCCATCGAGCGCGCGCGCGAGCGGATCGCGGGCGGAGCCGGGGAGCCTCCCGGCGGCGGCGCGTCGCCTTATGTCGAGGAATTCTGGGTTTCCGAAGCGCGCGGGCTAGTGCGCCTGTCGGCGGACGATATCGACCGGGTCAGCGCAGAGCGCGATTACATGCGGCTCCACGTCGGTACGAGGAGCTGGCTGATCAACCAGACGATCGGGAGACTGGAGGCGGAGCTGGATCCGGCGAAGTTCGTCCGCCTGCATCGCTCCGCGATCGTCCGCCGCGACTTCGTCGCCGGTCTCAGGCGCGACGAGAGCGGGCGCTGGTGGGCCCGCCTCGGCGACGGCGTGGAGCAAAAGGTCGGCCGCCTCTATCTCCACAACGCGAAAGGGCTCGCCGGGCGCCGCTAAAGGGGGAAGCGGACGCCAGGCGAGCCCCGGTCGCGGCGATCGCGCCGCTCAGTCGGCGCGAAGCGCGAGGCGGAAGGGGCCGCCGTTCTTCGCCATCGCGACGCGCGCGTCGGCCTTGGCGTTGGCGATCGCGGCCTCCTGGCAGGCGCTGACCTGGCGCTGCATGTCGATCGGCTGGAGCTGGTTCCATCCGCACAGCGTCCGGGCGGCGTTGCGGACGCGGCGGTCGAACCGGGCCGAGCCGTTGGCCGTGGAAAGGTCTAGGTCGCCGTAGCTGACCGCGACGGAATCCTCGGAGGGCTCGGCGGAAGCCGGAGTTGCAATCGCGATGCCGGCCGCAGTGACGGCGGCGGCGGCGAGCGCGGCGAGGTTGCGCTTGAACATGGCCTTCATCCTTTTCTGGGAACCTTGGGTTGCGGCGCGGGGCCCGCCCCTCGGGATGAGGAAGGGGAGAACTCCGCGTCGCAGCTTCCAGGTAGCCGGGGAGAGGGAAGGGCGCGCGCCCGGTTCGACACGGCGCCGTAACGCTTCTGCCAAACGCGCGCGCGTTCGACCAAGCGCGTCCACGCGCCGACGAACGCCCTGCGCGCTGAGCTAGGCCGACTTAGGGTCCGACGTCGGCGACGTGCTTTGCGACCCGCTGGCGGACCTGGCCGCCGAGGCCGAGCGCGGCGGCGAGCTTGTCGTCCCAGCCATAGGGATCGGTGCGGAAAACGACGCGTCCGCCGTCGAGATAGGCGCTGTGATACATGAGGCGGACCGGGATCTTCCGCTTGAGTTCGATCCCGCCTTCCTTGCCGGTGGCCAGCGCCTTCTCGAACTGGTCGACTATGCCCTGGTCCTGCGCGATCAGCCGGGCGAAGCCGAGCGCGTCCTGGACGCGGGCGCAGCCATGGCTCGAATGGCGCTCGGAGGCGGCGAACAGCGCCTTGGCGGGCGTGTCGTGAAGATAGATCTGCTCGTCATTGGTCATGTCGAACTTGACGAGGCCGAGCGCCGATTTGGGGCCGGGCTCCTGGACCAGGCGGCCGTTCTTCATGACGATATGCTCTTTGGCCATATAGGCCGGGCCCTTCGGCAGCACTTCCTCCTTGGCGATCGATTCCGGCACGGTCCAGGGCGGGTTCGCGACCAGGCGGACGATCGGCGAGCCGAGCTCGGGCGTCTCCCATTCGGGCTGGCCGACGACGACGCGCCGGCGATCGACCGCGGCACCGTCGCGCCAGTAGGTTAGCTCGGCGGCGGCCGTATTGACGTCGATCCGGGTCTCCGGGAGCGTGCGGGACAGCCAGCGGCGCCGCTCGAGGTTGACGGCGAGGATGCGCGCCCGGTCCTTCGCGCCGGTGTTGAGCGCCTCCAGCGTGCCGTTGCCGATGACTCCGTCCGGCTCGATCCCGTAATCGGCCTGGACCCGCTTGATCGCCGCGACCATGTCCGGCGTGTAGCGCGTGCTCGGCGCCACAGCGGATTTGGCCGACGCCTTGCCCTTGGCATCGGCCGCGCCCTGCGGCGGATCGGCCGGGAGATAGCCGTTGGCCTTCAGGCCCTCGCGGATCTGCGCGACGCGCGGATCGGACTTGCCGGGCTCGATCTGGTCGCCGACCGTGATCGCGGCCTGTTGCTCCCTCGCCGCTTTCTGGCGGTAGGCGAGATAGGCGTCGGACAGCGCCTTATATTCGGCGTCCTGGGGCGCGAGGCCGGCGAACCATTGCGCGATGCCGCCCTTCTCGGCCGCCTGGGCGAGGCCCGCGGTCACGTCCACCTTCGGCATGGGCACCGTATAGACTTCGAAAATCTTGCGCGGGTCGACGGCGCCGGTCGCAAGGGACTGGGCATATTCGATCGCGCCGAGAGTCAGCCCGGCCTCGCGCTCGGCCGCGTTCGCGCCGCTTTTGGAGTGCTCGAGGAAAGGCCGGCTGTCGATCGCGTGGCGCGTGGCGTCGCCGATCGCGGCGGTCAGCTCCTCGGCGCGCTCGCTGGTCCAGACTGGCTGCCAGCCGCGCGCCTCGTAGAAGCCTTTGACGCGGGGATCCGTGACCGCGGCCTTGAGCTGCGCGGGATCGACCGCCTTCGGATCGACCCTTACCGTCTGGCCGGCCTGCCCGCCGCTGCCGCCCACCATATCGCAGCCGGTGGCGAGGAGCGCCGCCAGCGAAACGCACGCCAACATCTTACGCATACAGACAGCCTTCACGGGGGGATCGAACCGCCGGAACGTTTCGCACCCCGCTTCCGATCCGAAGAAAAACCGCGGCGCGGCGCCGCTAAGGATTTCCGGACCTCTGTCCCGCTTCGGTACAGCGGAATTTGGGGGGCAGCATCGCCGCAACATTATTAGCTATCTGACGCTAGGCGCATTGCCGAACGACGGCGAGGAACCCAGGTGGCGTTGCTTTTTTCGATCATTTCCAGTGCTTTGGGCGAGGCGTTGCGCTGGCGCGGCCGCGAACTCGCCTGCGCGTCCATGCTGCTCGTCACCGCGTCCTGCGTTCCGGTCTACGCCGAGCAGGCGAGCGACGCCGGCGGTATCGCGCCGGCGAAGGCGGCGGGCACCGCAGCGCCAGCGACGACGACGCTGGCGCCGCCCGCCCTTCCCGAGCCGACCGAGTTCGAGAATGTCGCGCCGACCGAGGCCTCCCGCATCAACGCCTCCATCCCGTTCTCCGCCGATCCCAACCCGAGCGCCTCGCCGCTCGCGCTTCGCGGCGCGACTCTGATGGATCAGGCGCGCTCGCTGCGCTGCCTCGCCGAAGCCGTCTATTACGAGGCGCGCTCGGAGAGCGAGGCGGGCCAGCGCGCCGTCGCCCAGGTGGTCCTCAACCGGGTTCGAAGCCCGGCTTATCCGGGCAGCGTCTGCGGCGTCGTCTATCAGGGGCCGCTGCGCGCCGGCGGCGGCTGCCAGTTCACCTTCACCTGCGACGGGTCGCTGGCCTGGCAGCCCGCCGGCGAGATGTGGCTCCGCGCCCGCCGAATCGCCGCGGAGGCGCTGGCCGGGAAGGTCTTCGCCCCGGTCGGCCTCGCCACCCATTACCATACGCACCAGGTCCTGCCGGCCTGGGCCTGGCGGCTCGCCAAGGCGACGGTGATCGGCAACCACATCTTCTACCGGATGCAGGGCGCGTGGGGGCAGCCGTCCGCCTTCCGCCAGCCTTATTCGGGCCGCGAACCTTCTCCCGCCACGATCATAGCGACGCGCCTGCCGATCAGCCTCGGCCGCCCCTCGCGCGCTGCGACCTCGCCGCTCGCTTTGACGCTCTCGATGCCCGCGGCTTCCTTCGGATCCTTGCCCGCTACGCAGCCCCCTCCGCCCCCCGTCAACGACCGCCTCCCCGTCTCGCGCGTCAAGCCCGAGTTCGAGAATAGCGGCCGCTACCTCATCGGCGTGCCGAAGCCGTCCGCTCCCTGATCTCGCGGAACTCGGAAGCCTGGTTCCAGCGCGGCCATTCGGTCGAGAAAGCCAGGTCCCGCCCGATCGCGTAGAGCAAGGCGACGTCCTGCGCCGCGCCGCGAAGGTCCCAGTCCGGCCGCCATTCGTCGCAGGTCTGGTGGTAGCAATTGGCGGTGAACTCGCTGACCCAGCGGTCGCCTGCCGCCCGCCCGCCGTTCACCAGGTCCACGCCGCCGCCGAGGGCCATGATCAGGAGCACGGGCACACCGCGCTTGGCGAAGGCGAAATGGTCCGCGCGGTAGAAAAGGCCGCGCTCGGGCCGCGCGTCGGGCGTGACGGTGCGGTGCTGCTTCCCGGCGGCCTCACCGAGCCGCCCCTCGAGGTCGCTCTGGCCGCGGCCGATCAGCACCACGTCGCGCGCCGGGCCGTTGGGCTGCAGCGTGTCGAGCGTCAGGTTGGCGACCGCGGTCTCCATCGGGAAGAGGGGATTGTCGGCATAATGCTCGGCGCCGAGCAGGCCCCGCTCCTCCGCGGTCCAGGCGGCGAAGACGAGCGTCCGGTCGGGCCGCCGCCCCGCCTTGAAGGCGCGCGCAAGCTCGACCACGCCGGCAATCCCCGACCCGTCGTCAAGCGCGCCCGGCCGCACGCGCTTGCCGCGCGCGTCGGGCGCGCCGAGGCCGTAGGCGTCCCAGTGGCCGGCGAACCAGATGGTCTCGGCCGGCCGTTTCGCACCGCTGATCTTGCCCAGGACGTTGTGGCTCTCTACCCGCGTTGCCTCGACGTCGAACCGGGCCGAGAACCGCGCTGCCAGAGCAATGGGGCGGAAATCGGCGCGGCGCGCCTTCAGCTTCTCCGCCTCGAAATCGAGGCCGGCGCGGCGGAACAGATCCTCGGCGACCGGGCGCTGGATCCAGCCCTGGAGAAGCACCGGCTGCCGGGCGCCCGGCTTCAGGACGATATTGTAATTCTCGCCGCCCGGCGCCTGCACCGTGTTCCAGCCGTAGCCGGCGCCGGCACTTTCGTGGACGATCAACGCGCCGATCGCGCCGCGCCGCGCGGCTTCCTCGAACTTGTAGGTCCAGCGGCCGTAATAGGTCATCGCCTGCCCGCCGAAGCGCCCGGCGACGGGGTCGCCCCCGGCGGCTTCGAAATCCGGGTCGTTGACGAGGAAGAGCGCGACCTTGCCCTTGAGGTCGACGCTCTTGAAATCATCCCATTGCCGCTCCGGCGCGCTGACGCCGTAGCCGACGAACACGATCTCGGCGTTCTCGATCCGAGCGTCCTCGGTCTCGCGCACGGTGGAGAGATAGACATCCTCGGGGAAGCGAAGCGGTACGCTCTGGCCTTTCACGCTGAGCGAGGCGGTCCCCGATTTGGAAAGCTGCGTGCGAACCAGCGGCACGCGCTGGGTCCAGCCGCCATTCTCACCCGCCGGCTCGAGGCCGGCCAGGCGGAACTGCTCGGAAATGTAGGCGATCGTCTTCGCCTCCCCCGCCGTCCCGGGTGCGCGGCCTTCGAAAGCGTCGGAGGCCAAGGTGCGGATCATATTGTCCATCCGCACCGGGTCGATCGGCCCCGTGGAAAAGCGCGACTGCTCGCGAGGGGCGGAGGCGCAGCCCGCCGCGAGAAGGACGATCAGGAACGGGAGGATCTTCATCGCAGAGGCTCCGGCGGGGACGGGACCTCAACCGTCCGCGCGGCCGCGGGTTTCACCCGGACGGCGGACATCTCCCCGCGCCGGGGCCTTTGACGAAGCGGCCCGGGGTCGCGCCGGTATGCTCGCCGTCGCGGAGGACCTGGATTCCGTTGACGAAGACGTGGCGCATGCCGGTCGCATATTGCTGCGGCCGGGCGAAGGTCGCGTTGTCGCGGATCGTCCTGGCGTCGAAGATGGCGAGGTCGGCGAAATTGCCGGCCTTGAGCGTCCCGCGGTCCTTGAGGCCCAGATTCGCCGCGGGGAGGCCGGCGAGGCGCCGCACCGCCTCCTGAAGCGTCATCACCTTCTCGTCGCGGGCGAACTTGCCGAGCATGCGGGCGAAATTGCCGTAGGCGCGCGGGTGGGTGCTCGACTTCAGGAACACGCCCTCCGGCGCCTGGCTCGACGCGTCCGAGCCGAAGCTCATCCAGGGCAGCGCCGCCTCGCGGCGGACATTGTCCTCGCTCATCGAGAAATAGGCGACCTGGATGCGGCTATTGTCCTCGACGATGAGTTCGGCGGCGGTCTCCTCGGGGCTCTTGCCGCGAGTCTCGGCCACTTCCTTCAGCGTCTTGCCGGTCAGCGGTTTCAGCCCAGCGTTCTTGAACCCGAGCAGCAGCACCTTGGCCGGATCGCGGACGACGAGGTCGCCATTCTCGCTGACCGTGCCGGCGCGCATCTCGGCGAGCGCGCGCGCCCGGGTCGCGGGCTCCTTGAGGCGCGCCACCCAGGCCTCGATACCGCCGGCCTGGATCCACAGCGGCATCGCCGCGTCGAGGCCGGTCGAGCTCGCCGCATAGGTGTACATGTCGGCGGTGATCCGGAGGCCGCGCGCGCGCGCCGCCTCGACCCGCGCGATCGCCTCGCCGATCTTTCCCCAGTTCCTCTTTCCGGACTGCTTGAAGTGGTAGATTTCCGCCGGCGCGCCCGAGCCCTCGGAGATGGCGATCAGCTCGTCGATCGCCTCCAGCAGCTTCGGGCCTTCGTCGCGTATGTGGCTGATATACATGCCGCCGCATTTCGCGGCTTCGGTGGCGAGCGCCGTCAGCTCGGGAGTTTCGGCGAAAAAAGCCGGAGCGTAGATGAGCGAGGAGCCGAGGCCCATCGCGCCCTCGTTCATCGCCTCGCGAACCCGCGCGCGCATCCGCCGGAGCTGCTCGGGGGTCGGATCGACGTCGCCTTCGCCCAGTTCGTGGACGCGAACCGTGGTGGCGCCGACGAAGCTGGCGATGTTGGGCGAGACGCCGCGCCGCTCCATATGGACGAGATATTGGCCGAGCGAGGTCCACTCGATCGGGAATTTGATGTCGCCCTGGCGCTGAAGCTCGAGCGTCTTCATCGCCTCCGACCAGGGGCCCATCGACTCGCCTTCGCCCATCACCTCGAGCGTGACGCCCTGGCGGATGTCGCTCTGGCCCTTCGGGTCCGCGATCAGCGACTCGTTCGCCCAGCTCAGCATGTTGATGAAGCCCGGCGCGACGGCGAGGCCGCGCGCGTCGATCTCCTTCGTCGCGACCCCCTCCGCATGGCGCCCGACATAGACGATCCGCTCGCCGCGCAGCGCTACGTCGCCCTTGTAAGGGGCGCTGCCGGTTCCGTCGTAGATCGTGCCGCCGCGGATGATCGTGTCGAACGGCCGCCGCGCGTCGGGCGCCGTCGCGCAGGCCGCGAGCAGGAGGGCGGCGAAGATCGGCAATGGCTTCATGGCAGGGTCGCTCCTTCGCGCGGACATTTGTTCCAGCCGGGGCCGCGCACGAATCGGCCCGGCTTCGCGCCGCTATGCTCGCCGCCGCGGAGCACCTGGACGCCGTTGACGAAGACGTGGCGCATTCCGACGGCGTAGCGGTGCGGGTCCTCGTAGGTGGCGCGGTCGCCGACCGTCTTCGGGTCGAAGATGGCCACATCGGCGTAGAAGCCCTGCCGAAGGCGTCCGCGCTCGGCGATGCGGAGGTTGTCGGCGGGCAGCGAGGTGAGCCGCCGCACCGCTTCGGCGAGCGGCACGAGCCGCTCCTCGCGCACATATTTGCCGAGCAGGCGGGCGAAATTACCGTAGGCGCGGGGGTGGACCTGGCGATCGGTGAAGGGCGGCTCGGCGGCGAGCGCGGCAGCGTCGGAGCCGAAGGCGACCCAGGGCTTGACGACGACCTTGCGGACATTCTCCTCCGAGATGCTGTGGAAGACGGTGCTGATCGCGCTGCCGTCCTCCGCGATCAGGTCGACCGCGGTCTCCTCGACGCTCTTGCCGCGCGCCGCCGCGATCTCGGGCATCCGCTTCCCCGCGTAGATGCGGAGCGCGGGGTTGCGGAAGCCGACCGGCTGCACCGTCGTCCAGTCGCGCGAGCCCGCCTTCAGCTCCGCGACGACCTTCGCCCGCTGGGACGGTTCGCGCAGCCGCGCGACCAGCGCCTGCTGCCCGCCCTCGCGCGCCCAGAGGGGGAGGGTGCTGTCGAGCCCCGTGCCGGACGCCGTGTAGGTGTACATGTTGGCGCCGAGCGGCACCCCCGTTGCGCGCGCCGCCTCGATCTTCGCGAGCGCCGCGTCCATCAGCGGCCAGCTCGATTTCCCGGCGGCCTTCAGATGGTAGATTTCGGCCCGCGCGCCGGAGCGGCGGCTGATCGCTATCACTTCGTCGATCGCCTCGAGCAGCCGGCTGCTCTCGCTGCGCATATGCGTCGTGTAGAGGCCGCCGCAGCGCGCCGCGGCCGCGGCGAGCGCGGCGAGCTCGTCCGTCTCGGCATAGACGGCCGGGACGTAGATGAGCGAGGATCCGAGCCCCATCGCCCCCTCGTTCATCGCTTGGCGAACCAGCGCCTGCATCCGCGCGAGCTGCTCCGGCGTCGGGTCGACGTCGTTGCGACCGAGCTCATGGACCCTGACCGTCGAGGCGCCGACCATGCTCGCGACGTTGACGCTGACGCCCCTCTTCTCCAGCCACTCGAAGAACTCGCCGAAGGTCGTCCAGGCGATCGGGTAGCGGCTCGTCGTCTGCTCGGCCGCCGCTTCCGCTTTCTGCGCCGGATTCAGCGGCCCCATCGACCAGCCTTCGCCCATCACCTCCAGAGTGACGCCCTGCTTGACGTCGCTCAGCCCGCGGCCGTCCTGGATCAAAGGCTCGGCGGCCCAGCTCAGCATGTTGATGAAGCCCGGAGCGACGGCGAGGCCCCGCGCGTCGACCTCCGACAGGCCACGGCCCTTTATGTGGGGTGCGACCGCCGCGATCCGGTCCCCCTTGACCGCGACGTCGCCAATGTAGGGCGCGCCGCCACTGCCGTCGTAGATCGTTCCGCCGCGGATGACCGTGTCGTAGGCGGGCGGCGGCGGGGCGCGCCGGGCGCCGGCTCCGGTGGCGAGGAGGATGGCGGCGGCGCAGAGGCCGGCGCGCAGGGAAGCATACATCGAGGGCCCTTCCTTCGGCGTCACGCTAGCGAAGGAAGGGCCCTCTTGTCCAAGCTTGACGCAGTGACCTCAGCCGTTGCGGCCGCGGCGCATGTCCTCGGCGGCCTTGCGCATTCCGCGTGCGCCGTCGCGCATGCCCTGGGCGCCTTTTTCCATGCCGTCGGCGGCGCGGAGCAGGTCCTCGTCGGTCAAATGCCTGCCGCGCGCCGCCGCCTCGCGAATTTTCTGCTGGCGGTAGCCGGCATCGCTGCGCAGCCGGCGGCTTCGGCCTGCATCCGGGCCGCCCCGCGCTCCATGCCGTCGGCGCCGCGCATCATGCCTTCCGCGCCCCGCGCCATACCGGCGCGCGCGGCTTCGGCGGCATGCTGCGCGGCGGCCGCGGCGTGCGAGGTCGCCGCTTCGATCGTTCGGCCGACCTCGGCGACCGCGGCCTCGACGCCGGCCGCGATCTCATCGCCGTCGACCATCGGCTCGGGCGCGGCCGCTGGCTCCGGCAGGGCGACGGCAGTGGG
Source organism: Allosphingosinicella sp. (assembly GCA_036262495.1). GTDB lineage: Bacteria > Pseudomonadota > Alphaproteobacteria > Sphingomonadales > Sphingomonadaceae > Allosphingosinicella. Next base: position 27,321 of record DATAIU010000025.1, read on the forward strand.
CGGGGCGGGCGGCGCGCCGCCCGCTTGGGCCAAAGCGAGGGTCATCGGCGCCGTGGGGGCGGCGTGCGGCGCTGACGGTGCGCCAGGCACGCGAAGCACGGCACTCGGAACGCGCCGAGCCGCGACCGGCGAGGGGGCCGCGGGAGCCGTCGCCGGCGCGGTCGGGGCGATCGGCGCCTCCCGCGCGTCGGCGACAAATTCGAGGGTGGCGACGGGCGCCGCGCTCGCCACGCAGCCGAGGGCCGCCGCGACGGCCCAGCCCGAACCCGAGGGCCGCGCGACTCTGCCGTCGAGTATCGCCTTGACGCGGCGGCTGAGGCCGCGCTCGCCGGCGATCGCGTTGGCGGGGAGCGCCGGGCCCTCGCCGAGCCGCGCCCAGTCGAGCAGCGTCTGGGCGTAGCGCGCCGGCGCGACCTTGGCCGCGGCCTCGCTGTCTGCCGCTTCCTCGGCCTGCTGAGCGACCTCGCGGTCGAGCCGCCAGACGAGCGGGTTGAACCAGAAGAGCGCGACCGCGGTGCGCGACAGGATCAGCGCCGGCCAGTCGCGGCGGGCGACGTGCGCGACTTCGTGGGCGAGGATCGCCTCGGCCTCTTCCGGCGCGCGCAGCGTGTCGCGGTCGAGCAGGACCACCGGCCGGCGGAAGCCCCAGCTCAGCGGCGAGCGCGCGTCGTCGGAGACGAGGAGGCGGATGCCGAGCGCGTCGCCTCCCGAACGCGCCAAGGCGTCGCGCCAGGCGGGGCACTCGACCTCGCGCGCGGCGCGCGTCCAGCGGCGCAGGGTCAGGAGGCCGGCCAGCAGCCGGCCGACCACCATCGCGACGCCGCCGGCATAGAGGAGGAAGAAAAGCAGGCTCGGGTCGTCCCAGCTCGATGCCGCCGCCGGCGCGTCCGTAGCTAAGTCGACCGGAACGGTCGCCATGGCGTCAGCGGCGGAAAGGACGGGCGTCGCGGGCGCGGTCCCCGCCGCGATCTCCAATGCCGGCCCGAACAGGGCGATCAGTGGAAGGGCGAGCAGCAGCGCAACCGCGACCTTCAGTACGGCGCCGCGGTCGGCGGCCGAGCGCGACCGCAGCAGCGCCGCCAGCCCCAGCGCCGCGCCCGCGATCAGCGCCGATTTCCACCCCATCTCGATCAGGAACTCATAGCTCATGTCCTACGCTCCTTCGCCTCGTCGATCGCGCGCTGCAGCGCCTCCAGCTCCTCGGGCTCCAGCGACTTGGAGAGCCCCAGCAGGGCCGTCGCGGCGCTCGCCGCCGACCCGTCGAAAAAGGTCTTCACCATCTGCCTCAGCGCGGTCTCGCGGACCTTCGCGGGCTGCGGCACGCTTTTGTAGACATAGGTCTGGTCCTCGGCGCGGTGGCGAACCAGGCCCTTGGCCTCGAGCCGGGCGAGCATGGTGCGCACCGCCGAATGGCTCGGCGGGTCCGCCATCGCGCGGCGCAGATCCGCGGCGGTCGCCTCACCGGCGCTGCACAGCAATTCGAACAGCTCGCGCTCGCGGCGCGGGAGATTCGCGATCATCCGACTCGGACCCTCACCTGCTACACCTGTAGCATGCCACAAATGTAGCAGGTTGCAAGTCCGTTCGCCGAAAAAGGCTGAGCCTTCGTCGAAGCCTGCCGGTCAGTCAGGATGCGCGTCGTGCGGAGAATGGTCGCCCGCGTGCCTGGCGAGCTCAGCCTTCACCTCGGCGATGACCTTCGCCTTGGAAACGTTCTTGCCGGGGCAATCGTGGGTGGTCTTGGTATCCTCCTTGTGGAGGCGCATCGAGTCCGGGTCGAGGCCGAGCGCCGCGCAAAGCGTGGCGATCGCGCAGACCGTGTTCTTGCGAACCTGCAGGCCGCGGCCGCCGTCGAAAGAATCCTTCGCGTAGTCGCCGAGCATCTCGATGCCGATCGCCTGGCGGTTCCAGCTTGGCGAATGGGTGCCGGCCGTCGTCAGCGGCGTGAACACCCAGATCTGTTTGTCGTCGATGAAAAGATGCGGGCCGGAACTCCATTTCTGGGTGTCGCGGAAAAAGGCTTCCAGGTTCAGGATATGCTGCTTCGTGAATCCGTTCGGCCGCTGCGCGAGATTGGGCGCTCCGGTATTGTGCAGGACGATGAAGCTGGGGCGCCAGCTCGTCCAGGCCAGCGACTTGCAATAGGTCGCGAAGCCGTCTTTGTCGAAACTCAGTCCGACTATTGGTTTCCACGCCATGATTCTTCCTCCCCCTTACAAGAGCGGGACTCGCCCGCGGGGGAAGCTTACCTCATCGGCTTCCTGAATCGAAACATGAAGCGGTCGGTATTGCCGCGGATCGACGGGTCGAACACGTTCTTGCTGTGATCGTCCGCGGGATTGCGCAGAAGGTTCGACTGCGCCTCGAGGACGAAGCCCGCACGCTCGAAATCGGCGCGGACGACCGCCGGATCGATCCGGTGCAGCTTCTCGACCACGTCGCGCGTGTCGCCTCCGGGCGTCGCGACATGGTCGATCACCGCGACCGTCCCGCCCGGCTTCACCGTATACCAAAGCGCCTTGACGACGTCGTTCGGGTCGATCCGCGGCACCTTATACTGGGCGCTCTCCCAATAAGTGTCGTGATAGACGAGGTGGAGCGTGGCGAAGTCGAAGCCGTCTTTGGGGAAGGCGATGGCCGTCGCCGGGGTGGCGAAATAGCCGAAATTGGGCGTGCGCGAGCGTATGCCCTCGAGCGCTTCCTTGACCTTGGCGCTCTGGAACCCCGCCGAGTTCCAGCCGAGCACCAGGCCCTTCGGCCCGACGGCCTTCGCCATGATCTCGGCATAATAGCCGGTGCCGGTGAAATAATCGAGGACTCGGTCGCCGCGCTTCAGGCCCATGAAGCGGAGCACCTCGACGGGCTTCCTGACCGCGTCGAGCTCCACCCGGTCCTTGGGCCGGCCCGGAGCCGCGACCGCCGCGGCCACGTCCGCAGGGGCGCGTGCCGGAGCCTTCGCAGCCACCGGCATCGCCAGCGCCGCCGCCATCATCGCCAAAGCCATCCTGCGCATGTTTCGCTCCCTCATCCGTTTGAACTCACGGCCGCGCGGCTTCCGGCGCGCTCGGCCAGGGCCTTTTCCTGAACTCTGGCCTGCAGCGCCTTCATAGCGGCATGCGACGAAAGCGCCGCCCCTTCCTGCCAGAACTGGACGTAGCTCAGATGCTCGCCGGCAAAGAAGACCGG
>DATAIU010000026.1:0-17473 GCA_036262495.1 Allosphingosinicella sp.
GCGGCGCGCGTCTCGTCCGCCGACGCGTAGACGACGGTCAGAGGCGCCCGGATGCGCGGCAACTCCCGCGAGAGGTCGGTGACGGCGAGCTCGTGCGTCGCGCGGGCGACGACGTCGCTGTCGCTGCCGCGCGCCTGCGCCTCGTCGGTGCCGAACATGCGGATCGCGGACTGGATGAGCTGGCGGCCGCTCTCGGTGCCGGAAAGGCCTTTCAGGGCGTCCGCGAGCCCGCGCATCCCGCTCGCCGTGCCGCCGAGCAGACCCGCCGGCTGCGGCAGCATGTCGACGACCATGACCTTGCCGACGAGCGCAGGATGCCGCGCGGCGACCATCATCGCGGCCGTCCCGCCCATCGAATGGCCGACGATCGCGGGCCGCTGGAGGCGCCGCGCGGCGATGTAGCGCGCGATCTCCTCCGCCAGCGGCGCGACGACCGGTCCCTTGGCATTACCGGCCGGCGCCGTCCCCGCGAAGCCGGCGACTTGGACGAGGTGGTAGCGGTAGCCGGGAAGCGCCGCGACCGTCCCCTTCCACACGTCGCGCGAGCCGGTGAGGCCGGGGATCAGGATGACGTCGGGGCCGCTGCCCTGCACGACGACCGAGAAGCGCGTCGGCTTGAAGGCCGGCACGGCCGCGGGCGGAGCCACGGCCACGCCTGCCCCCGGAATGGCAAGCGCGAGGAGCGGAGCGAGGAGGGCGCGAAGCTTCATCCGGCACGGCTAGCCGAGGGCGCTTGAACGCAGGCTTACTCCGCTTCCTCCTCACGGCGAACGAGGCCGAGCCGGGAGACGAGCGGGCTCATCGTCAGGCCCTGGACGAAGATCGAGAAAGCCACGACGGCGAGTGAGACCGCGAGAATCTCCTCCCGCTCCACGACCGAGGCCGGCAAGGCCAAAGCGAGCGCCAGCGCCAGCGCGCCGCGCAGGCCACCCCACCAGAGCACGTGCTGGTAAGCGGACCGGACGGCGAGCCCGGTGCGCGCGAACAAAGCGGCGAGCGGATAGACGGCGGCGGCCCGGCCTATGAGAGTCACGCCTGTCGCGACCATGGCCGCCGCGAAGAAAGGTTCGAGCGGCAGGGATGCGACCGCGCCGCCGATCAGGATGAAGATGAGCGAATTGGCGAGGAAGGCGACATATTCCCAGAAGGAGAGGACCGCCCCGCGGCCCTCGTCGGAGATCGAGCCCATCCAGCCGACATTGCCGACCAGCAGGCCCGCGGTGAGGGCGGCCAACACGCCGGACACGTGGAAATGCTCGGCTAGGAGGAAGGAGCCGAAGGCGGCCAGCGTCGTCAGCGTGATCTCGACGAGCCGGTCCGACGTACGGCCGGCGAGCAGAAGAAGCGGCAACGCCATCGCCGCCCCGGCCGTGAGCCCGCCGACAACGATCAGGACGAAGCCGCCGCCGATCGCCGCCGGACCGGTGGGCCCGCCGGCGGCGATCGCGGTGAGTACCGCGAAGCCGACCGCGGCGACGCCGTCGTTGAGCAGGCTCTCCGCCTCGACGATCAGGTTGAGGCGCGGCTCGACCTTCACCGACTTGAACAGGGCGATGACCGAGACGGGATCGGTCGCCGCGATCAGCACTCCGAAGAAGGCCGAGCCGAGCCACGTCCAGCCGATCAGATAGTGCATTCCCAGTGCGACGATGCCGGCCGCGACCACGACCCCGAGCGTCGCGAGGGCCAGGAGCAAAGGCAGCTCGCGCCGGAACGGCTTCCACGGGATCTGGATCGCCGCCTCGAAGATCAGGGGCGGCAGCAGGATGGTGAAGACGAGATCGCGGGTTAGCGGCAGTCGAAAGCCGTAGGGAAGCACCGCCAGCACGACGCCGGCCGCGACCAGGCCGACGCTGTAGGGAAGGTTGAGCCGCCGGGTCGCCATCGCGACCAGCGAGGCGACGAAGAGTATGACCCCCAGAAGCGTGAAATCGATGCCCTGCATGCCCCTCGCCGACCTTGACGGCTCTTCGATAGCCGCTGCGCGGGGCCGCCGCTATCTCCCCGCGAGGAAGGCCTTGAGCGCGGCGCGGAAGGCCGCGGGCCTGTCGGCCATGATCGTGTGTCCGCTGCCCTCGACGCGGACGAGGCGCGTACCCGGCCGCGCCGCATAAGCGCGCGAGAACACCGCGCCGATCGAAGGGCACGTCAGCTTCACCGGCTCCGCGCAGGCGTAAAGGACGGTGACGGGCACGCGGATTCGGCGAAGGTCGGCCGTCAGGTCCGTGGCCAGCAATTCCTCGAGCGACCGGCCGACTACGTCAACGTCGCTCTGCGTCTTCAGCCAGTCGGTGCTTCCGAACCGTCCGACCAGAGACTGAAGCTCGCGCCGGCCGCGCTCCCAGCCCTTGAAGCCGCCGCCGACCAAACGGGCGAGCGGCATCGCCGCCGGGCCCGAGACGCGGAACGGACCGGCCGGCGCCGGCACCATGTCGACGATCATGACACGGCCCGCCGCCTCCGGGTGGCGCGCGGCGAGCATCATCGCGATCGAGCCTCCCATCGAATGACCGACGAGCGCGGCGTGCGAGAGACGGTTTTCGGCAAGGTAACGGGCGACCTCGTCGGCGACGCCGCCGGCGACGCGGCCACGGGCATTGCCGCGGGCGGCCGTGCCCGCGAAGCCTGCCACCTGAACCAGGTGATAGCGGTAGCCCGGCATCGCCGCGACGGTGGCGTTCCAGATACCGGCCGAAGCCGCGAGGCCAGGAATGAGGACGACGTCGGGACCGCTCCCGCGCACGGTCACGCTGATTCTGTCCGACCGAAACGGCGCCGCGGCCTGTGCCGAAGCCACAGCGCCGAACGCGACAAGGAACGCAACCGATGAATGCAAAAACAGCTTGCGACTCATGCGGCCAGGTTAGGGCCGCCATGGTTAAGGCCCGGTAACCGGAGAGCGGCGGGGAAAGAGCGTTTTGCCCTCCGGCGTCGGTGCGCTAGAGGCTCCCGATGCCCCACCTCTACCTGGTCGACGGCTCGAGCTACATCTTTCGCGCGTACCACCGCCTGCCGCCGCTCACCAACCGCCACGGCCTCAACGTCGGCGCCGTCTACGGCTACACCACGATGCTATGGAAGCTCGCCGAGAGCCTTCACAAGGAAGAGGGGCCGACCCACCTCGCCGTCATCTTCGACGCCGGTTCGCACACCTTCCGCAACGACATGTTCGAAGGCTATAAGGCGCAGCGGCCGCCGCCGCCGCCCGACCTCGTGCCGCAATTCCCGCTCATCAGGGACGCGACCCGCGCCTTCTCCTTGCCCTGCATCGAGGAGGAGGGGCTCGAGGCCGACGACATCATCGCCTGCTACTCCAAGGCGGCGCTGGACGCGGGCTGGCGAGTGACCATCGTCTCGTCGGACAAGGACCTGATGCAGCTCGTCGAGGACGGCAGGCTCGACCTCTACGATACGATGAACGACCGCCGCATCGGACGCGCCTACGTGATCGAGAAGTTCGGAGTCCCGCCCGAACAGCTCGGCGAGGTGCTGGCGCTGATGGGCGACAGCGTCGACAACATCCCCGGCGTCCCGGGCGTCGGGCCCAAGACGGCGGCGCAGCTCATCCAGCAATATGGCGACGTCGAGACCGTCCTTGCCCACGCCGAGGAGATCGCGAAGCCGAAGCTGAAGCAGAATTTGATCGAGCATGCCGAGGCGGCCCGCATGTCGCGCGAGCTCGTCCGCCTGATCTGCGATTCCCCCCTGCCCGAGCCGCTCGACGCGCTCGAGATGAAGGGCATTCCCGACGGCCCCCTGCGCGAGTTCCTGGAGGAGCAGGGGTTCAAGGCGCTCCTCTCCCGCCTGAACGGCACCTCCCAGGTGAAGGCCCCTTCCGCCGCGTCCGTCCCCGTCCTGCAGCGCGAGGTGCGGCCCGAGCCGAAGATCGACCGCTCCGCCTATGTCACCGTCACCGACGAGGCCGAGCTCGATCGCTGGATCGCCGAGGCGACGCGCAACGGTTTCGTCGCGGTGGATACCGAAACTTCCGGCTACGACTGCGTCACGGCCGACCTGATCGGGGTCGGCCTCGCCACCGAGTGCGGCAAGGCCTGCTACCTACCGCTCGAGCATGGTGGCCACGATCTCCTTTCGGAACGGCCGGAGCAGCTTCCGGCATCGGTGGCGCTCGCGAAGCTGAAGCCGATGCTCGAGGATCCGGCCATCCTCAAGATCGGCCACAATTTCAAGTTCGACTGGATCGTCTTCGACCGCCGCGGGATCAAGGTCGCGCCGGTCGACGACAGCCTGGTGATGAGCTTCAACCTCGACGCCGGCGGCCTCGCCAGCCATTCGATGGACGATCTCGCCAGGAAGCATCTCGATCACGAGTGCATCGCCTTCAAGGACGTCTGCGGAACGGGCCAGAAGCAGATCAGGTTCAGCCAGGTCCCGCTCGACCGCGCGACCGAATATGCGGCGGAGGACGCCGATGTGACGCTCCGGCTCTGGACGCGCTTCAAGAACCGCCTGCCCCACGAGCGCGTCGCACGCATCTACGAGATGGTCGACCGGCCGCTCGTCGCCGTCGTCGCCCGGATGGAGCGCGAAGGCGTCAAGGTCGACCGCGATGAGCTGAACAAGCTCAGCCAGTTATTCCAGGCGCAGATCGCCGAGCTGGAGGAACGCATCTGCGGCGAGGCGGGCTGCCAGTTCACCATCGGCAGCCCCCAGCAGCTCGGCGAGGTGCTGTTCGGCAGGATGGGCCTCAAGGGCGGCCGCAAGGGCAAGTCGGGCACCTGGTCGACCGACGTCAACGAGCTGGAGCGGCTCTCGCGCGACGGTGTTCCGATCGCGAGCCTGGTCCTCGAATGGCGTCAGCTCTCGAAGCTCAAATCGACCTACACCGACGCCCTGCAGCAGCAGATCAACAAGGAGACCGGGCGCGTCCACACCAGCTATTCCCTGTCCGGCGCGCAGACCGGCCGGCTCTCCTCGACCGACCCCAACCTCCAGAACATCCCGATCCGGACCGAGATCGGAAGACGCATCCGCGACGCCTTCGTCGCCGAGCCCGGCTACGTGATCCTCGCCGCCGACTACAGCCAGATCGAGCTGCGCCTCGCCGCCCACATGGCCGACGTGCCGCAGCTCAGGGCCGCGTTCGCGGAAGGTGCGGACATCCACAGCCTGACCGCGCAGGAGCTGTTCGGCGAGGTCACGCGCGATACCCGCGCTTCAGCCAAGACGATCAACTTCGCCATTCTCTACGGCATCTCGCGCTGGGGCCTGGCCGGGCGCCTCTCGATCACCGCCGACGAGGCCCAGGCGATGATCGACCGCTATTTCGAGCGCTTCCCGGGCATTCGCGACTATATCCACACCACCCTGAACGCGGTTCGCGAGACCGGCTTCACCACCACGCTCTTCGGCCGCAAGACTCATTTCCCCGGGATCCGCAGCAACGTCCAGCATGAGCGCCAGGGGGCCGAGCGGGCGGCGGTCAACGCTCCGATCCAGGGCACCAGCGCCGACATCATCAAGCGCGCGATGGTGCGCATGTGCCCTGCGCTGGAGCGCGAGGGGCTCGGCGCGGTCCGCATGCTGATGCAGGTTCATGACGAGCTGGTCTTCGAGGTGCCGGAAGGCGAGGTCGAAGCGGCGAGCGCCGTGATCCGCCGAGTCATGGAGGGGGCCGCCGAGCCCGCGGTGACGCTCAGCGTCCCGCTCGGCGTGGAGATCGGCACCGGCGCCAACTGGGGCGCCGCGCATTGATCCCACCCGCCCAGGGTGACGACATCGCTGCCCTCGCGCGGGGCGGGCGGACCAACTTCTTCGGCTTCCTGATCCGGCTCGCCGCTCGCCTCCCCTTCCTGTTCATAGCCGGCCGGCTCTACGGCCCCGGCGCGCTCGGCGCCTTCGCCTACGCCGTGATCGTCATGGAGTTCGCAGCCCAGCTCTCCACGCTCGGCCTCAAGCGCGGCCTCGCTCAGCAGCTCTCGACGACCGACCAGGAGCATGTGTGCGTCGTCATGGACGCGATCCTGGCGGCGTTCCTCGCCTCCGCCGCCTCGACCGCAATCCTGATGATCTTCCCCCAGGCCATGTTCCCGGCCGGCGGGATACACGGCGCCGACTGGCTGCTGCCGATGGTCATCTTCGGCATCGCGGGGGCCGACATCGCGCTCGCCGCCTTGGCTTATCGGCACGACATCGGCGCGACGGTCCGCGCTCGGGCGATCGTCGAGCCCTGGACGATCAGCCTCGCCGCCGCCGCCTGCGTCTTCATCTTCCCGGCCGCCGCGGACGGCACGCGCTCGCGCGACGGCCTGATCATCGCCTATGTCATCTCGGTCGTCGCCGGCCTCGCCGCGTCGCTCTGGCCGCTCTGGCGCAGCTACGGCCTGCCGCAGGGGTGGAAGCCCAATCCGGCCAAGCTCCTGTCGGTCGCCCGCCAGAACATTCCGCTCGCCGCCGCCGACGCGATCGAATGGGGCTCGCGGCGTCTCGATATCGCCATTCTCGGCCTCTTCGTCGCGCCTTACTGGGTCGGCGTCTATTATGTCGGCCAGCAGGTCGCCTCGCTCCCGCAGAAGCTGAAGACGAGCTTCGACCCGATCCTCGCGCCGGTGATCACCCAAAAGCTTGCGGAAGGCGACAAGGCGGCCGTGGCGAAACAGGTCCGGCAGGTCGGCTTCTGGGTGATCGCAGCCCAGGCCGGGATAGCGCTGGCGCTCGGCATTCCGGGCGAAGCCGTCATGGGCCTCGTTGGAAAGCAGTTCATCGGCGGCACGGGCGCGCTCGCCTTTCTCCTCGCCGCGGAGGTCGTGGCGGCGACCGCCGCGGTGTCGGAAGCGGCGCTCGTCTACGTGGCCCGGCACCGCAACTTGATGATTTCCACCTTGATGATCTTCGTCCAGGGCGCCCTGACCCTCGCCTTCATCGAGGGGGTGACCCTGCTGCCGCTGCGGCCCGACCGCGTCCAGGCGTTCCAGGCGGCGAGCGCCGCGGCCGCCTTGATGCTCGCGCTCGGGCTCGCCTCCGTGCTGAAGGCGCGGCTGCTCTGCCGCCTGCTCGACGCGCCGGTCCAGGGCTGGCGCTGGCCGCTGGTCTGGGCCGCCGCAGGGGCGGTCGTCGTCGGCTGGCTGTTCACCGCGCTCCCGCAGTCGCTGGAGTGGGTCGAGCTCTCGATCGGCCTCCCCGCGATCCTGATCACGTTCGGGGCCATCGTCTGGACCCGGGGCTTCACCCACGACGACCGCGCCCTCTTCCGCCTCCGCAAGGGCGAAACGGTCGAGCCCGACCTCCCGCCGCCCACCGGCGTAACGCCCCCCGGAGCCGATCCCCCCGCTTAGTGGCGGAAATGGCGCATCCCGGTGAAGATCATCGCGATGCCGGCCTCGTCGGCCGCGGCGACCACTTCATCGTCGCGGATCGAGCCGCCCGGTTGGATCACGGCGGTCGCCCCAGCCTCGATCGCCGCAAGCAGACCGTCGGCGAACGGGAAAAAAGCATCGGAAGCGACCGACGATCCGATAGTCCGCGGCTCCGGCCATTCTGCCTTTTCAGCTGCGTCCTTCGCCTTCCACGCGGCGATGCGAGCGGATTCGAGCCGGTTCATCTGCCCGGCGCCGATGCCGGCCGTGGCGCCATCCTTCGCGTAGACGATCGCGTTCGACTTGACGTGACGCGCCACGGTCCAGGCGAACAGGCAGTCCTCCAGCTCGCGCCCGGTCGGCCGCCGCTTCGTTACGACCTTCAGCTCCTCCCGGTCGACGCGCCCATTGTCGCGCGACTGAAGGAGATAGCCGCCCGCGATGCTCTTGAGCACGAGGCCGGGTCGCGCCGGGTCCGCGAGCGCGCCCGTGACCAGCAGCCGCAGGTTCTTCCTGCGCGCGAAGATGCAGCGCGCGCGCTCGTCTGCCTCGGGAGCGATGACGACCTCGGTGAAGATAGCCGAGATCGCTTCGGCCGCTTCTTCGGTAAGGGGCCGGTTGATCGCGACGATGCCGCCGAAGGCGGAGACGCCGTCGCAGTCCAGCGCCTTCGCATAGGCGTCTGCCACTGAATCGCCGAGCGCGACGCCGCACGGATTTGCGTGCTTGACGATCACGCAGGCCGGCCCGGCGTCCCGGAATTCGGAGACGAGCTCCAGCGCCGCGTCGGCGTCGTTGTAATTGTTGTAGCTCAGCGCCTTGCCCTGGATCTGGTCGGCCTGGGCGACGCCGCGCGCGTGCGGGCCGGCCGGCAGGTAAAGCGCCGCTTTCTGATGCGGGTTCTCGCCGTAGCGCAGCTCGCTGGCGCGGCGCATGGTGAGCGGCAGCGTCTCGGGAAAAATCTGCCCCTGGTCGGCGAACGCGAACCACTGCGCGATCGCCGAATCGTAAGCCGCCGTCAGCCCGAAAGCCTTGGCCGCCAGATACGTGCGGAAATCGAATGACGTCATGCCGTCATCCGTGTCGAGCGCCTCGATCAGCGCCGGATAATCGCCCGGATCGGTGACGATCGCCACGAAGGCGTGGTTCTTCGCGGCCGAGCGCACCATCGACGGGCCGCCGATATCGATATTCTCGATCACCTCGTCGCGCCCGGCGCCGCGCGCGACGGTCTCGGCGAACGGGTAGAGGTTGACCACGACGAGGTCGATCGGCGCGATATCATGCGCCGCCATGGCCGCCGCATGGTCCGGCTGGTCGCGGACGCCGAGGAGCCCGCCATGAACCTTGGGGTGAAGCGTCTTGACGCGCCCGTCCATCATCTCGGGAAAGCCGGTAAGCTCGGAAATGTCGCGGACCTCCGCCCCCGCCGCGCGCAGAGCCGCGGCCGTGCCGCCGGTCGAGACGATATCGACGCCGTGGCGGGCCAGCGCGGCGGCAAGCGTGTCGATGCCGGTCTTGTCCGAGACCGAAATCAGCGCTCTCGCGACTTTAACCTTCTGATTCAAAGATTTGACTCCTAGGCGGCGCGGCGGAACATCCAGGCGACGCTGGCGCCGTCGTCCTGGCACTCGCCCGAGACGACCAGCTGGAACGTGCCGCGCGGGGCGGAATCTCCGTCGATCCAAAGGCTGTCCTCGATCGCGAGGCGCCCGCCGCGGCAGCGGAACTGCCAGGCCGGACGGCCGCGCACGCGCAGCAGCGCGCCCTGGCCGTCAGCGGTGGTCGAGGCCTCGACTTCCGGGCCGAGATGGAAGCGGATGGTGAAAGCCAGAGTCTCGCCGCGGCGCCGCTTGGCGGCGCCGGTCAGGAGATCCTGGCCGCGCAGCTCCCGTCCGTCCCCCGCCAGAGTGAGCTGGCGCTGGTGGGTAAGGCCGAAACGGCGGACATATCCGTCGTGGCTCGCCTCGACGAAGACCGCGCCTCCGGTCTCGTCCCGCGCGACCTCGACGCGCGTCACCCCCTTGCCGAGGCTGCCGTCGACCTCGATCGCGGTCGAATTGCGATCGGCGATGGTAAGCGTCGAGTGCGCGGCGCTGCTGCGCAGCGCGTGGACGAGCTCGGCCGGCAAGGCGCCGGCCGCCGCGCCCGGCCCCCCGCAATTGACGACAAGCCGCTGGGCCCCGTCGGAAAGCTCGAAGGCGAGGGTCGAGGCGCAGCCGCCGCGCAACGCCCGGCCCGGCGGCGGCGGGGCGGCATCGAAGACGATCACGGCGCCCTTGGCCTCCAGGCGTTGATAGCCCCAGCCGCGGGGCTGGCGGAGCGGACGCGCCCTGACCCCGGTGGCTTCGATCGCGGCGGCAACCCGCCGCTTGCTCTCCATATGGCCGCCTTGCCAGCTCGAGAGCGCCTCGTCCGCGTGCGTCGCGCCGAGCAACGCCGCAGCCGCCGCGGGCAGGGCTTCGGAAATCCCTTCCGGCAGGTCGCGCTCGGCAGCAATGTAGAGGGCCCGAAGCTGGCCGAGCAGCTCGACGAGCGCCAGCTGCTGGCCGGGCGAGCGGCTCTGCAGGCCGCCGTCGTCGTGGAGGGCCCCGGCGAGAGCGCGCAGCAGGCCCCCCTCGGCGCGTCCGGCGCCGACGCCCGACCCCTGCACGACCAGGGCGGCGCAGAGCGCGCCGGCCCAGGCGGTGACCCTGGGCAGGCCGGACGGGGCCTTCTCCGCGAAGCGGTCGAGATGACGGGCGCCGCGCGCCAGCGTTCCGAGAAAGAGCGCCCGATAGGCCGTATCGCGGGTCGACAGGAGATAGGGCGCGTAAGCGGTCCAGAAGAGGATCCGCCGACCCCATAGGTCCGGACGCCCCGAATCGCGCGTCGCGCCCTCGGCGCAGGCGGCGAGCCAGCGCTGGGCCAGCTTCTCGGCGAGCTTCGCGGCCCGCTCGCGCGTCGCGGCCGCCGCGAGGTCGCGCAGCCATTCGAAGCCGTGGATATAGTCGGAGACGTCGCTGGGCAGGTCACCGGCGGCGAAATCGAGGCCGTCCACGGCCAGGCTGACGCCGCGCCGCAGGAAAGCGCCCCGAATGAGCGCCTCTCCGGCCGCCTTGTCTCCGGCGACCGGGTCCTTGGGCACCGCGACGAGGCGGAGCGGCGCGCGGCCGCGCAGCCGCAGGTTTTGGAAAGGCGAGCGCCAGGAAAGGCGGTGGAAGAGCGACGCGAGCCGGTCCCCGGCCCCGAGGCCCTCCCCCGAGACGATCAGCCGTCTGCCGGGCCCGATCTCGCCCTCCTCGGCCTCGGGATCTATCTTCTCGAGGACGGTCATCCGCGAAGCGCCGCGATATTGGCCGCATAAGCGTTAGGGCCGCCGCGGAACGTCGCCGTGCCGGCGACCAGCACGTCGGCTCCCGCATCCACGGCCTGGCGCGCGGTCATCGCGTCGATCCCGCCGTCGACCTCCAGGTCGATCGCCGCGCCCAATTTGTCGATCCGCTTCCGGATCGCCTCGATCTTGCGCAGCTGGGCCGAGATGAAGCGCTGTCCGCCGAACCCCGGGTTCACGCTCATCACCAGGACCAGGTCAACGCCCTCCATGACATAATCGAGCGTCTTGGCGGGGGTCGCCGGGTTCAGCGAGACGCCGGCCCGCTTGCCGAGCGCGCGTATCGCCTGGAGCGTGCGGTGGAGGTGCGGCCCCGCCTCGGGGTGCACCGTGATATTGTCCGCGCCCGCCTCGGCAAAGGCTTCGAGGAACGGATCGACCGGCGAGATCATGAGGTGGACGTCGAGCGGCTTCGCGGTATGCGGGCGCAGCGCCTTCACCACCGCCGGGCCGACCGTGAGGTTCGGCACGAAATGGCCGTCCATGACATCGACGTGGATCCAGTCCGCACCGGCCGCGTCGAGGGCGCGCACTTCCTCGCCGAGCCGGGCGAAATCGGCGGAGAGGATCGAGGGTGCGATGCGGACGGGACGGGACACATCGGGACGTTAACCCTGCCCGAGTCGCGCGGCAAGGAAGCCGGCGGACTTATCCCCCGCGGCGGCGCCTGATCCGCGCAATGAAGAATCCGTCCGCGCCCCCTTCGGCTTCGAACAGGCCGGGGAGGGCGCGCACGACGCCTCCCACCGGGGCGATCGTGCCGCCGAGTTCATCGCCGTCAATCGGGTCCACCTCGAATCCCGATTCGGCTTTCAGGAAAACCTCTAGGATCTGCTCGCCCTCCTCCGGCTCCAGCGAACAAACCGAGTAGACGAGGCGCCCGTTTGGTTTCAGCCATTTGCACGCACGCGAAAGCATCGCGCGCTGCGCCTCGGCGAAACGCAGGAAATCCTTCGGGCGCGCCCTGTAGAGGACATCGGGATGGCGGCGGTAGATGCCCGTCGCCGAGCACGGGGCGTCGAGCAGGACCGCCTCGACGGGCTCGGGTGGCGCCCAGTCCAGGATGTCGGCCGCGACGACATCCGCCTCGAGCCGGGCGCGCGCGAGATTTTCCGAAAGTCGCGCCAGACGACTTTCCGAAACGTCGACCGCCGTGACGCTGAAGCCAGCGGCGGCGAGCTGGAGGGTCTTGCCGCCCGGCGCCGCGCACAGGTCCAGAGCGCGGCGCCCATCGCCCGGCCCGAGCAGACGGGCGGGGAAGGACGCAGCCACGTCCTGCACCCACCAGCCGCCCTCGCCGTAGCCCGTGAGGCCCGCCACCTGGTGCCGCCCCGAGAGGCGAAAATGGCCCGGAAGCAGGCTGATCCCCTGGCCTTCCGGCGGCGCGGCGCCCGGCGCCAGCGTGATGTCGAGCGGAGGCGGGGCCGCGAAGAGGCGCGCCGCGGCGGCCGCCACATCGCCGCCCCAATGGCGCTCCCAGCGCGCCGCGACCTCGGGCGGCAACCGCGCGGCCTCAGGGAGAGTCGCCCGGCGCCGCATGAGCGCCCCGAACACGCCGTGGACGAGGCGCCGCGGCCCGCCGTCGACCAGCGGCAGCACGGTCGCGATCGCGGCATGCGGCGGCGTAGCCATCGCGAGGACCTGGACGAGCGCGATTCGCAGCGCGAAGCGTGCCTTGGCATCGTCCGGGAGCGGCCGCGGCGTCGCACTGTCGATCAGGTGGTCGACGTCGGCAAGGCGGCGCAGCGCCTCGGCAGCTATGCCATGGGCCAGGCCCCGGTCGGCCCGATCGAGCCCGCGCGCGGCCGTGTCGAGGGCTGCTTCGAGGGGCAGCCCCTTGCGCAGCACCGCGTCGAGCAGGCTGAGCGCGGCCCTTCGCGCGGGCGTACCCGGCGGCAGCGGGCCCGCCCTCGCCTCATTCCTGCGCTTCAACCTTGCCACTTCGCCTCCGGGTGCCGACATATCGTCCATGGCCGACCCTCGCCCGATCCGGAAGCCCGGCGTTCGCCCCGACCATATCCGCCCGCCGGCACACCTGTCGAAGAGCCCGCCCGTCCCGCAGCCCGCCGACGCCGACGCCGCCGACGAGGAGGGCGGACCGAAAGGTCCGGAACCCACGCGCTACGGAGATTGGGAAGGAAAGGGCATCTGCCGAGATTTCTAGCGGCCCTCGCTCCGCAACGGCCGGGAGAGCAACCGCTCGACGATCTCCGCCGCGGACCCCCGGCCGGCGAGGAGGTCCGTCACCGCGGCGACGATCGGCATCTCCACCCTTGCTTTCTCCGCCGCACGGAGGAGGACGGGAGCGGTGAAGGCCCCTTCCGCTACCGTCCGCCGGTCGGCGAGGAGCTCCGCGGCGCTGCGCCCTTCGCCCAGCCCCTTGCCGAGGCTGAAATTGCGCGAGCGGGTCGAGGAGCAGGTGAGGACGAGGTCGCCAAGACCGGAGAGGCCGGCCAACGTCTCCGCCTTCGCGCCCCGCGCCAGCCCGAAGCGCGTCATCTCGGCGAAGCCCCGCGAGATTAGCGCCGAGCGCGCGTTCTCGCCGAGGCCGCGGCCGTCGACCACGCCGCAGGCGATGGCGAGGACATTCTTCACGGCGCCGCCTATCTCGGCTCCGACGACGTCGTCCGAAAGATAGGGCCGGAACCAGGGCCGGGCGAGGCGTGAGCGGAGTCGCTCGCCCACTTCCTTGTCTTCTGCCGCGAGGGTCACGGCTGCCGGAAGCCGGCGCGCCACCTCGTGGGCGAAGGTCGGGCCCGAAAGGACGGCGAGCGGCGCCCTCGGCTGCGCCTCGCGAGCGACGTCGTGCATGAGCTCCATCGTCGCTTCCTCCATCCCCTTGGCGCAAAGGACGAGCGCGGCATCGAGCGGCGGCATCGAGGCGAGGACGGCGCGCATGTGCTGGGCGGGAGTTACGACGAGCAAGGCGTCACAACCCGCCAGCTCGGCGAGATCATCGGTCGCGCGGATGCCCGGATTGAGCGCGAGACCCGGCAGGAAGGCCTTGTTCTCGTGCTCGCCGTTGATCGATTCGACGACCTCAGCCTCGCGCGCCCAGAGCAAAGTTTCCCCGCCCTCGGCGGCGACCTGGGCGAGCGCCGTGCCCCAGGCGCCGCCGCCGATTATGCCGACCCGCTTCATGCCTTCACTCCGGCGCCCCGCACGGCCTCGGCGGCGGGATCGAGCGGCCAGCGCGCGCGTGCCGGCGCATCGAGACCGTCGCAGAGGCCCGCCTCGAAGCGCAGCGCCCCGGCCCAGGCGATCATCGCCGCATTGTCGGTGCACAGCCACGGCGGCGGCGCGCAGAAGGGGAGGCCCCGTTCGGCAGCGAGCCGCGAAAGCGCCGAGCGGATAGGCTGGTTCGCGGCGACCCCGCCTGCCGCGACCAGCGCGGTCGCCTCCGCCGCCGCCGCCAGCGCCCGCGCCGTGCGGTCGACGAGGCAATCCACCACCGCCTGCTGGAAGGACGCGGCGAGATCCTCGGTCGAATGGCCGCCGGAGTCGTGCGCGCGGAGGACCGCGCTCTTCAGGCCGGCGAAGGAGAAATGAGGCTCTGCCGAGCCGACGAGGGGCCGCGGCAGCGGCACGGCCGCGCCGTTCCCCGCTTGGGCGGCGCGCTCGACCGCCGGCCCGCCCGGATAGCCGAGGCCGAGCAGCTTGGCCGTCTTGTCGAAGGCCTCGCCGGCCGCGTCGTCGATCGTCGTCGCCATCCGCCGGTAGCGGCCGAGTCCCTCGACCAGCAGCAGCTGGCAATGGCCTCCCGAGACGAGCAGGAGGAGATAGGGGAAGGCGAGGTCCGGGTCGCTCAGCGTCGGCGACAGCGCGTGGCCCTCGAGGTGATTGACCGCGATAAGCGGCTTGCCCGCTGCCAGCGCCAAGCCCTTGGCGGTGAGCAGGCCGACCATGACGCCGCCGATCAGCCCGGGGCCCGCCGTCGCGGCGACCGCGTCCACCTCGGCCACCGTCACCTTCGCCTCGGCGAGCGTCTCTTCGATCAGTGCGGGAAGGATGTCGATATGGGCGCGGGCGGCGATCTCGGGGACGACGCCGCCGTACGGCCGGTGCGCCTTGTCCTGGCCCGCCACGCGCTGGGCGAGGATGCGCCGATCCGACGCTACGAGGGCCACGGCGGTCTCGTCGCAGCTCGATTCGATGCCGAGGATCAGGCTCATGGCCTTCCCTGCCACCCGGGCACCCGCTAGCACAAGCGACCGATGATGCCGCCCCTGCGCCTTGGAACCCGCGGCTCGCCGCTCGCCCTCGCCCAGGCGCGGATGGTCGCCACGGCGCTGCGCGACGCGCAGGGCTGGGGGCCCGAGCTTATCGAGATCATTCCGATCACGACGACCGGCGATCAGGTGCGCGACCGCCCGCTTTCGGAGATCGGTGGCAAGGGGCTGTGGACGAAGGAGCTCGACGCCGCGCTGGTCGAGGGCCGGACGGACCTGTCGGTCCATTCGATGAAGGACGTCGAGACGATCCGCCCGCCGGATCTGGCGATCGGCGCCATGCTGCCGCGCGCGGATGTCCGGGACCGGCTCGTCGGCGCGGAGAGCATTTCCGATCTACCGGAGGGCGCGACGGTCGGCACATCCTCACCCCGACGCGCCGCCCAGCTCCTGGCGCGCCGCCCCGACCTGCGGATCGTGCCGCTGCGCGGCAATGTCGAATCGCGGCTGCGGAAGGTCCAGATGGGGGAGGCCGACGCGACGCTGCTCGCCGCGGCGGGCCTCGACCGGCTCGGACACGCAGAGGTCGGCATTCCCCTCGACGACTTCCTTCCCGCTCCCGCCCAGGGCGCCGTCGGCATCGAGGTGCGGAGCGACGACCGCCGGACACGCGCATTCGTCGCGGCGATCGATGATGAGGAGACCCACCTGTGCGTCGCGGCGGAACGGCGGTTGCTGGAAGGGCTCGGCGGAACCTGCCGCTCCGCGATCGCGGCCCTTGCCGTGCTCGGGGGGAACGGCATTCGCCTCCGCGCCGAAATTCTTACCGAGGACGGGGGAGAGCGGGAAAGCCGCGACATCCGGTTTGCGCCGGGCGACCGGCAAGCCCCGCTCGACCTCGCGCGGCACATGCTGGACCGGGCCTCGCCGCGGCTGCGCGCCGCCTTCGGGCCGTGAAGCTTCTGGTTCTGCGGCCCGAGCCCGGGGCGTCGGAAACCGCCGCGCGGGCGAGTGAGGTGGGCCTGGAAGTGGTCGTCGCACCGCTTTTCTCGATCACGCCCGTCGCGGCCGAACCTGTCGATCCGGCAAATTATGACGCGGTCCTGCTGACGAGCGCCAACGGCGCGCGTTTCGCCCCCGGCGGGCTGACGGGGCTGCGCTGCTTCGCGGTGGGCGAAGCGACGGCCGCCGCCGCCCGCGCCGCCGGCTTCGCCGAGGTCGAGACGGGGCCCTCCGACGGCGAAGCCGCACTGGAGGCAGTGGCGAGCAGCGGCGCGCGCCGGGTGCTCCACCTGTGCGGTCGCCATCACAAGCTGCTTTCCCACCCGGAGGTGCGGCTCGACCGCCGCATCGTCTATGCCTCCGATCCCGTCGCGCCGCCGCCCCGGATCTCCGGACCGGCCGTAGCGCTGGTCCATTCGCCACGCGCCGGGGCGCGCCTGACTGAGATCGCCGAAGACAAAGGGTCTATCCTTATCGCCGCGATCAGCGAAGCGGCCGCGGCGGCGGCCGGCGACGGCTGGCGGGTCAAGGCGGTTGCCGGCCGCCCGCGCGACGCCGCCTTGCTGGAGCTTGCCGTCCAGCTGTGCAATCATGGCCGGGTGACGGCGAGGGAAGCCCCTGATGGATTATGAGCCGAGACCGGTGACGGCGCGGCCCAAGCGGCCGCTCTGGCAGACGCTCGCTCTGCCCCTGCTCGCGTTCATCGCCGGCCTGGCGGCAATGGGCTGGCTCCTGGCGCGCTCCGGGACCGCCGCCGCCTTCCTCGGCGTGGCGCCGCCCTCCGCGCCGCCGCAAGCCGCCGTCGAGACACCTGCCGTGAGCGTCGAGACCTCACGCGAGCCCGAGCCGACCGCCGAGGGCGACGGCCGGACTGGGGAGCGTCTCGTCATGGATCCGGAGACGGTGCGGCGGGTCAACCGGCTCGAGGAGCGCCTCGCCCAGCTCGACATGCAGTCGCGCGCCGCGGTGGGGAATGCCGATCGGGCCGAGGGGCTGCTCGTAGCCTTCGCGGCGCGCCGGGCCGTCGATCGGGGCGTAGCCCTCGGCTATATCGAGAATCTGCTCCGCCAGCGCTTCGCCGAGACCGAACCGCAGGCGGTGGCGACGATCCTCACCGCCGCGCGGCAGCCGGTCACCGTCCAGAGCCTGCAGAAAGGCTTCGCCGAGATCTCGCCGCATCTGACCGGCGGCGGCCAGGCGCAGAGCTGGTGGCAGGCCTTCCGGACCGAGATGGGCAGCCTGATCACCATCCGCCGCGAGGGGACGCCCTCCACGCAGCCGTCCGAGCGCCTCCGCCGAGCGGCCCAGTCGCTCGAGGCGGGCCAGGTCGAGGTCGCCCTGCTCGAAGTGCTGCGCCTTCCGGGCCACGAGCGGGCAGATTCCTGGATCGCCAACGCCCGCCGCTACGTCGCCGTGCATCGAGCGCTCGACCGGCTCGAGACGGCTGCGCTGCTCGAGCCGCACGCGCCGGCGGCCGCGGCTCCGCCCCGCTAGACCTCCAGCAGCGCGTAGGGCCGGCCGAAGGCGGGCTCGACGACGAACTGGGCGACGTTGAAGACGGGGACTCCGCCGGCGGTGTGCCCTGAATAGGCGCCGCGATGGGCGTGGCCGTG
>DATAIU010000027.1:0-89668 GCA_036262495.1 Allosphingosinicella sp.
GCGACCTTGAAGTCCTGGAACTGGTTGCGGCCGAGATCGACCAGGCCGTCGGCGACGATCGCGATCGAGCGGGAGTTCATCCGCAGCCGCGTGTCGGCGCGGCGCTGGTCGAGCCTGGTGATGAGGTTCACGTGCACGACCGGGTAGAGAAGGTTCTTCGCCGGCCCCGCCGCCATCAGCATCGCCGGGTTCATCGGACCGTCGAGGGTTATCGTGCCGTCCTTGGCGGTGATGGCGAGACGGGCGAAGGCGTTGCCGCCGAGCGCCGCCTTGGCGTCGCCGCGCCAGTCGGCCCAGGTGCCGTGCCCGCCGATGCTGGCGACGAGTGGCCTGTCGATCCCGGCGAGCTTGGCGACGAAGCCGTCCCTGGGCGCGTCGATCTTTACCCCGACGGCGAGACGGTTGGCCTCCGGCACGGCGTCGAGGCGGAGCACGAACTTGTCGCCGCCGGGAAGGCCCGGTTCGGGCAGCGCCGCCGCGTCGAGAGCGACCTGGGCGCGGCCGTCGTCGATCCGCGCGCTTCCGGACAGGCTGAGGACGTGGCGATAGCCGGTCACCGCCGGATCGACCGCGATGCGCCCGATCTCGAGGCGGCCGACGTCGATGTCGATGTCGGGGAGCAGCGGCGCATTGGGGTCGCCGGGCTTCAGCTGCGGCAGGCGGAAGAGGCGCGCGGTCGGAATCTCGAGCCGCTTGATGTCGATATGGTTGCGGAAATAAGCGAGCGGCCGCCAGTCGAGCGTCGCCTCGGGAGCCGTGAAGAACTGGCCCTTGGGATCCTTGAGGCTGATGTCGCGGAGGGTGAGCTCGCCGAACAGGCTGCCCTCGATCCGTCCGACGTCGATGTCGAGCCCCGACGCGGTCTCCAGCTCGTTGATCTGCTTGACGACGAAGCGGTGGCCGAGCGACGAGTTCAGCCAGACGAAGAAGAGTCCGAGCAGGACGACGAGGCCGATCAGGCCGATCCCGGTCCATTTCGCGGCCGTCTGGGCCCGGCGGCGGCCGCGCGGCATCGGAGGGGCGGCGGTCGCCATCAAAAGGCCTGGCCTATCGAGACGTAGACGGCGAAGCGCGATTCGCCCTTCCGCCGGCCGATCGGCATGGCGATGTCGGCGCGCATCGGCCCGAAATTTGTGTAGAGCCGGCCGCCGACGCCGACGCCGAAGCGCATGTCGTTGAAGCGCGGCGTCTGGCTCTCATAGACCTGGCCGGCGTCGACGAAGCCGACGACGCCGTAATTGCCGAAGCGGTAGCG
Source organism: Allosphingosinicella sp. (assembly GCA_036262495.1). Classification (GTDB taxonomy): domain Bacteria; phylum Pseudomonadota; class Alphaproteobacteria; order Sphingomonadales; family Sphingomonadaceae; genus Allosphingosinicella. Next base: position 1,256 of record DATAIU010000027.1, read on the forward strand.
CGCCTCCGCTGCGAACTCGACGACGCTGCGCCCGCCGGTCGGGACGAAGATCGTGGGGTCGTCCTTTTCCTTCGGATCGGTCGGATCGAATTTCGGGTTGGCGATCTCCACCTTGGGCCCCAGCTCCTGGAAGCCGAAGCCGCGCACCGAGCCGCCGCCGCCCGCGTAGAGCCGCCGCGAAGGGGCGAGCTCGGCGAGCTCGGCGCCGTAGATCGAGCCGACGCGCGCCCGGGCGGCAATGACGAGCTGGTCGCTGACCGGCCGGTAGACGCTGCCGTCGAGGATGTTGCGGATATAGGGCTGGGTCGGCTCCCTCAGCGACGTTTCCGGATTGACGAAGGCCTTGAGCCGAAAGCCCTTGGTCGGATCGAGCAGGCTGTTCGAGCGGTCGTAGCCGACCTGCGCATTGATTCCGGCGAGGAAGAAGGCATCGGCCAGCGAGATCCGCGGGAAGCTTCGCTCGCTCTCGTTGGTGGCGATGAGCTCCGCGCCGGCGGAATAGGTCCACACCTTCTGCCAAATGGGCGTCGATTCCCGGGCAAGCTGCCCGTGGAGGCGCACCGTATAGCCCTTGAAGGCCGGGAAATCGCGCCGGCCGGCCTCGGCCTGGAGCAGGATCGAGCGGTCGCGCTTCTTCCAGTTGTTGCGGCGGAAGCCGGCCCGAAGCGACTGCTCCAGCGTCCCCAGGATCGCGTTCGCGCGGATCGCGCCCTCCGGCCGGAAGAAGTTGCGATGCTCCCAGGTCGCCTCGGCGCGGAAGCCCTCGCCCGTCGAAAAACCGAGCGTCCCGGCGAGGGAGCGCGCCGGGCCCGCGTCCTGCTTGACGAGGATGTTGACATATTCGGTCCCGTCGTCGGCCTTCTCGCCGGTGGCGACCGGCTCCGCCGAGACGGTGGTGAAGAGGTTGGTGGCGATCATCGCCTCGCGCAGGTCGTCGACCTTGCGGCTGTCGTAGAGGTCGCCGCGCTTGAAGCGGGAGAGCACCTCGACATGCTTGGGGCCGAAGGCGAGGTCGCCCTCGGTGGTGAAGCCGGCGAAGCGCGAGCGGGCGCCCGGCTCGACCGGCACGGCGTAGTCGCCGCGGCGGGTGTCGGGGTCGAGCAATATGTCGCGCAGGCCGACCTCGGCGAACGGGTAGCCCTGCTGGGGAAGGCGAAGCCGGACATTCGCTTCGGCCGCCTCGACGGCCGGCGCGACGATCGGGTCGCCCGATTTCAGCGGCAGCGCCTCGCGCGCGAGGCCCGCCGGTACGGTTTCCGGCCCGTCGATCCTGATATCGCCGAGCGTGTAGCGCGCCCCGGGCACGGTGCTGAGCACGACGCGAAGCCGGCCCGGCGTGTCGGGAAGCTGCTCGATCGCGGAGAGCGCGCTGGCGTCGTAATAGCCTTCCGAGCGGAGCAGGCGGACGGCGAGCAGCTCGTCCTCCTTTGCGCGCGCCGCGATCTGGGCGCCGTTGGTCGCCTCGCCGTCGGCATCCTCGAGCGCGGAAAGGTCGCGAAAGCGGCCCTCGAGGCCGACCACCTCCAGCCCCTCGACGACCAGGCTGTAGCGGACCGGCTCGACCTTGCCCTCGTCGTCCTTGCCCGGCTCGCCCGGCGGCGGGGTGCGGACGTCGAACTCGGTGATCGGGGTCAGCGGCCGGGTCAGCTCGGGATCGTCGACCGGCGCGTCCGGTATGAGCTCGCCCTCCGGCGTGGTCGCGGGCGGGGGCCCGGCGAAATCCTCGATCGGCTCGAGCGGCTTGCCGAGCTCGGGATCGAGCGGCGGCAGCTCCTTTTCGAACTGGCTGTCGGGAACGATCGGCTCGTCGGCGGGCGGCGGCTGGGGCGGGCGCGGCTGGCCGGATTGCGCATAAGCGGAAGAAGCGAGCGCGAGCGCGCTCCCCGCAAGAGCGGTGACCAGCAGGCCTGTTTTCCTCAAACTGCCTTCGCTCCCCGACTCGTCTGGCAGGCCCCATTAGGACGAAAACCGTTCAACCGGAAAAGGTTACATTTGTTCCGCACGCGTAATCGTTTTCCTGCGTGGCGCTGCTGCCACGACCGAGGTTAGGCCCGATTGCTAAGCGGTCCGCGCTCGGCCAGTGAAAGGCGATGCCGAATCCGCCCAGCGCCGGTCTGATCGCCGCTCTCGAGACCCTGCTCGGGCCGCGCGGCTTCACGCACGTGCCGCATGAGATGGAGCCATGGCTGGCGGATTGGCGGGGCCGCTACCGCGGCCCTGCCGTGGCCCTGCTGTCCCCCTCCTCCACCGAGGAAGTGCAAGCGATCGTGGCGCGCTGCGCCGAGGAAGGCGTCGCTCTGGTTGCGCAGGGCGGCAACACTTCGATGGTCGGCGGGGCGACACCGCCGCCCGAAGGCGACGCTCTCCTCCTTTCCCTGCGCCGTATGAACCGCATCCGCAGCCTCTCGACCGACGATAATGTCGCCGTTGCGGAGGCCGGCGTCGTCCTCTCGACCCTCCACGAGGCCGCCGTCGCCGCGGGGCGCCGCTTCCCGCTGTCGCTCGGCGCCAAGGGCTCGGCGACGGTGGGGGGCCTGGTCTCGACCAATGCCGGCGGCACGCAGGTGCTCCGCTTCGGGCCAATGCGTTCGCTCGTCCTCGGGCTCGAGGCGGTGCTCCCCGACGGCGGTCTGATCGAGGGGCTTTCGGCGCTGCGCAAGGACAATCGCGGCTACGACCTCAAGCATCTGCTGATCGGCGCCGAAGGGACGCTCGGGGTCGTCACCGCGGCGTCGCTGCGCCTCGTCCCGTTGCCCGGCTCGACCGCCGTCGCCTGGGTCGGGCTCGCCTCGCCCGCCGCCGCGCTCAGCCTGCTCCGGCGTCTCGAGGAGCGCCTCGGCGAGGCTGTCGAGAGCTTCGAGCTCGTTCCCGACGACGCGCTGCGGCTGGTTCTCGAAGCGATTCCCGGCACACGCGCTCCCCTCGCGGCAGAGCATCGCTGGAACGTCCTCGTCGAGGCCGTGGCGCCGCAGGGCTCGCGCGACGCGCGGGAAGCCCTGCAGGACGCGCTCGCCGCCGCGCTCGAGGAAGGGCTGGCCGACGACGGGACGCTCGCCGCGAGCGAAGCTCAGGCCGAGGCCCTCTGGCGTCTGCGCGACTCGATCTCCGAGGCCGAGCGCAGCCAGGCGCCCTCGATCAAGCACGACGTGTCGGTCCCGGTCGGCGCGATGCCGGCCTTCATCGAGGAGGCGCGCGCCGCCGCCGAGGCGCGCTTCCCCGGCGTCCGCATCATCGCCTTCGGCCATCTCGGCGACGGCAACGTCCATTTCAACGTCCAGCCGCCCGACGGCGAGGGCATGGCCTGGATCGAGACGCATGGCGAGGCGGTCTCCCGCGCGGTCCACGATCTTGCCGTCGCCTCGGGCGGCTCGCTGTCTGCCGAGCACGGCATCGGCCAGATGAAGCTCGCCGAATATGTCCGCACCGCGCCGCCGCAGCGCCTCGCCGCGCAGGAGGCGGTCAAGCGCGCGCTCGATCCGAAAGGGATCATGAACCCCGGGAAGCTCTTGCCGCGATGACCGCTTCCTCCTGGTACAGTGAAGCCAAGACGGGGATCGAGGCCTGGACCGGGCTCGACAAGGACGCCCTCCACATCCACGCCGCCATCCTCCTTTACCTGCTGATCGCAGTCGTGCTGCGCAGGCGGGCCCTGTGGGCTTGGCTGGCCGTGCTCCTCGTCGAGCTGGCGAACGAGGCCCTCGACCTGCGCGAGCAATATCAGGCTGGAATCCAGCTCGACTGGAGCGAGGCGCTGCGTCTCGGCTGGCGGGAGGCGGCCAAGGACGTCTGGAACACGATGCTCTGGCCCAGCCTGTTCCTTGTCGCCGCGCGTTATCTGCCTCAGGCCGCCATCATCGGCGCGGGCGCGAGGGCGCCGCGCTCGCCATAGGCTTCGAGCCAGGCGACCAGCATCAGCACCGGCCAGAGCCGGTATTGGGCGTTGACCTTGCCGTCGCGGTGGCTCTGCCAGAGCGAGCGGATCGGCTCGGGCCTGACGAGGCCCGTGGCTGCGAGACGCGCCGGGTTCAGGAGATTCTCGGCCCAAGGGCGGAGCGGCCCGCGCAGCCATTCGCCGACCGGGATGCCGAAGCCCATCTTGGGGCGCTCGAACAGGGCTCGCGGCACCCGGCGCTCGAGGATTCGCCGCAGCAGCCACTTCCCCTCGCCGCCGTGGAGATGGATGGCGGTCGGCACTCGGAAGCTCCATTCGACCAGCCGGTGATCGAGCAGCGGAGCGCGCGTCTCGAGCGCGACGGCCATCGAGGCGCGGTCGACCTTGGTCAGGATGTCGTCGGCGAGGAAGGTGGCGAGGTCGAGGTAGCGCATCCGCGCCACCGGGTCGGGGAGCAGCGCGTCGAGGCTGGGGTCGTCGATCGGGGAGGGACGTTCGCTCGCGCCCTCGACCAATTCCTCCGGCTCCTCCCAGTGGCTGACGAGGCGGCGATATTGCTCGCGCTCGTCGAGACGAAGCAGGGGCGCGAGCTTGTGCAGCTTCTCCCCGGCCGCGCGGGGCCGGACGCCCGCGGGCACCGCGCGCAACAGCCGGCTCCAGGCATCGGGGCTGAGCGACGTCATCGCCGCCGACAGCGCCGCCCTCGCGGGTCCCGGCAGCCGTCCGAGCCGGCGCAGCAGGCCTCCGGCCGCGACGTGGCGGTTGTAGCCGGCGAAGACCTCGTCGCCGCCGTCGCCGGTGAGCGCCACCGTGACCTGCGAGCGGGCCAGCGAGGAGACGAGATAGGTCGGAATCTGCGACGTGTCGGCAAACGGTTCGTCGAATATCTGCGGCAGCTTCGGGATGACGGCCAGCGCATCCGCGGGCTCCAGCACGAAGCTGGTATGGTCGGTGCCGAGATGGGCGGCGACGCGCTCGGCGTCGGCCGCTTCGTCATAGTCGCCGCTGCGGTAGCCGATCGAGAAGGTCCGCGTGTTGCCGCCGCCCACTTCCTGCATCAGCGCGACGATAGTCGAGGAATCTATCCCACCCGAAAGGAAAGCGCCGAGCGGAACGTCGGAGACGAGCCTGATCCGCGTCGCGTCGAGGAGCAGCCGCTCGGTCTCCTCCACCGCCTCCTCCGGCGAGCCGGCGAACGGATCGGCCGCGGCGGCTTCGGCCGCCCCCCGGAGTGTCCAGTAGCGGCTCTCCGCCACGCGCCGCGCGGGCACGTCGATCGTCAGGACGGCGCCGGCCTCGAGCTTGCCGACGCCTTCGAAGATGGAGTGGGGCGCGGGGACGCTCAGCAGGCGCAGATATTCCGCCACCGACGCGCGGTCGATCGTTCGCGGGCATTCCGGATGGAGCATCAGCGGCCGAAGCTCGCTCGAAAAGGCGAGCGCCTTAGCCGTTCGGAACCAGTAGAGCGGCTTCTTGCCGAGCCGGTCGCGCACCAGCGTCAGGCGCCGCGTCCTCTTGTCCCAATAAGCGAAGGCGAAGAGGCCGATCAGTCGCTTGGCGGTTTCCGCCGGCCCCCAATGCTGGCAGCCGTAGAGGACGACCTCCGTGTCGGAATGGCCGCGGAAGCGATAGCCCGCCGCCTCGAGCCCCGGCCGCAGATCCTGCGCATTATAGGCCTCGCCATTGTAGCTGAGATGGCCTTGGCCGTCCGGCGTTGCCATGGGCTGCGCTCCGGCCTCGCTGAGCTCGACGATCGCCAACCGCCGGTGGGCCAGGAAGACGCCGCCCTCCGCGTCGGCCCAGGCCCCGCCGGCGTCCGGCCCGCGATGGGTGAGCGCATCCCCCATGGCCCTCGCCAGCCGCAGGTTCGCCTGCGGATCGCGGGCGGCAGCGAAGTCGACGATTCCGGCAATGCCGCACATGGTTGGAGGGGCGTCTCGCTGGCTTCAGGGGAAGGACGTTTATAGGCGCTCCCGGCGCTTTATCCAATCCGCCGCCGGCGCCGGGCATCGACGCGCGCCGCGACCCGCCGAAGCCCCGCCAGCGGGCTGAACGCCTCGCGATACCAGTCGAACAGCAGGCGCTCGCCCTCGACGCTGAGCGTATGCGGGCCCTGGCGGTCGCCGAACCTGATCTCTCCGATCGGGCGCTCGCGATAATCGGTCGGCGTCAGCGTCTCGATTTCGAACGCTACGAGCCCGTCCCCGTAGCTGCCGCTCAGATCCTGGCCGAAGCGGATCAGGCGCCCTTCGGCCTCGAGCGGGCGACCCCCCATCCGTGACCCGACGGGGGAGATGCGGACGGGCGCGCGCGGGTGCAGACGGAAGGGACCGGACAGCGAGTCCGCCGACCAGAGCATCAGCGTGCTCGACCCGAGCCTGGGATCGTTCCCAAAGAGATAGAAGATGCCTTCCCGCTCCAGGAGGGTCGGATCCGAGACCCGAGCGGGAGGGTCGATTTTCAGCTCACATACGGGCTCGAGCCGGCCTCCCTCGATCCGATAGGCCGTCGGCGGCCCCCAGGACGCCGTTTCGGGAATGAGGACCTGCCTGCCCTCGACCGGGAGGGTGTACGGGTAGGAGAAATGACCGCCCGGCGGCGAGACGCGGCGATGCTGGTCGCCCGTTACGAGGACGATCTCTCCCCGCCCGGTGCTCGCCCGCAAGGCTTCGACGGCAATGCCCTCGGGCTCGCGGCTGAAGAAGGGATCGGCGTAGAACGCATAGCCTGGCGCCGGCTTCAGGCTCGTCCACGAAGCCGGCGGGGGGACCAGGCGGCCGTCGGCAATTGCTCCCATCGGCGCTTCGCGCGCGCGCGCGGTGGCGACGGTCCATCTCTTCTCGAACAGCGCGCCGTAGGCGAGACGCCGGCCTTTCCTGAACGCTATGGCGGCGACGAACTTGGCGACCGTCCAGTTTCCCGGCAGCCGATAATTGCGGCCCTTGCAGGGCTTGGCGAGAGCGTGGCCGGCGGTAGCAGCGCGGATCGCTTCGTTGATGAGCAGGGCGGAGTGCCGGTAGGATTCGACCAGGGTCGCCTTGTAGGAATGCGCGATCAGCTTCGTCTCGGCGAAGGCCACGACCCGGCCGGCGTCTAGCCGGTTGCCGATCACCTGGACGATCTGGCCCATGACGCGTTCGCCGGCCGCCATTTCCCAGAAGCCGGCCGGGCGGCCGCGATATTTGTCCGGGTCGCCATGGTGGTAGGAAAGAATGGGCACGGGCAGCACCTCCTCGGGGGGAACCCTCAGCAGTCCCATGCCCAGCTTCAGCACGGCGTCGAATCCGCCCTCACGGAGACGCTCGATCACCGGCGCCGGGAGCACCTGCCACGCGCCGTCATAATCGGATGCGAATTCGAGCTCTTCCGCGATCGGCTTGGTCGACGCCAAGACCGGCACCGCTCGTGTCCAGGCGTTGCGCACGCTGATCAGGTTGAGGGCGTAATATCCGGCGTGGCGCAACGGCTTCTTGCGGGTCCGGGTGTTCGTGCAGGAGAAGACGCTGATCTCCTCGCACCCTTCGATCGCGTCGATCGCCGCGAGCCCGAAACGCTGGACGTGGCCCGAATCGGCGATGACGGCGAGCTTCAGCGGCTTTGGCGGCATTGCTCGGCGCGCGCTGGGCTCAGGCGGCGCGGCCGGCGCCGAGCGGCCGGACGTTGTCGGCCTCCGGCGCGGTCTGGTCGTCGGCGATCAGCCGGGTCAGCTTGCGCCGGACCGAATCGGCGTCGCCGAGGCGAATCGCCTGGGTCAGCGCTTCGATCCGGCGCATCAGTTCGGCCAGAGGAAGGGAGCGCTCGCGCGCCATCTTGATGCGGGGGTGGGAGGTTGGCAGCGTCTCCTCGCCGACGAACAGTTCCTCGTAGAGCTTCTCTCCGGGGCGAAGTCCGACATATTCGATCCCAATGTCGCCGTTCGGATTCTCTTCGTCGCGCACCGTCATCCCGGAGAGCCGGATCATGTTCTCAGCCAGTTCGGCGATGCGCAGGGGCTCGCCCATGTCGAGCACGAAGACCTCGCCCTCGCGCGCCATCGCGCTGGCCTGGAGGACGAGCTGGGTCGCCTCCGGGATCGACATGAAGAAGCGCGTCACGTCGCGGTGCGTGACGGTGACCGGCCCGCCGCTGCGGATCTGGCGCCGGAAGCGCTGGACGACCGAGCCGGAGGAATCGAGCACGTTGCCGAAACGGACGATCCCGAACCGGGTGCGGCAGTGGCGTTCGGCGGCCAGCGCCTGGATGATCAGCTCGGCGACGCGCTTGCTCGCGCCCATCACGCTCTCGGGACGAACCGCCTTGTCCGTCGAGATCATCGTGAAGCGCGTCAGCTTGGCGTCGAGCGCGGCACGGGCGAGAACGAGGGTGCCGAGAACGTTGTTCTCCACGCCCACCACCTCGTTGTTCTCGAGCAGCGGCACGTGCTTGTAGGCGGCGGCGTGATAGATCGTGTCCACTTTGTGCCGAGCGATCAGGTTCCGAACCAGCTGGTCGTTCAGCATCGATCCGACCACGGCGATGATCTCCGGCCGGGCGGCATCCTCGCGCGCGGCCGATATCTCGATCAGCTGCTGCTCGATCGTGTAGAGCGCGAACTCCGAATGATCGAGGAGCACGAGCCGCTTCGGCGCGCTGCGCGCGATCTGGCGGCAGATCTCCGCGCCGATCGAGCCGCCGGCACCCGTGATCAGGATCGACTGGCCGTCGACGGCCTGGCGGATGAGGTCGGTCAGGGGCTCGACGGGATCGCGGCGCAGCAGATCGTTTACGTCGATCGGACGGACGTCGCTGACCGTGAAGCGGCCCGAGACGATCTCCTCGGGGGCGGGGACCGTCATAACCTTGATCTTGAGATGGTTGAGCCGCGAGATGGCGGCGAGCCGCTGAGAGCGCGTCGCCTTCGGCATCGCCAGGAAGACCTCGGAAAGGCCGGCGCCCTCGACCATGTCGGGGAGCGCCCTGGGCGAATAGATGGGGATGCCCCCGAGGATCTGACCCTGCAGTTCGGGATCGTCGTCGATGAAGGCGGTGAGCCGCAGGCTCGGATCGTTGCGAACCGATTCGCCGAGGCTCCGTCCGGCAGGGTTGGCGCCGTAAATTGCAACGTTGCGCCGGCCCGACAGCAGATCGAGCGAGGCGCCCCTGACGGCACCGATCACGAGCAGGGCCATCAGGTAGCGGCCCATGAAGAGGAGCATGAAGAGGAAGCCGCAATAGATGAAGCCGACCGAGCGCGGCACCAGCGTGCGCATGCCGTCGATCATCATCGAGGGCTGGGTGAAATAGATGCTGAGCACCCAGGCGCCGGCCGCGATCGCCGCTCCGAACAGGATACGGCTCACCGTCCTCAGGTCGAAATAGCGAAGAACGATATGGTAGACGCGCAGCTGATAGAGGCCGGCGATCCCGATCGCCATCGAGAGCGTCGTCGACAGGATGACGAGCGGATTCTGGGTCCAGTAGACCTCGCCCAGGCGCACGGAGAAAGACGCCCAGAGAGCCACGACCATGGCGGCGAGGTCGTAGACGACCAGCACGACACGCTTACGCGCACGGTCCATGCTCGTCAGATCGTTGATAAACTTGCGGATCATGCCCTGCTTGCGGCTGTTTCGGCGGCCTCCCGTTACTCCGGAGGGCGCGGAAAATCTACCCCAGCACCTCTCGCGCTATCTCGGCGAGCCGGACCGCGCGCCGCTCGGTGAGGTCGGGCCGGAGCGTGGGGTGGACCTCGACCATCAGGCTCGCACCCGTCAGCCGCCGCGCATTGGGGAGGTCCGGCTTCTCCATATCGGCGAACGCGCCCTCCAGATAGACCTCCGAACAGGAGCCGGAGAAGAGGCGGATCCCTTCTTCGGCGGCGCGGCGAAGCAACGCGTCCCGGCGCGGCGCTGGGTCATCGCCTTCGACGTAGAAGTTGAGCTTGTAGAAAGAGTGCCTGAAGCGCGGGCCGGGCATCGGCAGGCGAAGCCCTGGAACGTCGGCGAGGGCCGACCGCCAGATCGCGGCGTTGCGGGCGCGGGCCTCGATCCATCCGTCGAGCTTGCCGAGCTGGACGAGGCCGAGCGCCGCCTGCGGCCCCGTCAGCCGCCAGTTGGTGCCAATTCCGTCGTGGAGCCAGCGGAATCCGGTCCCGGTTGCCGGCGCCTCGACCTTCGCGCGGTTCTTGCCGTGGTCCTTGAACGACCAGGCCCATTCCCACGCGTCCCGGTCCTTGAAGCTCGTGAAGCCGCCCTCCCCGGCGGTGGATATGATCTTGTCCTGGCAGAACGAGAAGGCGGCGGCGTCGCCGAAGCTGCCGACGCTGCGTCCGTCGACCTCGGCGCCGTGGGCCTGCGCGCAATCCTCGACGACGCGGATGCCGCGCGCCGCCGCGACCGCCATGATCGCCGGCATGTCGCAGGGCCAGCCCGCGAGATGCACGGGGATTATCGCGCGCGTCCTCTCGGACACGACCGCCTCGATCGTCTCGGCGGTGATGTTGCCGCTGTCGGGATCGACGTCGGCGAAAACCGGTGTCGCCCCGACGAGGCGAACGCAGGAAGCCGAGGCGACGAAGGTGCGCGGCGTCACGATCACCTCGTCGCCCGGGCCGAAATCGAAGGCCCGGAGGGCTATTTCGAGCGCGACCGAGCCGTTGGTCAGCGCCAAACCGTGGCCGCCGCCGAAGCGGGCCGTGCACGCATCCTGGAAGGCGAAGACGTCGGGGCCCGTCCACTGATTGACCTTGCCCGAGCGCAGGACGCGCGCAACCGCCTCGATCTCGTCCTCGGCGTAGAATGGCCAGGCCTCGTCGGGCCGGTAGGCGAGGCAGGCCCCCTCACGGTCGCGGGAATGGGAGGGGGAAAGGCCCTGCATGCCGCCCGGGCTACTCCGGCTTCGCTTCCGGCTCAACCTCGGCGGTGTCCGGACCCATGAACTCGTTCATCGTCGCCGCGCCGGCGCCCGCGATTCCGGAGCGGCGAAAAACCACCGCGAGCGTCATGGCCAGGATCTTGAGATCGAGCAGCAACGAACAATGGTCGACATACCAGACGTCCAGCGCGAACTTCTCGTCCCAGCCGACCGCGTTGCGCCCGTTCACCTGCGCCCATCCGGTGAGGCCGGGCTTCACCTCGTGCCGCCGAGCCTGCTCGGGCGAGTAACGTTTAAGATATTGCATGAGCAGGGGACGGGGGCCGACCAGGCTCATGTCGCCCCTGAGGACGTTCCAAAGCTCGGGCAGCTCGTCGATCGAGGTGGCCCGCAGCGCCCGGCCGAGTGGGGTCAGCCGCTGCGCGTCCGAAGCCACGCCTTTTCCCGCCGCGTCCGGCCGCATCGTCCGGAACTTGATCAGCTCGAACGGCGCACCCTTCAGTCCGGGGCGGAGCTGGCGAAACAGGACCGGGCTCCCGAGCGCGATCCGCACGGCCGCAGCGACCGCGAGGAGCAGCGGCGAGAGCAGGACGAGGGCTGTCGCCGAGACGAAGATGTCGAGGAGTCTCTTCGCCGCCATCTCAGAGGCCCGCCGCGTCGAGAATCGCCCGGTTGACGGCGTGCACGTCGAAATTGCGCTCGGCAAGAGCGCGCGAGGCGCGCGCCATCGGCTTCAGCCGCGCGGGATCGAGGATCAGCCTCTCCATCGCATCGGCGAGAGCGGCGGTGTCGCGCGGCGGCACGAGCAAGCCGTTGACGCCGTCTTCCACCGTTTCGCGGCACCCCGGCGCGTCGGTCGTGACGACCGGTCTCGCCATGGCCAAGGCTTCGAGCACCGAGCGCGGAGTCCCTTCGCGGTAGGAGGGAAGGACATATACGCTGGCCGCTGCGATGGCGGGACGGACGTCGTCGAGGCGGCCGAGCAGATCGACTCCGCCTTTCGCAATTTCCTCTATTTCTCTTTGGCTCAATCCGTCGGGCGACGGGTCCGGATAGCCGGCCAGCCTGAACTCTACTTCCGGATATCTCGCCTTCAGCCGCCGCGAGGCCGCGGCATATTCCCGGATGCCCTTGTCGCCGAGAAAGCGCGATATCATCAAGAAGCTCATTCCCCCCGGCAACCCCGCCGCCGCGAAGGCTTGGAGATCGATGCCGGAGCCCTTCACCAGCGCGACTTCGGCGCCGCGGGGCAGCAGGCCGAGCTTCCGGAAGAAATCGCGGTCGTCGGGATTCTGGAAGATGATCCGGCCGCAGCAGCGGAGCGCGAGACGATAGAGCAGGGTTGCGGCGGCGCGGCTGACGCGGCGTTTCGAGCCTCCGCCCTCGGTAAAGGCGTAACCCAGGCCGGTGATCAGCGCGACGATCCGTCCGACGCCGGCCCGGCGCGCGGCGATCGAACCGAGCGTCACCGGCTTGATCGTGTAGCCGATGAAGACGTCCGGGCGGACCTCCCGCAGCAAAGCCGTGAGCACGGCGACGGTCTTCGCCGACGCGAGCGGATTGAGGCTCGAATTGACGAGAGGCACTTCGCGAGGCTCCGCGCCGAGCCGCCGCAGCTTCTCGGCTACGTCCGCGTCAATGGCCGGGGCCATCGCCACCACCCGATGCCCGCGCGCGACCATCGCCGCTATCAACGGCCCGCGAAACAGGATCAACGAGGGGGCATAAGAGCCGAGCAGAGCGACGGTCCGGGCGCCGGTGCGCTTTTCCTCGTCACCGCCCTCCGGGGCCGGCATCAATCCGCTTCCAGATGGCGGGCCGCCGGCGCTCCGTCGTCGCTCTCCTTGGAGCCGCGCCGGGCCGGGGCGGCGGGGGCCGGCAGCAGCAAGGCACAGGCCGCCGCGAACAAGGCCGTGATCGCGCTGGTTCGAAGCGGATAGTCGACGAGGCTGTGAAAGAGGACCAGGCCGATCATCACCGACGCGGCGCGGGCCAGGGCCACTCCCGCGAAATCGCCGGTCCAGGCGACGAAGGCGCGACGGACCCACCAGGCGATGAAGAGAAGGACGAGCAGCAGCCCGGGAAGCCCCAGTTCCAGCGCCACTTCGGCATAATCGTTATGGGCGTGATTGGCGAAGGCGCGGCTCGCCTCGGCGGGCTTCTCGTAGGCCCGATAGATTTGCTGGAAGCTCCCCAGGCCGCTCCCCACTGGGAAGTGATCGCCCGCCGCCTGCAGCGTCCGCTCCGTCATCACCTTGCGGCTGGCGGGAGCGGTGGTGAATTTGGTCGACAGCGCCTCGCGGCTCACCGGGCCCGCCAGCGCCACCGCGACATAAGCGAGGACCAAGGCCGCGAGCACGGCCAGCGCGGCCCGGGAAATTCGACCGGTGACCGCCTGGCGGTAGATGAGGGCCGCCGCGAAGCCTGCAGGGAGAAGCAGAGCGTAGCCGGCCGTGGATTTGTTGATCGCCAGCCCGATGATCAGGAAAAGCGAGATCGCCGCGTAGATCATTTTCTGGCTCTGCGCCTTCGATTTGTGCAGCGTCGGCGCCGCGCCGCGCCCGGCCAGCGCACCGGCGATCGGCAGCGCGCACAGGAGCAGGGTGGCCAGGTGGTTCTTGTTCGAGAAGAAGCCGACCGGCGCGGTCGGATTCGTGATCTCATAGAAACGGAGCGGCGAGCCGGAGCCGCCCAGCACCTGGAAAGCGCCCAAAAGCATCGAGAGCAGGGCTCCGACCAGCATCGCGAGCGCGAGCGTCCGCCGGCCGCGGCCGGTGAGCGGGGCCGTGAGCAGGAAGGCCGCAACCGGCGGTATCAGCCAGAGCAGCGACTGGACCGTCTTTCCGGGGGCGAGCGACGCCGGAATCGCGGGCAGCGGCATCCCGAGCAGGCGAAAGCCCTCGGCGATCGGGGCGCGGCCCGGCAGGGAGGCCCAGAGCGAGGCGGGGAGAGGGATCAGTCCGGCCAGGGACCAGATGACGAAGCCGCCGACCACGAAGAGAAGGGCCGTCGAGCCGGTCGGCAGGACGGGCGGCGAGGTCGGGCGGCGCGTCCAGGCGAGCGCCGCGACCAGCAGAAGCGCGAGGAGCTGGAGGACACCGTTGACGACCGCGCCCGCGGCGCTGGCGCCGCCGAGGAAGATGCAGGCGAGGAGGAAGCCCGAGGCGAGATAGGATCCGATCCGGTCGCTCATTGTCGCACCAGCCTCATCTGCGCGAAATCGACGTTCACCGGCTGGGCGAGATCGCCCGGCGCGCCGGCGAGGACGAGCTTCTGCGCCGAGCATCCCGCCGGGACGGCGAAGGCGAGCCGCTCGCCGACATAAGCGGGCCGGAACTGTTGCAGGCGCAGCGCGCCGAGCTCGGGGCCGGCGGGGAGGCAGCGCACGCGCCACGAAATCTCGCCGGACAGCTGCTGGCGATCACCCTTGACGCCGACGCTGAGCAGATAGCGGCCGGGAGTCAGCACCAGCGTCTGCTCTGCCAGCATCGCGGCCTGCGCGCCGAAATAGCTGACCGAAAGGTGCGCCGGCTCGCCGCCCCCGGCCCGAGCGATCTCGGCGCGACCGCCCTCGCCGCTGGCGAAGCTCCAGTTGAAGGGTGCGGGCGCGCGCGCGCCGACGAAGTCGCCGTCGAAGACGAGGCCGGCGCGCGCGCGCTCTGCCGGCGGCACGAGCTTCAGCCATTCGGCGCGGCCCTCGGCGAAGCGGCCGCTCCGGACCAGAGTCTGGACGAGCAAGGCCGCCTCGAGCCCGGCCCCGTGGGCCGGACGTCGGCGGCGCAGCTCCGCCAGCAGAGCGGCGACGTCCTCGGGACGGGCCTTGTCCCTGGCGGCGGCGACAAACGCTTCCCGCCAGACCGGATCCTCGGCCAGCGCGGCGGCCAGGCCCGGGCGGGCGCCTGGATAGCGGATCATGTCGGCGAGCACCGGCACGATCGCGATGCGGGCCTGGCTGGAGAGTCGCATCGCGGCGTCGGCCTCGGCGAGCGCCTCGTCGTAGCGGGCAAACCGTGCATAATAGCCCATGAGGAGCAGCCGCGCGGGAGAATAGCTCGGCCGGCGTCGCCGCGCTTCCTCCATCAGGCGCATCGCGTCTTGGTAGCGGCCCGCCTGCTCGGCCGCGCGCCCGGCTACGAAGAAGGGCTCCCAGGCGAGCGGCTCGGCCGCGGCGCCGCCTCGCGCCGCGGCGAGAGGGCCGTCAGGAAGGGCGGGAACCGGCCGGGCGGCCGCGGCGAGTGCCAGCCGCATGTTGAGCTTTTCGGCGGGCGCAGGCAGGCGCCCGGCGTCGATCGCCGCGTTTCGGGCGACGAGAGCCATGAGGGCCGCGGCGCCGACCGTCACGGCAATGGCCGCAGCCGTGGCGGCTGCGCTTCTCGTCTCGCGCTTCTTCGTCCTGCGCCGGGCCATGATCAGCTGCGAATCAGCTCGATCTGCCTCGTGTCTTCCTCGCCCTTGCCGTAACCGTAGGGCTCGTCGCCATAGCCGTAGCCATAGCCGTAACCGTATCCGGTCGCCTTGGCGTTATACTTGGTGAGCACCCCGCCGAGGATGTTGGCCTGGGCCGCGCGGAGGCGGCGGACCGCGTTCAGGGCGGCCGGGCGGCGCGTCTTGGCCGCCTCGAAGACGAGCAGCGTACCTTCGCAGACAGAGGCGAGAAGCGGCGCATCGGCGAGACCGAGCACGGGCGGCGCGTCGACGACCACGACGTCGAACCATTCGCTGACCTCGTCGAGAACGACCTTGAGGCGGTGCGAGGCGAGGAGCTCCGCAGGGTTGGGCGGGATCTGGCCGCCGGGCAGCAGGAACAGGCGCTCGACGTCGGTCGAGTGGATGCATTCGCGGATCTTCTGCGAACCGGCGAGCAGGTTCGAGAGGCCTTCGGTGGCCGAAGCCGGGCCCCGGAAGGACGGCTTGCGCAGATCCGCGTCGATGAGCAGCACCGACGAGCCGAGATTGGCCAGATTCTGCGCCAGCGCCAGTGCCGTGCTCGATTTGCCCTCGGCGGCGCGCGCGCTGGTGATCACGAGAGTCTTGGGAACGCCGTGATCGGTAGCGAACTGAAGCGCCGTCCGGACCGAGTGATAGGCCTCGGCGATCTCCGATTTCGAGACGACGAGCAGCTCGGCCACGCTCGATCCCTTCGGAGCCATCGGGATAACGCCGAGCGCCGTTATTCCGAGGCGGTTGGTGAGGTCGTCGGGGGTCTTCACGGTGTCGTCGATGAACTCGATGGCGAAGGCCGATCCGAAACCGAGCAACAGGCCCGCGGCGAGGCCCATCAGGATGTTGAGAGGCAGGTTGGGCTTGAACGGCGCGGTGGGAACCTGCGCCTGGTCGACGATCGAGACGAGATTCTCGCCGACGCCGCCTGCGACGCCCACTTCCTTGAAGCGCTGCAGCAGCGCGTCGTAGAGCGACCGGTTGGTGTCCACCTCGCGCTGCAGGATCGTGTAGTTGATGCTGCGCTGGGCCAGGTTGAGGATGTCGCCCTTGAGGCCGGCGACGCGGCTCTCGAGCTGGCGTTCGCGAGCCATGGCGGCTTCATATTCCGCCCGGACGTTGCCCGCTGTCGCCCCGGAGACGTTGCGCGACTGGCGCGAGATCTCCGCACTGAGCGAGTTGATCCGGTCGCGAAGCTGGACCATCGCGGGATAGTCCGGCTTGAAGAGGGCGAGCTTCTCCTGATACTGGGATTCGAGCTCGGCCCGCTGCTGGCTCAGCGCCTGGACGGTCGGATTGCTGATGACGCTGATCGCGGCCTCGGAGCCGCTGGCGCGACGATAACGCTGCTCGGCAGCGACGCGGTCGGCCCGCGCCTTGGCGAGCTCTTCGTTGAGCGTGATCGCGGACTGCGCCTCCAGCGAAGTCTGGCCGCCGGACTGGCCGTTCTGGCCGGCGCCCGACTGCAGCGAGACGATGCCCTCGCGCTGCGCATATTGGACCAGCGCCTTTTCGGACTGCTCCAGCTTCTGCCGAACCGCGGCGATCCGGTTCTGGAGGAAGTTGCGGGCGTAGGAATTGGCCTCGTAGCGCCGCTCGAGGTTTGAGGCGATGAAGTTCTCGGCATAGCTGTTGGCGATGTTGGCGGCGAGGACGGGATCGCTGTGGACGACGGTCAGCTTGATGATCCGGCTGTCGCCTTCGGTGTCGACGGCGAGCGTCGAGGCGACGGCGTTGGCCGCGGTCTTTTCGCGCGCCGCCTGCGGCGCGTCGGGGTTTGCGAAGGTAGGGTTGGCGGCGAGGTTCAGCGTGCGCGCGACACGCTCTGCGAGCGACCGGCTCTTGAGCAGCCCGATCTGGGTGTTGAGATAGTCGCGGTCGTTCATCGCCATCGGGCGCTGCTCGCCCTTCATGACCTGAACCGTCTCGCGGTTGACCTCGAGGGTGGCCTGGGCCTGGTAGGCGGGAGTTATAAGTAGCGACAGAACGATCGCGGCGAGCACGCACGAGATGATCACGGCGCCGATCAGCAGGCGCCACTTCATGATGATCCGCCATATCTCCGCGACGTCGAGGCGCGAAGGCGCGGCGGGCTGGCCGGGCAAAGCGAGCTCGGTCAGTCCGGTCGAGGGAATCAGCGCGCGCCGCTCCACCACCGAAAGCTCGCGGCGCGCGTTGTCGGGGAAGCCCCCCCTGTCGTTGTTCATTGCTGAAGTGATCCTGTTTGCCCGCGCGGCCTATATCAGAAGGGGCGGAAGATGGCGAATAACGGGAAGGCCTGGAGGAGGTCCTTGTAGAGGGCGCGTGCCTTCGATCCGTCGACCACGACGATGTCGTTTCCGTAAATCGGCGGATCCTCGGCATTGCCCCGGCGGATGGCGGCAAGATTGAACGCCGCGGCCATCCGCTGGCCGTTGATCTGCCGGAAGACCACCACCCGCGTCGGGTCGGCGTCCTCGCTGGTCCCGCTGGCGGAGGCCACCGCCTTGATCAGAGTCGTCTGCCCCAGGATCGGATAGACGCCCGGATTCTTCACGGAGCCGTCCACCGTGAAGGTCTGCGGCGTCGCTTCCTTGACCGCGACCTGGACGTTCGGGTTGCGCAGGTATGTGGCGCCGAGCTTCTCCTCGATGAGCTTGCCGAGCTCGGGCGGCGTCCGGCCCATCGCCTGCACCGATCCGATCAGCGGCAGCGAGATGTTGCCGGCCTGGTCGACCTGGAATTCCCCGGAGAGGTCGGGGACCTGGAAGACGGTGATGCTGAGCTTGTCGGAGACGCCGATCCGATGGCTGGCGGGGTCCACGACGGCGGCGGGATTGTCCGGGCGTTCGAGCGTCGTTCCGGTCGGGACGTGGCTCTTGCCGCCGCTGCCGCCGGTCATGGCCGACATGCACGCGTTGAGGCTGAGGCCGAGAAGTGCGATCGCCAGCAGGCGGAGGACGGCATTGAACACGCTAAAACCTGCCATATTTCTGTTTCAAAAGGGATGTCCGGTGGCCGCGCCTAAGCGCGGGCGCCTGAACTCGGGGTTTATACGTGCGGCCCCGCGAAGGCAACCGCCTAGCCCCCCGCCCTCCCGTCAGCCCTTGCTAAAAGCAGACGGGACCAAATATCGGGCGCGCGGAAAGGAAGACGTTGCTCAAGCTGTTCAGGTCCCACCGCGCCGAGCCCGACCCCTTTGCGGGGCCGAGGGGGAGCCGCGCCTATGCGATCGGGGACGTGCACGGCCGGCTCGACCTCATGCTGGAGCTGCTCGACAGGATCGAGGCGGACAATCGCGCGCGGGGCCCGGCCCGGACCTACGTCATCTTCCTCGGCGACCTCGTCGACCGAGGCCCGGATTCGAAGGGCGTGATCGACCACCTCCTGACTCGCCCGCCTTCCTTCGCTCGGACCGTCTTCCTTGCAGGCAATCACGAAGAGGCTTTCACGCGGGTGCTCGACGGCGAGACCGCGGTGGTTCCCGGCTGGCTGACCTACGGCGGCCGCGAATGCGCGCAAAGCTACGGCATCAACTCCGCATGGCTGCTGGCGGCCCCCCCGGACGCGATCATCAGCGAGGTGCGCCGCGCGGTGCCGAAGAGCCATGTCGACTTCCTCCGCGGCCTCCACGACACGTTCAAGTTCGGGGACTATCTCTTCGTTCACGCCGGAATCCGGCCTGGCGTTCCTGTCGAGGACCAGCTGCCGGGCGACCTCAGGTGGATCCGGGAGGGATTTCTCGACGACGAGACCGACCATGGGGTGATGGTCGTCCACGGCCACACGATCGTCGAGGAGGTCGAGGAAAGGCCCAACCGGATCGGCATCGACACCGGGGCCTATCGCAGCGGCGTCCTCACGGCGCTCGCCGTCGAGGGCAGGGAACGCCGGCTGATCCAGGCCAGCCTGGATTGACAAGCGGCGCGCGAGCGGCCTTGGACGCGAGGAACCGGGCCTTCGTCGACGGCCCTCGAAGGACATAAGAGCCCTCCATGACGACCCTCGTCACCGGCGCCGCCGGCTTCATTGGCTACCACGTCGCGCGGCGACTGCTCGCCCGCGGCGAGGCCGTGATCGGCGTCGACAGCCTCAACGATTATTACAGCGTCGAGCTGAAGCGCGACCGCCTCGCCGACCTGAAGCGCCGCCACGACAATGGCTTCGCCTTCGTCCATGTCGACTTCGCCGACGCCGACGCGCTCGAGGGCGCGCTTGCCGGTCAGGAGTTCGAGCGCATCGTCCACCTGGGCGCGCAGGCTGGGGTGCGCTACTCGATTGAAAATCCGCGTGCCTACGTGCAGTCGAACCTCGTCGGGCACCTCAACCTGCTGGAGGTCGCGCGGCAGCGCGGGACGGCGCACATGGTCTATGCCTCGTCCTCCTCGGTCTATGGCGGCAACGAGACCCTGCCCTTCCGGGTCGAGGACCGCGTCGACCATCCGCTCTCCCTCTACGCGGCGACGAAGAAGGCCGACGAGCTGATCAGCGAGACCTATTCACACCTCTACCGCCTGCCGCTTACCGGCCTTCGCTTCTTCACCGTCTACGGACCCTGGGGACGTCCCGACATGGCGATGTGGCTGTTCACCAAGGCCATCCTGGCCGGGCATCCGATCGAGGTTTTCGGCGAAGGCAATATGCGCCGCGACTTCACCTATGTGGACGACATCGTCACCGGCGTCGTCGCCTCGCTCGACAATCCCCCGCCCGACGACGGGGAGGAGAAAGCCGGGGGCAGCCGGTCGCCGCACCGCCTCTACAATATCGGCAACAACCGCTCGGAAGAGCTGACCCGGATGATCGCCTTGATCGAGCAGGCCTGCGGGCGGGAGGCGGAGAAGGGGCTGGCGCCGATGCAGCCGGGCGACGTGCGCGACACCTATGCCGACATCAGCGCCATCCAGCGCGACCTCGGCTTCGCGCCGACGACGTCGATCGACGAGGGGATTCCGCGCTTCGTCGCCTGGTACCGCGAGTATCACGGCGTTTGAGCCGCGAGATCAGTCGCGCTCTTTGAGCAGGCGGGCCGCTTCGGATACTCTCTGGCTGCTTTCCCGCCGAGCGACCAGCACGGCATCCGCCGTGGCCACGATAACCAGGCCCTCGACGTCGATCGCCGCCACCGTTACGCCCTCCCCACGGATCAGGCAGTCGCGCGCGCCCAAAGCGAGGACGTCGCCTTCGCAGGAATTGCCGGCCCCGTCTCTTGCGACGATCCGGTACAGGGCCTCGAAGCTGCCGACGTCGGACCAGCCCATGTCGGCGGCGGCGACGGCGATATGCTGCGCCCTCTCCATCACCGCGTAATCGATCGAGATGGACGGTGAGCGGCCGAAGACTGCAGTATCGGGGCGTATCGCCTCCCCGTCGCGCGAGCCGCCGGCCAAGGCCGCCGCCGCGCCGTCGCGGACCTGAGGCGCGAACTCGCGGAGAGCATCGAGAATCGTGGCCGCGCGAAACAGGAAGATGCCGCTGTTCCAGGCATGGTCGCCCGAGGCGACGAGGGCCGTCGCGACCTCGATCGCGGGCTTCTCGACGAAGGCCGCCGCCGCCTCCACTCCCGGGGCGAGCGAGGCTCCGCGGCGGATATAGCCGTAGCCGGTCTCGGGCGCGGTCGCCGGCACGCCGAAGGTCACGAGCCATCCCTCGGCGGCAAGCGGGGCGGCGGCGCGTACGGCGTCGGCGAGGGCCTCGGGGCGGGCGATGACGTGGTCGCTCGGCATGACGAGCAAGAGATCGTCGGGCTCGGCCGAGAGCGCCGCGAGGGCGATCGCAGGCGCGGTGTTGCGCGCCACCGGTTCGAGGATCAGCGCGGCCGGCGCGACGCCCGCCTCAGCGGCCTGGCGCCCGATCTCCGCCGCGTCGCTCTCGGCCGCGACGATGATCGGCGGCGCGGCTTCGGGGAGGCAGGCGAGTCGGGCGAGAGTGAGCTGAAGCATCGTCCGCGCCTCGGCGAGCGGCAGCAGCTGCTTGGGCCGACCGGGCCGCGACAGGGGCCAGAGCCGAGTCCCCGCACCGCCCGAGAGGATCACGGGAACGATCCTCGTCCCGCCGCGGCCATCCTCCTTCGCGCCCCGATCCAACCGCCAGTCCTCCGTCTTGCGCGGGGTAGGAAGATCGGTCCGGCCTGTCCAGCGGCGCGGGCGCGTCGATACCGGACGTTAAACCCTCGCCCTTATGGCCGGACGCTCGCGACGACGAAGGCGCAGCGGATGAAAGGCAGATGGGACGGCGGGCTGGTCCGCCTCAAGGCGAGGAGGATCGCCAAGCCCTGGGGGCGGCGCGACCTGCCGGCGCCTTTCGCGCGCGGCCGCCCGGCCGAAGAGCCGATCGGCGAGATCGTCTTCGAAGGACCCGAGGATTGGGACGGCGAGCTGCTCGTCAAATATCTGTTCACCTCGGCGCGGCTCTCCGTCCAGGTCCATCCCGGCGACGCGGACGCACGCGCGCGTGGGTTTCCGCGCGGGAAGGACGAAGCCTGGATCGTCTGCGACGCCGCGCCCGAGGGCCAAATCGGCATCGGCCTCACCAAGGCACTTTCCCAAGGGGCGCTGAGGAAGGCTGCGCGGGATGGCAGCATCGAGGCGCTGGTCGACTGGCGCGCGGTCGGGGCGGGCGACTGTTTCTATTCGCCGGCCGGCACGATCCACGCGATCGGCGCGGGCGTGGGCCTCGTCGAGGTTCAGCAGAATGTCGACGTCACCTACCGCCTCTACGATTACGGCCGCGAGCGCGGTCTCCACCTCGACGACGCGGTCGCGGTGGCCAGGACGGATGCACGCCCGCCCAGGGCGGCGCCCCGGCGCCGCGGTCCGTGTCGGACCATCCTCGCATCCGGACCGGCCTTCACGGTGGAGCGGGTCGCGGCCCCAGCCGCGGGTGCGCTCGACGCGTCGCGCGGGCCGCTCTGGGTCATCGCCCGCGCCGCCGGCGGCCGCGTCGGCGACGTCCAGATGCGTCCCGGCGAGGTCTGGGCCGTCCGCGAGCCGCGCCCCTTCGACCTGCGCGACGGCGCCGAATGGCTGGTCGCTTATTCAGGCCGGCCGCGAAGGACGCTCTGGGCCTAGAAGAGGCCGGGCACCTCGCGTTGCGCGGTGTTGGGCCGCTCCGGGGTCAGCAGCTCACGGGGCGATTCGCGCACGCCCTGCGGGGTGATTCCGGTGGAGGCGATCTTTGTGCAGGTCTTGCCCTCAAGGAAATCGAGCGCGGCGCGCGTCGACGCTTCGAGCGGGTCGCCGAGCTGGCGGTTCAAGTCGTCGCCCGCCTGGCAGGTCGCCTCCATCTTGGTCGCGAGGCCGTCATAATAATCGCCGCCGCGCGCCGCATTCTCCGTCTTGAAAGCGATGATCCGGAAGCGGTCGTCGCAGGCGGTGCGGTCGACGGCGATCTGGCCGACCGGCTTGCCGTAGGTGTTGGTGCCGACCAGCGCCTCGCTGGCGTGGTAATAAGGGATGAAGGCGTTGATCACGAGCTCGCTCGCCGACGCCGTCCCGGTCGTGCCGATGAAGGCGAGCCGCGTCGGCGCCACCGATTCCGCCTTCGGCTGGAACAGCCGCGTGTCGTTGTTCGCCGACTTCTCCGGCCGGAAGGTCGTGTAGGAGAAGACGTCCGCGGTCGAGCGCTTGCCGCCGAGCAGGTCGCCCATCAGCTCGGCGATCGAGACGAGGCCGCCGCCATTGTAGCGGAAGTCGACGATGACGTCGTTGACGCCCTGCGCCTTGAAGCCCGCGAAGGCGCTGCGAAGCGCCGGATCGGCGCTGGTGATGAAGGTGCGCAGGTTGACGTAGCCGTAGCGCTTGCCGCCGTCGTCGATGATCTTGGCGCCGTAGCGCGACGAGACCGGAGTGAGGTCGTAATCCGCCTTGGTGACGGTGACTTCGCGCGTGCCCTTCGAGTCGGTCACTCGAAGCACCCGGGTGGTGCCCGCGGTCGACGGCCCGAGCGCGTTGGTCACTCCGGCGGCCCCTTCAGCGGCGATGATGTCGGAGACGAGGCGCAAATTACCGCTCGACGTGCCGATGGCGAGTATCTCCGTGCCGCGGTCGAGCCCGGCGGCGAGCGCCGGCGCCCCCTCGAACGCCTCCATGATGAAGACGCGCCGAGCGGCGGCATCGGTCGACAGGCGGATTCCGAAGCCGGCGCTGGACCCGGACGAATAGAAGGCGTTCTCCTGGGCGATCGAGGTCAGATAGGTGAAGAAGCGGTCGCGCCGTTGCGACCGCGCCGTGGCGGTGAGCGCGTCGATATAGGCCTCGACGGTTGAGTAAGGCGTCGGGTCCAGGCTGGCCGGGAGGGTCTCCGGGAAAAGGTACCATTCGCGAAGCTGAGCGGCCGCCCAGTCCTGGCGCTCGCGCAGGGTGCAGCCCGTTCCGGAGGAGGGCGGCGGCGAAGGCGTGCCCGCGATAGGCCCGCTGCCGCCGCCGGTCGACCCGCCGCCACCGCCACCGCCGCACGCGCCAAGCATCGCCAGCAGCGCGAGCGCCGTTCCGAAACGCCAAGGCTTCATTGCCCCATCCCCTCAAAGCTTCCCGATTCTTCAACAGTTTAGCGGGGTTACGGCCGCGTGGAAGCGTTTATTTTCGTGGCGCCTCGCTTCGCGCTGGACATCGCCGGGCCGCTATCGCAACGCAGCCGCTCCGACGGAGTCTGTATGCGCCGCGAGCTTGCCTATCTGATCATCCTGCTCGCTTTTCTTGGCATTGCCGCGCTTGTCCTTCTCCGGCGCACCCGCCGGCGCGGCGACGAGACCGGTCACAGCCTGCGCATCGACCTGTTCAAGGACAAGGACGAGGGCGAAGGACCCAAGGGGACGTAGGTCGGCGAGGAGAGGCGCCCCGCGAGCTCGCAGGGCGCCTCCGCCCCGTCAGCGATCCATCGAATAGATTCGGATCACCGTGTCCGTGCGGGCGTCGATCTGGTAGATGACGCGCCCGTCCGTGCGGTAATAGACGCCGTTGCCGTCCGGGTAGCGATAGCGATATTCGGACGGAAGCGTTCTCAGGTTCGCGCTGGCGCGGGCGCCGACGCGAAGCGTGCCGCAATTGTCGCCGCGGCCGAGAACGTTGCCCAGCACGTTGCCGAGGACTCCGCCGACGCCGCCGCGGCGTTCGCAATAGACGTCGTCATTCTCATAGGGACCGCCCTGGCCCCTATAGACGTCGTCGTCATCGGCCCGGCCGACCCAATTCCCGCGAGCGTCATATTCGCCGGTGGCGCTGCGATTGCCGTAGCGGTCGTAGCGGACCGTCGTGGTGGTGCCGATGCGGTTGCCGTAGCGGTCGTAGTCGCCGTCGGCGTCCCGATTGCCGTAGCGGTCGTAGCGCTCGACGCCGGCCGCGGCGCCGATGCGGTTGCCGTAGCGATCGTAAATGCCGTTGACGTCGCGATTGCCGTAGCGGTCGTAGCGCTCGACGCTCGTGGCGACGCCGATCCGGTTGCCGTAGCGGTCATATTCGCCGTTGACGTCGCGATTGCCGTAACGGTCGTAACGGACGGTGGCGGTCGCATCGATGCGGTTGCCGTAGCGGTCGTACATGCCGTTGACGTCGCGATTGCCGTAACGGTCGTAACGGACGCCGTCGTCGACGCGGCTGCCGAGCTGGTCGTAGCCGCTGGCTCGGGCGGCCACGCGGATGTCCTGGCGCATGTCGCGGATGCGGTTGAGCAGGGTCGCGCGTTCCGCGGCGCTGAGGCCGTTGCGGCTGTAGCTGCGCTCCAGCCGGCGCAGGTCGCGCATTTGCGCGGTAAGCGACGTCGCTTCTCTCGGGTCGATCCGGCCGGCGCGGATGTCCGCGTCGAGGCGCTGCTCGAGCTGGGCGATCTGGTTCGAGATTCCGACCGCGCCGCCAGCGTTGACGTTCGAATATTGGGCGGCGGCCGGCGCCGTCGCGGCGAGCGCGCCGACCGCCGCAAAGGTGAGAAGAATCTTCTTCATAACGCATACTCCAAAGGGCCACCCCGCCTTGCCCGCTCCAACGAACGGGCTGACCGCCCGTTGCATTTTTGCGGCAGACGGAGGCGGAAGCGCCGTGGGCGCCCTCGCGGGGGTCAGTTTTCGGGGAGTGTCCGCCGTACCGGGGCGGGTTCGGGCCTGAATCCCGGCCCGCCGGCCTGCTCGCGTTCCGCGGCGAGCCGGGCGCCTTCGCGGGAAAGGAGGTCGAACAGGCGTTCGGGGTCCCGGAAGCGCAGCTCGGCCGCGAAAGCCTCGGCGCCCTCCGCGACGACGAGCTCGCGCACGCCGCCCGCCACCGCGTCGAGGATCCGGCGCGCGCATTCCCCGGGGTCCATGCCGGCGTCGATATTGGCGTCGGAGACCCCGCGGGCGCTGCCGTCGCTTTGGAGCGCGTTCTCGGCGACGCGCGTTCGGACCGAGCCGGGAAGGATCGTCGTCACGCGAATCCCGTAAGCCGCCTCCACCTCGGCGCGCAGAGCGTCGCAATAGCCGATCAGCCCGTGCTTTGCGGCGGCATAGGCGGTGCGCAGGACCGGGCCGACCCGGCCGGCGACCGAGCTGATCGCGACGATATGGCCGCGGCGGCGCTCGGCCATCGGCGGCAGAAGCGCCTGGGTGAGGCGGATGGGGGCGAGGAGGTCGACCTCGACGATGCGCTCATAAACTTCGGGCGCGGTGTCGATGGCGAGGCTGCGCTGGCTGATCCCCGCGTTGTTGACGAGGATATCGACGCCCTCGCGCCAGGCCCAGCCTTTCTCGACGGCGGGCCCGACAGCGGCCGGGTCGGTCGCCTCGAACGGAAGGAGCAGAGCTTCGCCCGGCAGGTCCGCCGCGAGGGATTCGAGCGCGTCCACCCGCCGGCCGGAAAGGATGAGCGATCCTCCCTCGGCCGCGAAGGCCCGGGCGAGCGCCTCGCCGATCCCCGACGAGGCCCCGGTGACCCAGATCGTCTGTTCCTGGAAGCGCACCCGCGCTCCCTAGCCGGTTCAGAAGCCCGAAGCGATGGTCAGCGCAGGCCCGGAGCCGGGGCGCGAGTCGCCGGCCAGCCGGAAGCGCCATTCGGCGGCGAGCGTCACGTCGCGGCCGAGCGGGGTAAAGCGGAACGAAGCCTGCGGCCCGGCATCGACGCGCGCCGCGCCCGGCTGCGCCGCCGCCCACGCTCCGGCACCCACGCGCAGGCGCTTTCCGACGGGGAGCGAGGCGCGCATCGAAGCGTCGACGAAAAGGCTGCGCGAGCGCATTCCGACAGCCCCGGCCTGCCCCCAGGCGTCGAGTCTCAACGCGCCGAACCTCGCGTCCGAGATGCCGCCATAGGCGCTGAGCGCGAAGCCGGACCGCCCCTCGCGTCCGAGCCGCTGGCGGCGCTCCGCCAGGAGGTGAAGCGGCACCCGCCGCGACGGTTGCCAGTCGAGGCCTGCCGCCACCTCCGCCGCTTGCGGGCGCCGGGTCGGCGTCGAGATGCGCAGTCTCGAAGCAAGCGGCGCGGCCGGCGAGCCGCCGAGACGGTAGGACAGCCTGAAGCCGGCCTGGCCGCCGCCGAGCGTCCCGCCCGGTGCAAGGCCGGGCCCTTCGCCGCGACGAGCGAACATCCAGGCGTAACCGCTCCAGCGGGACGGACGGGCGACAGGCGCTTTCAGCGCTTTCCAAAGGGGCGTGACGGGCTCGGCGACCGGCGCCTCGGCGGTCTCACTGAAGGCGCGAGGCACAGGGACGGTCGCGGATGCGACCGGGGCAATTGCAGGCGGGACGACGAGGGAGCGCACGGCTCGCGCCACGCGCCGCCATGGCGAAGTCGGGCCGCCTCGCAATGCTGCCAAAGGCGGTGCGGCGGCGACGCGGAGCGGCGCGGCCGCGGCCGTCCTCACGGGATCCGGCGGCGTCGCCGCGACCGGGGCGAGACTCCAAAGGGACGAAAAAGCGGCGGCTCGAAGCAGGGTCCATCCGGCCGCGACCCCGATCAGGAAGCGCAGGGGCGCGGGCGTGCCGCTCATTCTGCCGGCACCGGGAAGGCATGGGCGGTCTTGCCCCAGGGCGCGGGCTCGCCGCTACGCCGCGCTCGCCGGTAACGGCAGAGAGCCGCCGCCGCGGCGAGCATCGCCACCCCGTTGCTGACGATCGCCCGGGGGATCGCTCGAAGGCCCTCGAGCAGGCCGTGCGTGTGGGCTGTGAAGGCCGACCGGACGACGAGCCGCCAGAGGAGAAGGGCGAGGTTGAACTGGACTAGGGTGGCGAGAAGCGGCGACAGCTCCGGCGGGGCCACGCCGGTGAGGCCCTCGCGACCCTTGAGGACGAGCCAGGCGAGCGTCGCGAGATAGCCGGCGAAAAGGAGGAGCGCGGCCAGAAGCGACTGGCGGTCGCGGCAGCGCATCCAGCGTTCGGCGACGCCGCCGGTCCAGCCGAGCCGGTCCCAGCCGGAAAGGGCGATCCCGCTCATCCAGCGCGCCTTCTGCCGGACGGCCGCCGCGACCGTGCCGGGGAAGAATTCGCGCGTCGCGACGAGGCCGCGCGGCCCTTTCACCCGCGCGAAGAGGCCTCGCCCGCCTGCCGCCACGAGCTTGAGGCCGATCTCGTAATCCTCGGTCAGGCTGTCGCCATCGAAGGGCAGCCCGCCTTGCTTGGCGGCGAGCCGGCCCAGCGCCCCTCGCTCCAACGCGCAGCCGACGCCGGCGGAGGGCAGCGCCGCGCCGAGCTTTCCGCGAACGATGAGCTCCTTGCCGTGGGCCTCGGCGAACTCGTCGGCATAATGGCCGCCGACCCAGCGCGAACCGCGGTCGACCAGCGGGACGACCGGGAGCTGGACCAGCGCCCAGCGCTCGATCAAGGCGGCGAAGACGGTGAGCTCGTCGGCATGGACGACGTCCTCGGCATCGTGGAGGATGACGGCCTTCGCGGCTTGTCCCTCTTTCACCTCGTCGGCGAGCAGCGCCCGCCAGAGAGTGTTCAGGCAGTCGGCCTTGGTGGTCGGCCCCGGCCTGTCGCCGACGACGAGCCGAATGCGCGGGTCGGCGACGGCCCCGATCTCGGCGACCGTCGCGGGATCGTTCGGGTAGCCGCCGACGTAGATGCGCCAATCGCCCTCGCCCCAGGCCGCCAGCGCGCCGCGCAGCATAGGGCCGACGACCCCGGCCTCGTCCCAGGCGGGGACGAAGATCGCAAGCCGCCCGTCCGACCGCGGCGGCGGCAGGTGTTCGAGTCGGAGCGGACGCGCCCTGCCGAGGGCGGCCAGGACGAGCCAGGAGACGTCGACGGCGATGTCGCTGGCGCCCAGGATGGCGAAGCCGGTCGCCGCGAACAGCGCGGCCTCCCGCATGACAAAGTCCACGCCGCCGAACAGCGGCCCCACCACGTCCATTCGATTCGCCCCCGAATCGGATGAAATATCATCCGTTCCGCTGAAGAATCGCGCAAGCGGATTTTCGGAAAGCGGTGTTTATTCTCGGGGACAGGTGGCGAGGATGCGCAGGCGCGCGTCGACATCGCCGCTTCGGGCAAGCATCGCCTGGACGTCGGGACGCGGCGCCGGCCTGGATTTCTTCCCCGATTTCGCCGCGGCGGTGGCCCCGGCATTGACGGCGACCCCGAGCGGGAAAGGAAGCAGGATCGATGCAGCGGTGCCGGCGACGGCGCGCGCCGCGGCCGCCCCTCCATCCTTCTTCTTCCGCTTTGCCGAGCGCCCCATCGCGATGTCGGCGAACGCCCGGTCGAGCTCCGCTTTCTCCTGGCGGAGCGCCTCCGATTCCTGCGGCGCCGTCTCGCAGCCGGTGTGCACCGTCGGCTCCGCGGCGGCGAGGAGGAAGACAAGCGCGAGCATCGGGCCGACCCTGCCCCACCGCGGAGCGACGTGCCAGCCCGATCCGACGCGGGGCTGGAGGTGCGCGGCGGCTGCGGCTAGAGGCCGCCTGTCATGAGCCAGCATTTCAGGATACGCCTTCCCGACGGTTCGGTGCGCGAGGTCGGCGAGGGCGCGACGCCCGCCGACGTCGCAGCAGCGATCGGCCCGGGCCTCGCCAGGGCGGCGCTCGCCGCCCGGGTCGACGGCGAGCTGCGCGACCTCAACCGGCCGTTCGAGGGGGATGCCGATCTCGCTTTGGTCACCGTGAGGGACGAGAAGGAAGCGCTCGAGCTCGTCCGCCACGATTACGCCCACGTTCTCGCGGAGGCGGTGCAGAACCTCTTCCCGGGCACCCAGATCACGTTCGGCCCGGCGACCGACGACGGCTTCTATTACGACTTCGCGCCGGCGCCGGGCCGTGGCCCGTTCACCGAGGAGGACCTGCCGGCGATCGAGGAGGAGATGCGCCGAGTCATAGCCCGCGACCAGCCGGTGGTGCGGGAGGTCTGGAGCCGCGACGAGGTCCGCGCCTTCTTCGAGAATCAGGGCGAGGCGTTCAAGGCCGAGTGGGTGATGGAGCTCCCCGCCGACGAGACGATCACCATGTATCGCTCGGGCGAGTGGATGGACCTCTGCCGGGGCCCGCATCTGCCCTCGACCGGCAGGCTCGATCCGCAGGCGTTCAAGCTGACGCGGGTGTCGGGCGCCTATTGGCGCGGCGACCAGAAGAACGCGATGCTCTCGCGCATCTACGGCACCGGCTGGCTCAACCGGAAGCAGCTCGAGGCCCATCTGACGCGGCTCGAGGAAGCGGCGAAGCGCGACCACCGCCGCCTCGGCCAGGAGATGGACCTCTTCCATTTCCAGTCGGAAGCGCAGGGCTCGGTCTTCTGGCACCCGAACGGCTTCGTCGTCTGGCGCGCGCTCGAGGCCTATATGCGCCGCCGCCTCGACGCCGCCGGCTACCAGGAAGTGAAGACGCCGCAGCTGATGGACGCCCGCCAGTGGGAGCAGTCCGGCCATTGGGGCAAGTATCGCGAGAATATGTTCGTCGTCCCCGACGAGGTGCCGAACACCGAGGACGAGGGGCCCGTGCTGTCCGGCGAAGGCGACCTGATGGCTCTGAAGCCGATGAACTGCCCCGCGCACGTGCTCATCTTCCGGCAGGGGATCAAGTCGTACCGCGACCTGCCGATCCGGCTCGCCGAGATGGGCGTCTGCCATCGCAACGAGCCGCACGGCGCCCTGCATGGCGTGCTCCGGGTCCGCCAGTTCACCCAGGACGACGCGCACATCTTCTGCCGCGGGGACCAGCTGGTCGAGGAGGTGCGGCTCTTTTGCGACCTGCTCGACCAGGTCTACGCGGACCTCGGCTTTCCCGACTACGCCATCAAGCTCGCGCTGCGTCCCGAGCAGCGCTACGGCAGCGACGAGATGTGGGACAAAGCGGAGCAGGACCTGCGCGACGCCGTCCGCGCCGCCGGCCGCGACACCGAGCGATATGGCTGGGAGGAGCGGCCCGGCGAGGGCGCCTTCTATTCGCCCAAGCTCGAATTCCACCTGACCGACGCGATCGGGCGGACGTGGCAGGTCGGCACGATCCAGGCCGATTACGTGCTTCCGGAGCGGCTCGACGCGACCTATGTCGGCGAGGACGGCCAGCGCCACCGTCCGGTGATGCTGCACCGGGCGATCCTCGGTTCGTTCGAGCGCTTCATCGGCATTTTGATCGAGCATCACGCCGGCCGGCTCCCCGCCTGGCTGGCCCCGGTGCAGGCGGTGGTCGCGACGATCGTCTCCGACGCCGACGCTTATGCCGCCGAAGTGGCCGCCAAGCTCTCGGCCGCGGGGCTGCGGGTGGACGCGGATCTGCGCAACGAGAAGATCAACTACAAGGTGCGCGAGCACAGCCTCGCCAAGGTTCCGAACCTGCTCGTCGTCGGCAAGCGCGAGGCGGAGGAAAAGACGGTGGCCCTTCGCCCCCTCGGCGAGGGCGCGCGTCAGGAAGTGCTTGCCCTGGACGAAGCGGTTGCGCGGCTGGTCGCGGAGGCGGCGCCGCCCGACCTCGCGTCGAGCGGCTGATCCGCAACAGCGGACCCGAATTCGCGCTCAGGTGCCGTCCCGGCTTTCATTCGGCAGGCGGAACCACTAGGTGAAAGGGACCCGAGGTTCGAGGAGATGCAATTATACGTCCGCCCATGATCCGGCGCCCGGTCGCGCCGCCGATGAACGGCCCCCGCTTCAACGAATTCATCTCCGTGCCCAAGGTGCGCGTGATCGATGAGAACGGCGAGAATATCGGGGTGCTGCTGACCGCCGAAGCGATCGAGCAGGCCGCCGCGGTCGGGCTCGACCTCGTCGAGGTATCCCCCAACGCCGATCCGCCCGTCTGCAAGTTCCTCGACGTCGGCAAGTTCAAATACGAGGCGCAGAAAAAGGCCAACCTCGCCCGCAAGTCGCAGAAGACGCAGGAGATCAAGGAGATCAAGATGCGTCCGAACATCGACGACCACGATTACGACGTGAAGATGCGCAAGGTTCACGACTTCATCGGCGAGGGCGACAAGGTGAAGATCACTCTGCGGTTCCGCGGGCGGGAGCTGGCTCACGGCGAGCTCGGCATGCGCCTTCTCCAGCGCGTCCAGGCGGACGTGGCCGACAGCGCGAAGATCGAGCAGCACCCGCGCATGGAAGGCCGGCAGATGCTGATGGTGCTTTCACCGAAATAGGCGCCGCAGAAAGCGAGCTTTACGTAGCGGCGGAATCGGCGTCGGTTTCGATACGAAACCGAATTGTTGCGCTTATGCAATAAGGGGCGGAAACCCGCAGAAAAGTGCGATTTTCGCTCTGGTCGGGAATGCGCGATTTCACTAGCTTCGCCGCCAAACCCAAAAAGGGAGAGGGCATATGTCGAAGTCTTTCTGGCTCATGTCGGCCGGCATCGCGGCGCTCGGGGCCACACCCGCTTACGCTCAGGACCAGACGGCGCCCACCGGCCAGACGACGCAGGCCGAGCAGTCGGCCGAGGTCAATCCCGACGCCGACGTCTCGCCGACCGACGACGTCGATACGGGCGACATCATCGTCACCGCCCAGGGCCGCGCCCAGATCCTCCAGGACGTCCCGCTGGCCGTCTCGGCCGTGTCGGCTGAATCGCTCCAGAATTCGGGCGCCAGCGACATCCGCCAGCTCAACCAGCTCGCCCCCTCGCTGCTCGTCTCCTCGACCGGCACCGAGGCCAACGGCTCGGCCCGTATCCGCGGCATCGGCACCGTCGGCGACAATCCCGGCCTCGAAAGCTCGGTCGCCGTGTTCATCGACGGCGTCTATCGCTCGCGTTCCGGCATCGGCCTCAACGAGCTCGGCGAGATCGAGCGAGTCGAGGTTCTTCGCGGACCGCAGGGCACCCTGTTCGGTCGCAACGCCTCGGCCGGCATCCTCAACATCGTCTCGAAGAAGCCGAGCTTCAATTTCGAGGGCTACGGCTCGCTGACGTACGGCAATTACGACATGATCCGCGGCGACGCCGGCGTCACCGGCCCGCTCAGCGACACGATCGCCTTCCGCCTCGACGGCGTCTACACGCGCCGCGACGGCTTCTACAAAGTGGTGAACGCGGCCGGCGGAACCGAAAGCCGGGTCAACAACCGCAACCGCCTCTTCACCCGCGGGCAATTGCTCTTCGAGCCGAACGACGCCCTCCAGGTCCGCCTCATCGGCGACTTTACGACCCGCACCGAGAGCTGCTGCGGAGCGACCTACATCTCGACGCTCGAGACGTTCGACCCGACGCCCGGCGTTCCCGGCGACTATTCGGTCCGCCCGACCAACCGGATCGTCGACGTCCTCACCAGCCTCGGCGGCCTTTTCCCGGGCGCCAGCGATCCGTTCAACCGCCAGATCGCGGTCACTCCGGGCCGCACCTACGAGGGCACGACGAGGGACTGGGGCGTCTCGGGCCAGGTCGATTACGATTTCGGCGGCGCCAGCCTGACCTCGATCACCGCCTATCGCAACTACAAGGCGGAAGGACCGTCCGACACCGATTATACCAACGTCGACATCCTGTTCCGCGAGGACGACGGCAACGCCTTCCGGCAGTTCAAGACGTTCAGTCAGGAGCTGCGGCTGCAAGGCTCGGCCTTTTCCGATCATCTCGACTGGCTGATCGGCGGCTATTTCGCCAACGAGAAGCTCCATGTCCGCGACAATCTGAAGTTCGGCAGCCAGTACGGCGCGTTCGCGGCCTGCCGCCTGGTCGCGACGATCAATCCGGCCGCCGCTCTTCGCGACCCGGCCGCGCCGGGCTGCCTCAGCCCCGCGGGCACGGCGACCCTCACCGGAGCGTTCGGCGGGGCGGCGCCGGTGATGATCGGCGGCCTCCAGCGGCTCAGCACGGTCAAAAATGTCGGCGACGACGATTCCAATTATTTCCAGGACAGCACGAACTGGGCGATCTTCACCCACAACATCTTCAAGATCACCGACAAGCTCGCGTTCACCCTGGGCCTTCGCTACACGAGCGAGAACAAGGACTTCCACGCCAGCTTCAACAACACCAACACGATCTGCCCGACCCAGCAGGCCTTCTTCTCCAACTTCCTCCCGGGCGGCTCGTCGCCGTTCCCGGCGTCGCTTCAGGGCCTCGCCCAGGGTATCGTCAACCTGACCTGCCAGGGCAATGCGACGAGCGGCCTCAATGCGCTCACGCTCCAGGACGAGCGAAGCGAGGACGAATGGACCGGCACGGGCATCCTCAGCTACAAGCCGGTCAAGGACCTGATGATGTACGCCTCATACTCGAAGGGGTATAAAGCGGGCGGCTTCAACCTCGACCGTTCGGCGCTCGGCTGCCCCTTCTACGCCCCGACCGATCCGCGCCAGACGACCGTCTGCGGGACCGGATTCGGCAGCGGCAACCTGCAGTTCGACGCCGAGAAGGTCGACGCCTACGAGCTCGGCGTGAAGTTCGGCCACCGCGGCCTCACCTTCAACGTCGCCATCTTCCGGCAGCTGTTCAAGGACTTCCAGCTGAACACGTTCAACGGCTCGGTCTTCCTGGTCCAGAACATCAACGGCTGCGGCGCCGACCTCGGCACGACCGACCAGGACATCTCGCCGAACGTGGTCCCTTATGCGGGGACCTCCGCCTTCCTGACCGGAGCCTGCCCCGCCGACGACGTCAAGGCCGGCGTGATCTCGCAGGGCGTCGAGCTGGAGGCGACCTTCTCGCCGCACCGCGACATCCAGGTCACCGCCGGCTTCACCTTCGCCGACACCCATTATCGCAAGGACCTGGTCGGGCGGAACACCGGCGCTCCGCTCGATCCGGCGCTGTTCCTTCTCCCCGGCGACAATCTGTCGAACGCGCCGGAGCTGGTCAGCACCTTCTCCTTCGCGTGGACGCCGCGGATCGGCGGCGGCGGCATGAGCGGCCTCTTTTACATCGACGGCCGAATGAGCGACGACTACAATACCGGCTCCGACCTCTTCCCCGAGAAGGAGCAGGAGGCCTTCGCTTTGTTCAACGCCCGTGTCGGCATTCGCGGGCCGGAGCAGCGCTGGTCGGTCGAGCTCTGGGCGCAGAATCTGTTCAACCAGGATTATCAGCAGGTCGCGTTCAACACGCCGTTCCAGGGCACCAACTCGCGCGCCCACATCATGTCGGCGAACGGCGGCGGATCGCCCAATTTCGCGACCGCGAACCAGCTCTTCTCGAGCTTCCTTGCCGAGCCCCGGACGTTCGGAATCACCGGCCGCTTCCGCTTCTGAGCGGCGGGGAAGGCAGACAGGAGGCCCTCGCCGGCGACGGCGGGGGCCTTCTCCTTTCAGGCGGCGCGGCGACCGGCCCGGGCGGGCTCGCGGGCGGCCTTGAGCAGCGCCGCCTGGAGCGCCTTCAGGCGGGTCGGGCTCGTCACCTTCGCCCCGGCGAGGTCGGTCAGGTAGAAGACGTCGACGGCGCGCTCGCCGTAGGTCGCGATATGCGCGGAGTGGATGGCGAGCTGCTGCTCGAACAGAGCCCGCGCCAGACCTGAGAGCAAGGCGGCCCGGTCGCGGGCGTTGACCTCGACGACGGTGTAACGGCTCGAAGCCTCGTTATCGACGAAGGCCGCGGGCTGGATCGGAAAGGCCTCGGCGCGAAGCAGCGGCAGCGCCTTGGCCTCGAGCCGCTCGAGCGCGGGTTCCTCGCCGCTCAAGGCCGCGAGCACGGCGTCCTCCAGCCGTTTCAGGCGGTGGCGCTCGCCGAACGGCGCGCCCTTCGCGTCCTGAAGGAGGAAATTGTCGACCGCCATGCCGTCGAGAGTCGTGTGGATGCGCGCGTCGATGATGTTCGCCCCGGCGAGGCTGATCGCGGCGGTGAGGCGGTAGAAGAGGCCGGGCCGGTCGGTGGCGTAGACGCTGAGCAGGGTCGCGCTGCGATCGTCGACGACCCAGGTGCCGAGCGGGCGGTGGGTAGCGGGCGCTCGGTCCGAGGCGTCGACAAGCGCGGCGTTCTTCTCCAGCACGTAGAGGGGCTCGGCGAGCCAGTAGCTGTCGGGCAGCCGCCAGGAGTGCCGGGCGAAGCGAGCATCGTCCCAGCCAAGCCGGAGCGCGAGCTCGGCCTGGATCGCGGCGATGCGGTCGTTGCGTCCTTTCTGCTTGTGGCCGAGGCGCAGATCCTCCTCGGCGGCTTCGAAGAGCTGGCGAAGCAGCTGGCGCTTCCAGCCGTTCCAGACGCCGGGGCCGACCGCCCGAATGTCCACGACGGTGAGGATGAAGAGGAGGCGAAGCCGCTCCAGGCTCTTCACCCGGGCGACGAAATCCTGGATCGCCTGCGGGTCGGAGAGGTCGCGCTTGAACGCCGTGGCGGAGGCGAGCAGGTGCCAGCGCACCAGCCAGGCGACCGTCTCGGTCTCGGCCCGGTCGAGGCCGAGCCGGGGGCAGAGCGCGCGCGCGACCTCGGCGCCGAGCTCGCTATGGTCGCCGCCCCGCCCCTTGGCGATGTCGTGCAGCAGGACCGCGACGTAGAGGACTCGGCGCGAGGCGATATGGCGGAAGAGGGCGGTCGCGAGCGGATGCTCCTCCTTCAGCTCGCCCCGCTCGATCCTCGAGAGGAGGCCGATCGCCCGGATCGAATGTTCGTCGACCGTATAATGGTGATACATGTCGAACTGCATCTGCGCGACGACGCGCCCGAAGTCGGGAACGAAGCGGCCGAACACGCCGGCCTCGTTCATCCAGCGCAGCACCGGTTCCGGATCGCGCGGGCTGGTGAGTACGTCGAGGAAAAGCGCGTTGGCGCGCGGGTCGGAGCGGACCTGCTGGTCGATCAGCTTGGCGTCGCGGGCGGCCGAGCGCATCGCCAGCGGGTGGATTTCGAGCGCGTATAGGTCGGCCAGCGTGAAGATCTGGAGGAGGCGGACGGGGTCTTCCGAGAAAAAATCGTCGCGCGGCAAAGCGAGGCGGCCGCGATCGAGGACGAAACCTTCGAGCTTGCCGGGCCGGCGCCGGATCGAGGGAAGGCCGAAGCGGCTTCCTTTCCTCGCGAACTTGTCGTCGAGATGGGCGAGGAACACCCCGGTGAGATCGCCGACCGTCTTCGCATGGAGGAAATAGTGGCGCATGAAACGCTCGACCGGCGACTTGCCGGGCCGGTCGGCGTAGCGCATCCGGGTCGCGATCTCGCGCTGATAGTCGAAGGTCAGGCGCTCCTCGGCGCGGCCCGCGACGAGATGGAGATGACAAC
The DNA here is from genome assembly GCA_036262495.1 of Allosphingosinicella sp. Classification (GTDB taxonomy): domain Bacteria; phylum Pseudomonadota; class Alphaproteobacteria; order Sphingomonadales; family Sphingomonadaceae; genus Allosphingosinicella. The sequence goes on from DATAIU010000027.1 coordinate 37,932, forward strand.
GCACCGCCCAGAGGAAGCGCTCGGCGCGCTGGAACGGCCTCAACTCGGCGGCGGAGAGAAGGCGGACGTCGACCAGCTCCGCCACGCTCCGCACCCGATAGGCATATTTGCCGATCCAGAAGAGGGCATGGAGATCGCGCAGGCCGCCTTTGCCTTCCTTGACGTTGGGCTCCACGACGTAGCGGCTGTCGCCGAGGCGCCGGTGGCGCGCGTTGCGCTCCTCCAGCTTCTCGGTGACGAACGTCCTCGCCTTGCCGCCGACCACCTCCTTCCAGAAGCGCGCCTGGACCTCCTCGAACAAGGCCTCGTCGCCCCAGACCCACCGGGCCTCGAGCAAGGCGGTGCGTATCGTATGGTCGGACTCGGCCGCCGCGATCAGCTCGTCGGCGGTCCGCGCCGATTGGCCGAGCTTCAGCCCCAGGTCCCAGAGCAGGTAGAGCATCGCCTCAACCGCCGCTCGGGCGCCGCGGCTCGCCTTGGCCGGAGTGACGAAGGCGATGTCGACGTCGGAATGGAGCGCCATCTCGCCCCGGCCGTAGCCGCCGACGGCAAGGAGCAGCAGGCGGTGCTTCGGGTCTGGAGCGACACGGTCCCACGCGAGACGAAGGATCTGGTCGGCGAGATAGGCGTAGGAGGCCGCCGTCTCGGTTCCCTGCCACGGCCTCGCCTCGAGGCGCGATTCGATCTCAGCCCGGCCGCGGGCGAGCGCCGCCTTGAGGATCGGCGCCGCCTCGCCGCTCGCCGCCTCCCGGAGTGCCTCGCCGACCGCGCGGCGGTCGACGATCGCGCGCTTGTGAAGGACAGCGTCGAAACGGCTCATTGGTCGCCCGCGGCCAGCCGCTTCAGACCGTAGACGAGGTCCAGCGCCTCGCGCGGGGTCAGAGCGTCGGCCTCTACCGCGTCGAGCGCCGCGCGAAGCGGGTCCGGCGGCTCCTCGTCCTGCACCGCGGCCGCGAACAGGGGCAGGTCGTCCAGCCCGGCCGCGATTCCGCCGGTTGCGGCGCGACCCTCCTCGAGCTTCGCGAGGATCGATCGGGCGCGGGCGACGACGGGGGGCGGCAGGCCGGCGAGCTTGGCCACGGCGAGGCCGTAGCTGCGGTCGGCCGGGCCGCTCGCGACCTCGTGGAGGAGCACGAGCTCGCCTTTCCATTCCCGCGCCCGGACATGATGGAGCGACAATGCGTCGAGCCGCTCCGCGAGGCGGGTGAGCTCGTGATAATGGGTCGCGAACAGGCAGCGGCAGCGATTGCGGTCGTGGATCGCCTCGACCACGGCCCAGGCGATGGCGAGCCCGTCATAGGTCGAGGTGCCGCGCCCGACCTCGTCGAGGATGACGAAGCTCCGCTCGGTGGCCTGGCTGAGGATGGCGGCGGTCTCCACCATCTCGACCATGAAGGTCGAGCGGCCGCGGGCGAGATTGTCCGACGCTCCGACCCGGCTGAACAGGCGGTCGACGAGGCCGAGCGTTGCCCGCGTCGCCGGCACGTAGGAGCCGGCCTGGGCTAGGACGGCGATGAGCGCGTTCTGGCGCAGGAAGGTCGATTTGCCCCCCATGTTCGGGCCGGTGACGAGCCAGAGCCGCCGGTCCTCCGAGAGGCCGCAATCGTTGGCGACGAAGCGTCCGCCCGAGGCGCACACCGCTTCCTCGACGACCGGATGTCGGCCCGCTTCAACCTCGAAGCAGCTGTGCTCGACGAACCAGGGCCGCGCCCAGGCGCCTTCGACGGCGCGCTCGGCCAGAGCCGCCGCGACGTCGAGACGGGCGAGCCCGTCGGCGGCGGCGGCGATTTCCTCCCTGCGCTCGAGCGCGGCCTCGGTCAGCTCCTCGAGATGGGCCTGTTCGGCAGCGAGGGCATGGCTGCCGGCCTGGTTCACCCGCATCGCCTGCTCGTGAAGGTCGGCGGCGTTGAAGCGAACGACGCCGGCGAGGGTCTGGCGGTGGGTGAAGCCGCTTTCGGCGGCCATCAGCGGGTCGGCATGCCTTGCGGGCACCTCGACATGGAAGCCGATGACATTGTTGTGACGGATCTTGAGCGTCGCGATGCCGGTCTGCTGGCGGTAGCGCGCCTCGAGGCCGGCGATCGCCCGCCGTCCCTCGCCGCCGGTCGCGCGCAGATCGTCCAGCGCGGCGTCATAGCCCTCCGCAATAAAGCCGCCCTGCGCGGCGTCGATCGGCGGCGACGGAACGAGCGCGCGGCCGAGCAGATCGGTCAGCGCGCCGTGGCCGGTGAGGGCCGGGAGGAGTTCGCCGAGCAAAGCGGGCGGGTCGGGGAGCTGGGCTAGACGGGCGTGAAGGCGGCGGGCTTCGTTGAGGCCGTCGCGGAGCTGCCCCAGGTCGCGCGGGCCGCCGCGCCGGGCGACAAGCCGCCCGAGCGCGCGCCCGATGTCGGGGAGCGCCCTGAGCTGGCGACGGAGTGTATCGCGCAGGCCGGAATCGCGCTCGAACAGGCCGACCAGGTCGAGCCGCGCCTCGATCGCCCGTCGGTCGAGCAGGGGCGCCCCGATATCGGTGGCGAGCAGGCGCGCGCCCGCGCCGGTGACGGTGCGGTCGACCCCGTGGAGCAGGCTTCCCGGGCGCCCTCCGCTCGCGGTCGCGGTGAGCTCGAGGCTCTCGCGAGTCGCGGCGTCGATCATCATATGATCGGCCGACGAGCGCGAGACCGGAGGCCGCAGGAACGGCAGGGAGTCGCGCGCAACCTCATCGAGATAGGCGAGGAGGCCACCGGCCGCGGCGAGTGCGGCGCGGTCGAAATGGCCGAAGCCGTCGAGCGTCGCGACTCCGAACCTCTCCTTGAGCTCGCGCTCCGCGGCGAGGCTGTCGAAGCCCCGCCGCTCGTCGGGCGTTACGATCTCGGCCGGGCCGAGCCTCGCCAACTCCGCATCGATGGACGAGGAAGGAATCGAGCCGAGCTCGAAGCGGCCGGTCGAGACGTCGGCGGCGGCGACCCCGTGCCGCTCGCCGACCCTGGCGGTTGCCACCAGCCAGTTGGCCGAGCGCGAGTCGAGCAGCGCCTCCTCGGTCAGCGTCCCCGCCGTGACGATCCGGACGATGGCACGGTTGACGACCGACTTGGAGCCGCGCTTGCGCGCCTCGGCCGGGTTCTCGGTTTGCTCGGCGATGGCGACGCGGAAGCCGCCGCGGATCAGCCGGGCGAGATAGGCCTCGGCGGCGTGGATCGGGACTCCGCACATCGGGATCTTCTCGCCCTCATGCTCGCCCCGCGCGGTCAAGGCGATGTCGAGGCAGGCTGCCGCTGCCTTGGCGTCGTCGAAGAACAATTCGAAGAAGTCGCCCATCCGGTAGAAGAGCAGGCAGTCGGGCGCCTCGGCCTTCAGCGCCAGATATTGCGCCATCATCGGGGTCGGCCCCCCCGCCGAAGCGCCGCCTGTCTTTGCCTGGGTGGCCATGCTCCGAGGGATAAGGCTTTGGCTTGCCCCCGTCACGACGGAAAGCCTAGAGCGGCGCGAAAAGCGCGAGGAGAGACGCCGGGATGAGCGAGAGCAACGTCACCTTCTCGGACCAGGAGGCGCTCGACTTCCACTCGCAGGGCCGTCCCGGCAAGATCGAAATCATCGCGTCCAAGCCGATGGCGACGCAGCGCGACCTCAGCCTCGCTTATTCGCCCGGCGTCGCCGCTCCCGTGCGCGCGATCGCCGAGGATCCCGACAAGGCCTATGATTATACGGCGCGCGGCAACCTCGTCGCGGTGATCTCGAACGGCACGGCGATCCTCGGCCTGGGCAATCTCGGCGCGCTGGCGTCGAAGCCGGTGATGGAAGGCAAGGCGGTGCTGTTCAAGCGCTTCGCCGACGTCGACGCGATCGACCTCGAGCTCGCCACCGAGGACAGCGACGCCTTCATCAACGCCGTAGCCTTGCTCGAGCCGAGCTTCGGCGGCATCAACCTCGAGGACATCGCGGCGCCCGATTGCTTCGTCATCGAGCAGACGCTGCGCGAGCGGATGAAGATCCCGGTCTTCCACGACGACCAGCACGGCACCGCCATCATCACCGCGGCGGGGCTGATCAACGCCTGCTACCTGACGAAGCGCGCGCTCAAGGACATCCGCGTAGTCGTCAACGGCGCGGGAGCGGCGGCGATCGCCTGCACCGAGCTGATCAAGGCGATGGGGGTCCGCCACGACCATGTCATCATGTGCGACCGCAAGGGCGTCATCTACGAAGGCCGGGAAGGCCTCGACCAGTGGAAGTCGGCGCATGCGGTCGACACCGACCGGCGCACGCTCGCCCAGGCTTTGGTCGGCGCGGACGTCTTCCTCGGCCTCTCCGCGGCGGGAGCCTTGAAGCCCGAAATGGTGATGGAGATGGCGAAGAAGCCGATCATCTTCGCCATGGCCAATCCCGACCCGGAGATCACCCCGCCCGAAGCCAAGGCGGCGCGGCCCGACGCGATCATCGCCACGGGCCGCTCGGACTATCCGAACCAGGTCAACAACGTGCTCGGCTTCCCCTTCATCTTCCGCGGCGCGCTCGACGTCCGGGCGATGACGATCAACGATGAGATGAAGATCGCCGCGGCGGAGGCGCTGGCCGAGCTCGCCCGGCAACAGGTGCCCGAGGAGGTGGCGGCAGCCTATGGCGGCCGGGCGCACAGCTTCGGCGCCGACTACATCATCCCCGCCCCGTTCGACCCGCGGCTGATGGAGGTGGTGCCCGCGGCGGTGGCGCGCGCGGCCATGGCGAGCGGAGTCGCGCGCCGGCAGATCGAGGATCTCGACGCCTACCGCACCGAGCTCCGGTCGCGCCTCAACCCGACGACCTCGGTGCTGACGCTCGCCTATGAGGGCGCCCGCGCCAACCCGAAGCGCGTCATCTTCGCCGAGGGCGACGAGGACGTGGTGCTGCGCGCGGCGATCGCCTTCCGCGACGGCGGCTACGGCGTGCCGGTGCTGGTCGGCCGGGACGACGTGCTCGACCGCCTGAGGGCGCTCGGCGTCGACGATCCGGACAGTTTCGAGCTGATCAACAGCCGCACGTACGCGCGCGTGCCCGAGATGGTCGATTTCCTCTATCAGAGGCTGCAGCGGCGCGGCTTCCTGCCCCGCGCCGTCGAGCGGATGGTCAACCAGGACCGCAACACCTTCGCGGCCCTGCTCCTCGCGCTCGGCGAGGCGGACGCGCTCATTACCGGGGTGACTCGCCCCTATGCGCAGAGCCTGCGGCAGGTGCAGCGCGTCATCGACGCGGACGAGGGGCGAACGCCGTTCGGAATCCACGTCCTGGTCGGCCAGGCGCACACGACCTTCATCGCCGACACGACGGTAAGCGAGCGGCCGAGCGGCGAGCAGCTCGCCGAGATCGCGATCCAGACGGCGAGCGTCGCCCGCCGAATGGGCCACGAGCCGCGCGTCGCCTTTCTTTCCTATTCGAACTTCGGCGACCCGGAGGGCACCTATCTGGAGCGGATCCGGGAGGGCGTGCGGGTGCTCGACGGACGCGAGGAGCTCGGCTTCGAATATGAAGGCGAGATGTCGCCCGACGTGGCGCTCAATCCGGCGATGCAGAAGGTCTATCCGTTCAGCCGCCTGACCGGGCCGGCCAACGTGCTGGTCATGCCCGGCCTCCAGACCGCGAACATCTCCGCCAAATTGCTCAAGGAGCTGGGCGGCGACGCGGTGATTGGACCGATCCTGGTCGGCATGGCCGAGCCGGTGCAGATCGCCGCGATGACGGCGACCGCCTCGGATCTCGTCACTTTGGGCGTGCTCGCGGGGAGCGGCGTCGTTCGTTAGACGTCAGGGGGTGTTGGGGTTGCTGTCGCCCTGGCCGCCCATGCCGCCGGCGCCGACCGCGCCGATATTGCCGAACAATTCGTCCCAGATGCTGCGGCGGCGTCCGAGCGTCGGGGTCTTGTCGCCCATCGGGTCGATCGAGACGATCTGCTCCATGCCCTTGCGCTCCACCGTCGCAACGTTGCCGGCGGGATCGAAGCGGACGTGGAGGACGGTCTGCGCGTTGACGTGCGGGTTGGCGTAGGCGAAATTCTTCGTGCTGCGGGAGACGTAATACCAGTCGTTCTGGTCGAAAGTGCCGGTGAAGGTCGGGCGGCCGAGGGTGCCCATCACCGAATCCTTGTTGTCGACGCCGGGCTGGATCGCGGTGACCAGGGTCTCGTCGACGAGATAGCCCTGAATGTCCTTCACCTTCGAGCAGCCGCCGGTGGCGAGGCCCGCCGCCACGGCGATCAGCAAGCCGGCCTTACGTCCACGCACGATCATATTGGAAAAACTCCCGAAACCCCGCGGCGGCCGAAACGCCCGCCGGCCCGTGCCTTGCAGGCAGGGACAGTCGGCCCCAATATCCCGGAAAAGATGAACGGCGCAAGTACGGCGCCCCTTTCGCGGAGACCGCCTTGCCCTTTCTCGCCCGCCTGCTCGGACGCCGACCTGCCCGCGCCGAGCTCCGGCCGCTCTACGACGCCATCGCCGCCGCCGCGCGCGCGCCCGAATGGTATGGGGAAGGCGGCATTCCCGACACGCTCCAGGGCCGGTTCGACATGCTGGCGGCGCTGATGGCCCTCGTCCTTCTCCGCCTCGAGGCGGAAGGCGAGGACGCCAAGGCGCAATCCGTGCTTCTGACCGAGATCTTCATCGACGACATGGACGCGACGCTTCGCCAGCTCGGCATCGGGGATTTCGCGGTCGGCAAGCATGTCGGCAAGTTGGTCGGCGCGCTCGGGGGCCGGCTCGGCGCCTTTCGCGCCGCCTTCGCCGGCGAGGCCGAGCTCGAGCCGGCGGTCCGGCGCAACCTTTTTCGCGACGCGGCGAGCGACGAGGCCGTCTCGCGCCTCGCAGCGCGTCTTCGCGAGACGCACCGCCGCCTGGGCGAGACGCACCTGGAAGACCTGCTGGCGGGAAAATTCAAATGAACGAGTTCAGCCGCCTTTATCGCCTCGACACGCTTTCGGCCGAGCCGAAGCCGGTCTCGATCGAAGCCGACGCGGCGGAGCGCGAAGCCCTTGCGAAACGCTTCGCGCTCGAGGCGATCGAACGGCTGGCGGCGGAGGCTTCGCTCGCCCGCTCGGACGCTGGCGCTGTCGCCCGGGGGCGCCTGCAGGCCGAAGTCGTGCAGAGCTGCATCGCGACCGGCGAGCCCGTGCCGGCCATCCTCGATGAGCCTTTTACGGTCGAGTTCCGGCCGGAGCCGGGCGGGGCGAAGGACGAGATGGAACTCAGCGAGGCCGAGCTCGACGTCATCTTTTACGCGGACGGGTCGATCGATCTCGGCGAGGCCGCGGCGCAGACGCTGGCGCTGAGCCTCGACCCGTTCCCGCGCTCCCCGGCGGCCGAGCAGGCGCTTCGGGAAGCCGGGGTCAAGAGCGAGGAAGACGTGAAGGCCGCGAGCCCGTTCGCCGCCCTGGCGGGCTTCAAGGACAAGCTGGGTCGTTGATCGTCATCCCGGCGGAAGCCGGCATCCCAGGCCGAGAAGTCTCGGTGCGTCTCACTGGGACCCCGGCCTCCGCCGGGGTGACGGGCGCTTTGCGCCCGTCAGAACGGCACGTCGTCGTCGAGGTCGCTGTCGAAGGCCGGCTGCGGCCGCGCGGGCCGGCTGGCGCCGCCCCCGAAACCGCCCGCTCCGCTCTCCATGCCGCCGCCGCCGAAATCGTCGCCCGCGCCGCCGCCGCCGCCGCCGCGGCTGTCGAGGAGGACGAGCTCGCCGCGGAAGCGTTGCAGGACGACCTCGGTCGAATAGCGGTCCTGGCCGGACTGGTCCTGCCATTTGCGGGTCTGGATCTGACCCTCGAGATAGACCTTGGAGCCCTTGCGCAGATAGGATTTGGCGACGCGGCCCAGATTCTCGTTGAAGATCACGACGCGGTGCCACTCGGTCCGCTCCTGGCGATTGCCGTCCTTGTCCTTCCAGTTCTCCGACGTGGCGACCCGCAGGTTGACCACCTCGCCGCCGTTGTTGAGCGAGCGCGCCTCCGGATCGTCGCCGAGATTGCCGACCAGAATCACCTTGTTGACGCCCGCCATTCGCTCTTCCTCCCGTGCGTGAATCGGGCGCGACGATAGGGGAGCGGCCCGCGCCGCGCCAGCCGATTCAGGCCGTCGCGAGCCTCTTCCCGCCCCGCCGGTTGCGCGCGAATCCGGCGAGCAGGATGGCGAGCGTCGCGGCCTGGGCGAGGAGGCCTTCGACGGTCGGGTAGAGGCCGAGAAGATCGATCCGGGGCGCGGCGGCGACAGGAGTAACGCCGATCAGGCCCGCCTCCTGAAGCGCCGCGACGCCTTTTCCCGCAAGCACCACCGCGAGCACGGCGATCAGTACCGAGCTGTAGGAGAAGAACTTGGCGATCGGCAGGCGGCGGCTGAAGCGGAGCATCAGAAGGGCGATCAGGCCGAGGACGGCCACGCCTGCCGCGGCACCGCCGACGACGGCGCCGATCCGCCCCTCGGAAGAGAGGGCGGCGAAGAAGAGGATCGTCTCGAACACCTCGCGATAGACGGCGATGAAGGCGAGCATGAAGAGGAACCAGGCGGATTGCCTCGACAGCGCCGCGCCGACCTTCTCGCGAATGTAGCGCTGCCATTCGTCGGCCTGCGCCTTGCCGTGCATCCAGATGCCGACGAAGAGAAGGATGATCGCGGCGAGAACGGAGCCGAAGCCTTCGGTCAGCTCGCGCGAGGCGCCGCTCACCGCGACCAGGTTCGTGGCGACCCACCAGGTGGCGACCCCGGCGAAAAGGGCGGCGACCCAGCCCCAATGGACGGGCGGCACCATCTCGGGCCGGTCCGCCTTGCGCAGGAAAGCGAGCATGCCGACGATGATGAGAAGCGCCTCCAGCCCTTCGCGAAGGAGGATGGTGAAGGCGCCGAGGAAGGTCGAGGCGGAGCTCCCTTTGGTGGGCGCGAGCGCGGCCTCGCTCTCGTCGAACAGGCCTTCGAGCTCCGCCACCTGCGCGGCGACGGAGCCGCGGTCGGCGTTGCGACCGATCGCCGCGCGCAGCTCGCCCATGGCCTTTTCGACGCGCGTCAGCAGGCCGCGGTCGCGGGCGGCGAGCATCGGCTCGATCGGCTCGAAGCCGTCGAGATAGGCGGCGAGGGCCAGCTCGCCGGCCCGCTTCGCGTCGCCGGCCTGGTAGGCGGCGAGGCTTTCGCGAAGGCGCGTGCGCGCGACGTTGAGGGTGGATCCGCCCTTCTCGCCCACGGCATCGGGATGGTTGCGAAGATAAGCGGTCACCTGCGCCGCGCGCTCGTTGCCGAGCCGCGCCGCAAGCCCGCTTTCGCTGAGCGCCGTCAGGGCGGCAGAATCGGGGACGAGGCGGCGGACGGCCGCGTCCCCCTCCCAGATGGCCCTGCCCCGCTCGGCGAGGGCGCCGGGATAGGCGAAGCGCCCCGCCTGAAAGGCCAGGGCCCATTTGTCGGCGTCTGGAAGCTGCCCGAAGCTCTGCATCGCCGTTCCCTCGAGGCCCTGGTCGATGACCTGATAGAGAGCGAACAGGCTGCGCTCGCGGGCGCGGGCGCGGTCGGCGAAGGCGATCGGGGGCGGATCGAGGCCGGCGGCCATCGGCCCCTTGCCGTCGCCCGCCGCGCCGTGACAGGCGGCGCAATTCCGTGCGTAGAGCGCGGCGCCGCGCGCCGCGTCCGGAATGGCGCGCGGGGCGAGCGGAACGGGATAGGCCGCGATCAGGCGCGCGGCGAGGCCGTGGGCGAGCTTCTCGACCTCCTGCGGCGCCGCCTTGCGCGCGACCGCGGCCTTGAGCGCGTCCGCGCCGGAGACCAGGCCTGCCTTTTCTGGCTTGTCGGGAAGGCCCGAGAGCCGCTCGCGAACGGATCCCGCAAATTCCGTCATCTCCGCATATTCGGCGACGCTGACGACCTTGCCGTCCCTGACCGCGCCCGGATAATCCACGGCCACATAGTCAAGCAGGCGCCAGCTCGTCTGGACCTCAGCCTGCTGGGCGGCGGCCGGCGTCGCGGCGAACGCGACAAGGCAGAGAAGAAAAAGGGCAAGGCGGCTGAGCATGTCGGGTCCCCGGTCTGTCGGATCGCTAGCCTAATTGCGATTGATTATCAATAACAGCAACGCGCGGGCCCTTCCGCGCGTCCGCGGCCGCGCCTAAGCTCGGTCGCAACTAAGGAGAGCTTATGAGAGCCTTGCTGCTGGCCGCGATGGCGATGACCTTTTTGACCGCGGCCGCGCCATCGCGCGATGCGGACGTCGAGAAGCGGGTCGCCAGGGTCCTGAAGACGACTCCCGTGATCGACGGCCATAACGACCTCCCCTGGGAAATACGCGAAAAATACGATTTCTGGCGCAAGCCGCTGAACCTCGAGGCGGACACGTCGAAGCTCCCCGATCCGCTGCAGACGGACCTGCCGCGGATGCGAAGGGGCGGCATGGGCGGGCAGTTCTGGTCGGTCTGGATCCCGGCCGAATTGAAGGGCGACGAGGCGATCCGGGTGACGCTCGAGGAGATCGACATCGTCCACCGCATGGTCGCGCGCTATCCGGGCCGGTTGGAGATGGCCTCGACCGCGGCCGATGTGCGGCGGATCGAGAAAACAGGGAAGATCGCTTCTCTGATCGGTATCGAGGGCGGCCACCAGATCGGCAATTCGCCCGCGGCTCTGCGCGAATTCTACCGGCTCGGCGCGCGCTACATGACGCTCACCCATTCGCTCAACAACGACTGGGCCGATTCGGCGACCGACGACCCGGCCCACGGCGGCCTGACCGCGTTCGGGCGCGCGATCGTCCGGGAGATGAACCGGCTCGGCCTGCTGCTCGACCTCAGTCACGTCTCCCCCGAGACGATGCGCGACGCGCTCGAGGAAACCAAGGCTCCGGTCATCTTCTCGCATTCGAGCGCGCGGGGCCTCATGGACCATGCCCGCAACGTTCCGGACGACGTGCTGAAGCTGCTCCCCGCGAACGGCGGCGTCGTGATGGTCAATTTCTACCCCGGCTTCATCTCGACCGAATATCGCCGCCGGATGAGCGAGCGCGACGCCGAGGAAGCGCGGGTCAAGAGCCTCTATTCAGGCCAGCCCGAGAGGCGGAAGGCGGCGATGGAGGCCTGGGACAAGGCGCATCCGCGAATCGATGCGACGCTCGCTCAGGTGGCCGACCATGTCGAGCATGTCCGGAGCATCGCCGGCATCGACCATGTCGGCATCGGCGGCGATTTCGACGGGATCGGCGGCGCGGCGCCCAAGGGCCTCGAGGGAGTCGACAAATATCCGGCCCTGCTGGCCGAGCTCGCGCGCCGCGGCTGGAGCGACGCCGAACTCGCCAAGCTGACCGGCGGCAACGTGCTCCGCGCGCTCGAAGGCGCCGAAAGGGTCGCCGCGGCGATGAAGGGCCAGCCGCCGCTCGAGGCAACGATCGAGCAGCTCGACAAGCGCTAGGGCGCGAGCGTCGGCTCGGTATTGGGCGGCCCCGCAAGCTCGGCCTCGCCATCCTCGGGGAGCATTTCGCCTTCGAGCGCAAGCGGCGTTCCGATCCAGACCGCGTCGAGGAGATGGTCGCGCTTCTGGTTGGCCGTGTTCGGGTGGATCAGGATCGAGAGCCCGCGATTGTTGAGCATCAGCCAGGGGACGAGCGTTCCGAACAGGTCGGGCGCGAAGGCGATCTGATACATGGCCTGGCTGTGCGGGCCGACGGGCTTGTCCCAAACGGTTCCGAGGCGAACGGCGAAGCGCTGCGCCGCGGCCTCACGGATGGCGAGCGCGTCCGCTTTCCGGGCGGCCGGATCGAAATAGATATGCGCGTGGTAGCTCGCGATCTCGGCGACCAAGCGGATTGCGCTCACCTCAGCCCCACCAGGATTCGATGAAGGCCAGCGCGACCGTGGCGGCCATTCCGAGCGCGACGAAGATGCCGACGTAGAGCGGCCATTTGGCCTTCGGGTGGGGAGGGCTCTGCCTCATCGCCTAGACCGCCGGATATCGCAGCCGTCCGAGGAAGCGGCTGAGCGAGGGGAGACGTTCGCGCGAGCCGCGCCACTGCGCCTTCACCTTCTCGAAGCGCATGACGCCGTCGATGCGCCGGTTGAGGAAGGCGCGGGTCGGGGCGAGGTCGTCGCTCTCGTCGTCGAGATAGACGAGGCTGGTCGAACCGTAGACGCCCATCAGGAGGGTGCGCTTCGAATAATGGTTGAAGTCGGTCGCCTTGTCGCCCGCGATCCGCCACATCCGGTCGGACGAGCGCCAGCCGAGCCGGCCCGCCAGCGGCAGGTTCCCTGGCTGTGCGAGGATGGCGAGCGCGCGCCGTAGCGCCTCCTTGTGCGGGTTGATCACCTCGAACCTGTACATGACGAGCTCGTAGATGCGCTGGCGGATCTTGAGCGCCTCGACCCGCTCGAGCGGGAAAGCGGTTGCCATGCCGCGATCGATCGCGTCGAACCAGGCATCGATCATCCCGGTCGCGCCGCCGGGGAAGGCGAGCCGCGCCCGCGGGGCGGGGACGCCGAGCTCGGCCGCGGCCATGGCGAGCGCCTTGTCGCTCCACCCGTCGAACACGGCGTTGGCCGGGACGAGCGGAGCGAGGGCCATGCGCAGCTCGTCGAGGTTCATTTCCGCGGGAGCGATCGTCGCCATCGGCCATTCAATGATCTTCGGCGGCGAAGGATGCAAGCCGCGGGTCCCGCCCGGGAAGTCGGATGAGAACGAGGGCGGTCGCAATCAGCACGGCGCCCGCGACGTCGGCCAGGCTCATCGTCTCTCCGTAGGCGAAACGGCCGATGACGGCGCCGGCGGCCGGCTGGGCGAGGAGGCCGAGACCGACGACCACCGGCGAGAGATAGCCGACCGCGTAGACGAGCAGGCCCTGCCCGAGCACCTGGCTGCCGAGCGAGAGGATGATGAGGGGCGTCCAGTCGTCGGGCATCACTTTCTGGCCGAGCAGATTGGCGAGGATCAGGATCGGGATCGCGCCCGCCGCGGTGGCGATGGCGAGGACCGGCATTGGAGGCATCGTCCGTCGCGCCCGGTCCACCGCGAGAAGGTAGCCCGTGTAGAGGAGCCCGGCGAAAAGGGCGAAAAGGTCGCCGGTGAAGTTCTTCGGCGACAATTCGTAGCTTGAGCCCATCAGGAGCGCAGCGCCCGCGGCGGCGCAAAGGAGCGCCGCGAGTTGCAGGCGGCGGGGCAGCCGCCTCAGCACGATGAAGCCGTAGATCACCAGGATGAAACTCGACGCATTGCCGAACAGGCTGGCATTGGCGAGCTTCGTCATGCCGATGCCGACGTGCCAGGCGGCGAGGTCGGACGCGAAGAAGAGGCCGCCGACCGCGACGATGGCGACGAGCCGCGGCGGCGGCCGCTCGCGCCCCTTCTGCTGGCGCCACCCCATAAAGGCGAGAAACGGTATGGCGAGCGCGATGCGCCAGAAGCCGGATGCGACCGGCCCGACGTCGGAGAGCCGGACCATCCAGGGCCCCACGGCGAGGATCAGGTTGCCGAGGATCAGCGCTGGGAAAGCGAAGCCGCCGCCGCGTGGCTGGAAAGATGATGGAGGTTGCTGCATGCCGGCCCCGCCGCCGCTAGGGGTCGCGGCTCGCCGCCGTCAAGGAGCGCCGATGCCGACCCTGTTCGAACCCATCCAGCTCGGCGCCACTCTGTGCCCGAACCGGATCGTGATGGCGCCGATGACTCGCGGGCGGGCTACCCGCCAGCATGTGCCGACCGCGCCGATGGCCGAATATTACCGCCAGCGCGCGACGGCGGGCCTGATCATCACCGAGGCGACGGGCATCAGCGGACGGGGCCTCGGCTGGCCCCATGCGCCGGGCATCTGGACTCAGGAGCAGATGGAGGGGTGGCGGCCGGTGGTCGAGGGAGTCCATGAAGCGGGCGGGCGCATCTTCTGCCAGCTTTGGCACATGGGCCGGCTCGTCCACCCCAGCTTCCTCGGCGGCGAGGCCCCGGTCTCCGCGTCCGCAACGACCGCCCCCCACAAGGCCCATACCTATGAGGGCCGCCAACCCTATGCCCAGGCGCGCGCCCTCGACGTCGGCGAGATAGCGGGGCTGCTCGCCGATTATTCGCGCGCGGCGGCGTTCGCGATCGCGGCGGGGTTCGACGGCGTGCAGCTCCACGCCGCCAACGGCTATCTGATCGACCAATTCCTCCGCGACGGCACCAACCTGCGCGACGACGATTATGGCGGCCCGGTCGAGAATCGCATCCGCCTCCTGCTCGAAGCGACGCGTGCGATTGCCGACATGGTCGGGCCGGAGCGCACCGCCGTGCGGCTGTCGCCCAACAGCGAGACGCAGGGCTGCGAGGACAGCGACCCCGAGACGCTCTTCACGGCCGCCGCGGCCGGGCTCGACGAGATCGGCATCACCTTCCTCGAGCTGCGCGAGCCCGGCCCCGAAGGCACGTTCGGCAAGTCGGAGGTCCCGCCGGTCTCACCGGCCATCCGCAAGGTCTTCGAAAGGCCCCTGATCCTCAATTCGGACTTCCGGCTGGGGAGCGCCCAGGCGGCTCTCGCGGAAGGACGCGCCGACGCGATCAGCTTCGGCCGCCCCTTCATCGCGAACCCCGATCTCCCCGCGCGGCTGCTCGCCGACGCGGAGCTGGCACCCGACGACATGGCCACCTGGTATAGCCAGGGCCCCGAGGGCTACGTCGATTATCCGGAAATGGAGCCCGCGACCGTCTAAGGAAGCGCTCGATGCGGAGACGCCTTCTCTACGCGATGCTGGTCCTGTGGCTGATTGCGGCAGCGCTCGTCGGCTTCTGCTATTGGACAGCCGTCGCGGACCCTGTCGTGCGCACCGTCACCGTCGCCTTGCCAGGCTGGCCGAAGGGAACGGCGCCGATACGCGCCGTGCTCATCTCAGACATCCACGTCGGCGGACCCGACATGCCGCCGGCGCGGCTCACCCGCATCGTCGCGCAGATAAACGCTTTGCGCCCGGACATGGTCCTGATCGCCGGCGACCTCGTCACCGACAAGCGGCTCGCGACGCGCTATTATTCGATGGCGGAAGCGATCGCGCCGCTGGCCGGGCTGAAGCCTCGGCTCGCCACTGTCGCCGTGCTCGGCAATCACGACCACTGGCGCAACGCAGCCGCGGCGCGGGCCGCCTTGAAGCGAGCGCGGATCACCCTCCTCGACAATGACGCGGCCCGGATCGGCCCGCTCGCCGTCGGCGGTCTCGACGACCCCTTCATCGGGCGCGACGATCTCGACGCGACGCTGGCGGCGATGCGCGGCCTCGATGGGCCCAGGATCCTGCTCAGCCACAGTCCCGACCCGTTCGCGCGGTTGCCCGGCGACGTCGCGCTGATGCTGGCCGGGCACACCCACTGCGGACAGATCTCGCCGCCGCTCATCGGCCCCCTTTCGACCATGTCGGACTACGGTCGCCGCTACGCGTGCGGGATCGTGAGGGAGAAGGGCCGGACTCTGGTGGTGACGGCCGGCCTCGGCACCAGCGGCATCCCGCTTCGCCTCGGCGCGGTGCCGGACCTCTGGCTGGTCGAAATCGGCGGCTAGAGCAGGCGCAGGGCGCTCAGGCCTACGATGAACCCAATCGCGAGGAAAAGGAGGCCGAGTCCGATGCGCAGCGGCCGGAGCGGCACGATCCTGGCGAGGCCGTCGCCCAGGATCGCGGCGGGCGCGCTGGAGACGAGGATGCCGGCGGTCGCACCCGCGGCCGCGAAGGCGAGGGCGTCGAACTGGGCGGCAAGCGAGAAGGTCAGAAACTGGGTCTTGTCGCCGAACTCGAGGACGAAGAAGGCGCCGAGCGAGGTCAGGAAGGGGCCGAAGCGCGACTTCGGGGCCGGATCGTCCTTGCGCGGCCGGATCAGGCCCGCCACGCCGGCGAAGACGAGCGCAAGCGCGAGCAGGAGCGACAAGGCGCGGAGGGTGACTCGGTCGTGAACGAGCGTTCCGCCGAACGCGGCGAGCGCGCTGTTCGCCGCCGCGGCGAGGGCGATGCCCGCGAGCATGGGGACGGGCCGGCGGTAGCGGACCGCGAGCGCGATGACGAGAAGCTGGGTCTTGTCGCCCCACTCGGCGAGAGCCGCGGCGACGAAGCTGGCGAGGAGCGCTTCCAAAGGCTTAGCCGCAGAGGCGGACTGAGACCGAGGCCAGCATCGCCTGCGAGGCGCCCTCGTCGAGCCCGTCGCAGCCGATCGCGTCCTCGAGCCGGCCGAGATAGAGCGAGGTCGGACAGGCGGCGCCGTCCTCCGCTTCGGAGCGGGCCAGGGCTTCCGCGAGGTGGACGACGGCGCCGAGCCCATAAGCGGCGGCGAGGGTGCGGATCGCTTCGACGCTGGCGCGGAAATCGCGGCGCGACAGCCGCCGCGCCGCGGTTTGCAGGCTGGCGAGCCGCTCGCAAAGCTCGGCCCTGACCAGGATGAGACCGTCCGTGTCGCTGCGCATCGCACCGCTCCCGCATGCGTGAGCGAAGACGATGCGCCTTTATGGTTACCGCTTGGTTAAGACGCCCGCAGCCTTGACAGATGCGGTGCGCTTGGGCAGAGGCGGCGGCGCATCCGAGCGGCGTGAGGCCGCTCTTTATTTTTGCGTCCCAACCCGGAATTCGAGAAGCTGTCATGGCCAAGCCGACCACCGTCAAGATCAAGCTCGTCAGCACCGCCGACACCGGCTTCTATTACGTGACGAAGAAGAATCCGCGGAACATCACCGAGAAGATGACCTTCCGCAAATACGACCCGGTCGTGCGCAAGCACGTCGAGTTCAAGGAAGCCAAGATCAAGTGACGCCGGCGGCGCCACCGGGCGCCGGCGCGTCATCCCGGGCTTGACCCGGGATCCAGGAACACCCTTCTTCGCGCATTCAGCGACCGCCCGCGTTCATCGATGCCGGATCAAGTCCGGCATGACGAGGGCGGTTGCGCCTACAGGCTCGCGCCGTCGAACTCGGTGATCTCGAGCGCGCCCGGGTCGATCCCTTCCGCGCAGCGGAGGTTTATCTCCACCATCGCCCGGCCGTCGGGCCCCGTCCCTTCCGCGAACGGGGCGCAGCCGCAGGTCTTGCAGAATTGGTGGCGGATGTTGTGGGCGTTGAAGGTGTAGACCCCGATATCCTCATCCGATGCCTTTCGCTTGAACCGGTCGGGCGTGGTGAAATGGTGAAGGGCGCCCTTGCGGCGGCAGATCGAGCAATTGCACAACATCGCCCTGGCTGGCGGCTCTTCGTCCACCGTGTAGGCGAGCCTGCCGCAGTGGCAGCTACCCTGGAAGCCCATCCTCTCCTCCTTCTTTCTCCACTTTCCCGGCGAGCGCGGCGAGGATCGCGCTCCAACCCTCCTCGATCTGAGCATTGCTCACCGGCGCGTCCTTCGGCGCGGACTGGGTGAGCGTGACTTCGCACCCGGCCTCGGTCGCCACGATGTCCACCGCGACCCGCGCCGCATCCGGGGAATATTTCGGCACGGCGAGCGTGAACACCAGGCGGCGGGGCCGGTCGATCTCCTCGTAGGTGCCGGTGTGCAGCACCTCCTCGCCGTCGCGGCGCTCGACGATCGACCAGGCGCCGCCGATGCGCGCGTCGATCTCGACCCGGCTCATCTCGCCGCCCGGCGTCGCGAACAGCCACTGTCCGACCGTCGCCGGGGCGAGCCAGGCGTCGAAGACGCGCTCGGGCGGAGCGGCGATCGTCCGCGAGACGCGCATCTCGCTTGCGTCTTCCGGAGGCGCGAGCAGGGCGCGCACCGCCTCGGCGAAGCGCATCACCGATATCGGCTTCGACACATAGCCTTCCGCGCCGGCCGCGCGGATGCGCTCCTCGTCGCCCTTGGCGGCGTAGGCGGTCACCGCCATGATCGGGATCGCCTTCAGCCCCGCGTCCGCCTTCATCGCCTCGATCAGCTCGAGCCCGCCGATATGCGGCATCTGGATGTCCATGACGACGAGATCGGGGCGGAAGGCTGTCGCGCGCGCCATCGCCTCGCGACCGTCGCGCACCGGCTCGGCCTCGTAGCCGTGCGCGCGAAGCAGGTCGCAGAACAGCTTCAGATTGAGTTCGTTGTCCTCGACAACGAGGATTTTTTGGCTCACCGGGCCACCCTAGAAGATGCGGCCGAGCGACACAAACTCCCCCGATCCCGAGGCTCTCGCCCTCTCCGCGCTCGGCTGGACGCTGGCCGAGGAAGGGCGGGCGCAGCGCCTGCTCGCGCTCACCGGCCTCGGGCCTGAGGACTTGCGTGCGAGGCTAAGCGAGCGGAGCCTGCTCGCCGCCGTGCTCGGGTTCCTCGAAGCGCATGAGCCCGATCTCGTCGCGGCCGCCGAGGCGCTCGGCGTCGCGCCCGCCGAGCTGGTCGAGGCGAGGCGGAGGCTCGAGGCATGAGCCGCCGGCCTCTTCTCGTCACCGATTGCGACGAGGTGCTGCTCCACATGGTCAGCCATTTCGCCGACTGGGTGGCGGACGCGCACGCGATGAGCTTCGACCTCGCCTCGCCCGGCTTCCGCAACGCGCTGCGGGGACCGGACGGCGCGCCGGTCGACGAGGAGCGCATATGGCCGCTGCTCGACGAATTCTTCCGGGGCGAGATGCACCGCCAGAATCTCGTGCCGGGGGCGGGCGAGGCGCTCGCCGAGATTTCACGCCATGCCGACATCGTCATCCTGACCAATATCGGCGACGAGCACGAGGCGGGCCGGGTCGAGCAGCTCAGCCGCTTCGACATCACCCACCGCGTCCTCTGCAACCGCGGCGGCAAAGGGCGGCCCGTCCTCGAGCTCGTGCAGGGAATGAGTCCGTCCGCCACCGTCTTCGTCGACGACCTGGCCGTCCATCACGAATCGGTCGCAAAGCACGCGCCGGACGTATGGCGCCTCCACATGATCGCCGAGCCGCGCCTCGCCCAACGGACCCCTCCGGCGGACCACGCGCACGCCCGGATCGATGCCTGGGACGAGGCGCTGCCCTGGATCCTCGACAAGCTGGGGGCGGCGTGAGCGCGCTCGTCCCGATAAGCTACGGCGCGGCCGGCGCGCGCTATACGGGCTATCTGGCCGACGGCAGCTCTGGTGCGCCGGCTCCAGGCATAGTCGTCGCTCACGAGGGCGGAGGCCTGGCCCGGCATACCAGGGACCGAGCCGCGCGCCTGGCCGAGCTCGGTTACGTCGCCTTCGCGCTCGACCTGTACGGCGAGGAGGAGCCGCCGCTGGAGCGGGCCATGGCGCTGGGCCGGGCACTGCGCGGCGACGTTGCGCGTCTGCGGGAGATCATGGGCGCGGGCCTCGCCGTTTTGACCGCGCAGGGATCGGTAGACCGCGATCGCCTCGCCGCGATCGGCTATTGCATGGGCGGCGGCGCGGCGATCGAGCTCGCCCGCACCGGCGCGCCGCTGCGCGCCGTGGTCGGCTTCCACAGCGGCTTCCTTCCCGGCACGCCGGAGGAGAATGCGGCGATCAGGGGCAAGCTGCTACTCTGCCACGGCGACGCCGATCCAATCGTCGGGGCCGCGCAGCGCGACGCCTTTCTCGACGAAATGCGGGAGGCGCGCGTGGACTGGCAGCTGCACCTCTATGGTGGCGTCGGTCACAGCTTCACAAACCGCGACATCGACGCGCTCGGCATCGAGGGATTCGCCTACCATGCCGAGGCGGATCGCCGATCCTGGGCGGCGATGCTCGACCTGTTCGGGGAGGTCCTGGGGACGCCATGACGAAGACCGCTTTCATCACCGGCGCGACGGCCGGCATCGGCGCCGCCGCCGCCCGCGCCCTTGCCGCCGACGGCTGGCGCGTGGTCGGGACCGGGCGCCGTCGCGAACGGCTGGACGGCCTCGCCGGAGAGCTTGGCGGCCTGTTCCACGCCGTCGCGCTCGACATGCGAGACCTCGACGGGATCGAGGCCGCCGTCGAGGCGCTCCCCCAGCCGTTCAGCGGCGTCGACCTGCTGATCAACAATGCCGGTCTGGCACCACCGATGGAGCCCCTGCAGCAATCCCGGCTCGATCCGGCCCTGCAGGCCATCGAAACCAACGTCACCGGGCTCGTCGCCCTGACCCGCAAGCTCCTCCCCCAGCTCATCGAGCGCAAGGGCGCCGTGATCAACCTGAGCTCGGTGGCGGCGACCTACCCCTATCGAGGCGGCGCGGTCTACGGCGGGACCAAGGCCTTCGTACGGCAATTCTCGCTCGATCTTCGCTCGGACCTTCACGGCACCGGCGTCCGGGTCACCTCGATCGAGCCCGGGATGGTCGAGACGGAGTTCACTCTGGTGCGCACCGGCGGCGACCGGGCGGCCTCCGACGCGCTTTATCGCGGGATGAACCCAATGACCGCGGAGGATATAGCGGAGACGATCCGCTGGGTGGCGGGCCTGCCGCCGCACCTCAACATCAACGCGCTTGAGCTGATGCCTGTGAGCCAGAGCTTCGCCGGCTTCCAGGTCGCGAGGGACGAGGGTTGACCGGCGCGCGGCGCGAGTGCTTACGGCGGGCGCCATGACCGCCATCGCCTCCCGCCTCACCGAGCTCGGCATCGTCCTTCCGCAGGCCGCGGCACCCGTCGCCGCCTACGTGCCGACCGTCCAGTCCGGGAAGCTCCTCCATGTCTCGGGTCAGGTCTCGTTCGAGGATGGTCGCCTGCTGACGGGGCGAATCGGGGAGGATCGCGACCTCGAATACGGCGTGCGGGCCGCCCGCGCCTGCGGGCTGATGCTGCTGGCCCAGATCGAGAAGGCCATCGGCCTCGACCGAGTGGCGCGGATCGTGAAGCTGGGCGTGTTCGTCAACAGCGCGCCCGGCTTCACCGACCAGCCCAAGGTCGCCAACGGCGCCTCGGAGCTCATGCAGGACCTGTTCGGCGACGCCGGCCGCCATGCGCGGGCCGCCGTGGGCGTCGCGGCGCTGCCGCTAGGCGCGGCGGTGGAGATCGATGCCGTCGTCGAGATCAAGGCAGGCTGAGCTCGCCCGGCTGGGTGAACGTCCCTTCGCCCATCGCGGCCTCCACGGCGGCGGCCGCATCGAGAACAGCCGGGCGGCGTTCGAGGCGGCGATCGAGGCCGGTTTCGGGATCGAGCTGGACATCCAGGCGAGCCGGGAGGGGGAGGCCTTCGTCTTCCACGACTGGGAGCTTGATCGTCTCTCCGTGGGTGCCGGCCTGCTCGCCGAGAGCGACGCCGCCAGCCTGGCCGGATATCGGCTGCGCGGCTGCGACGAGACGATCCCGACCTTCGCGGAAATCCTGGCTCTGGTCGCGGGGCGCGTTCCGCTGCTCGTCGAGGTCAAGGCGCGCGGCCCGGCCTATCGCCGCCTGTGCGAGGCGGCCGCGGCGGCGCTGGAGGCCTATTCCGGACCCGTTGGGATCATGTCGTTCAATCCGCGCGTCAGCCGCTGGTTCGCGCGCCATCATCGTCAATGCCCGAGGGGTCTGGTCGTGACGGAGAGCGGAAAGCGAGGCTTGCGGGGTTCCGTCGAGCGCGCCGCGTCCTTCGCCTGGAGCCGCGCGGAATTCCTCGCCTACGACATAGGCGATTTGCCTTCGGCCTTTGCGGGCGCGCGCCGGGCCGCCGGGGTTCCGGTCTACACGTGGACGGTTCGAAGCGACGACGAACGCGCCCGCGCCGCGGCGCACGCGGACCAGATCATCTTTGAGACGCCTTCCTGATGGAGCCGCTCCAGGCGCGCGTTCTGGAAGGCGTGGCGGCCTTCGACGCCGAGGATTGGGACCGCTGCGCCGGGACCGGCAATCCTTTCCTCAGCCACGCCTTTCTCTCGGCCCTCGAGGATTCCGGCAGCGCGACGGCGCGGACCGGCTGGCAGCCGGTGCCGATCGCGATCGACGGCGCGGACGGTCGGCCCGCGGCCGTGACGCCCGCCTATGTGAAGAGTCACAGCCAGGGCGAATATGTGTTCGACCAGGGCTGGGCCGCCGCCTGGGAGCGCTCCGGCGGCGATTATTATCCGAAGCTCCAGATCGCGGTGCCGTTCACGCCGGTGCCCGGGCCGCGGCTGCTCACGCGCCGGCCCCAGCTCGCCCGCGGCCTGATTGCCGCGGCCGAGGCGCTCGTACGTCAAAACGGCCTGTCGTCCGCGCACGCGACCTTCATCGCCGAGGAGGAAGTTGCCTTGTTCGAGCGGGCGGGCTGGCTGATCCGCGCCGACAGCCAGTTCCACTGGCACAATCGCGGCTATGCCGGCTTCGACGATTTCCTCGCCGCCCTCTCGTCCCGCAAGCGCAAGGCTATCCGCAAGGAACGGGCGACGGCGTTGCACGGCCTCAGCGTCGAGCATCTCGGTGGGACGGCGATTACCGAGGCGCATTGGGACGCCTTCTGGGCCTTCTACCAGGACACCGGCGCGCGCAAATGGGGACGGCCCTATCTGACGCGGCGTTTCTTCTCGCTGCTGAGCGACCGGATGGCCGACCAGGTGCTGCTCATCCTCGCCGTCCGCGACGGGCGGCCGATCGCGGGGGCCCTCAACCTCATTGGGACGGACACGCTCTACGGACGCCATTGGGGCGCGGTCGAGGACGTGCACAACCTCCATTTCGAGATCTGCTATTATCAGGCGATCGAGGCGGCGATCGCGCGCGGGCTTTCCCGGGTCGAAGCCGGAGCGCAGGGCGCGCACAAGCTCAGCCGCGGCTACGTCGCCGTGCCGACCTGGTCCGCCCATTTCATCGCCGATCCGGGCTTCCGCCGCGCCGTCGCCGACTATCTTGAGCGCGAGCGCCAAGCCGTGGCGCACGAGATCGACGCGCTTGCGGAGATGACGCCGTTCCGCAAGGGATGATCCGCCGATTCACGAGGAGGGGCCGATGATCCGCCGCGCCTGTTTCATCCTGCTGCTGCTTACCGCGGCCCCAGTCGCCGGCGCTCCGGCCGACGGCCCGTCGCGCACCTTCGAGGCGCGCGATCTCTTCTCGCTCGAGGCGGCGGCCGACGTGCAGATCAGCCCGGACGGGACGAAGATCGCCTACGTCCGCCGCTCCGGCGACATCATGACCGACCGGATGCGGCCGACCATCTGGCTGGTCGATACGCGCAGCGGCGAGCAGGTCCCGATCGTCGCCGGCCCCGGCTCGCACAGCCAGCCGCGCTGGTCCCCGGACGGCAGGCGCCTCGCCTATATCTCGACCGCGGAAGGGGGGTCGGCGCAGCTCTTCGTGCGCTGGATGGCGAGCGGCGAGGCGGTCCGGATCACCGGCCTCCCGGACACGCCGTCGAGCCTCGCCTGGTCGCCCGATGGCCGCCGCATCGCCTACACGATGTTCGTTCCGGGCGACGGGCAGAGGCTCGGCTCGCTGCCGCCCAAGCCCGAGGGCGCGCAATGGGCGCCGCCGCTCGAGGTCCACAGCGACATCCAGTATCGCACCGACGAGGAAGGCTATCTGAAGCCGGGCTTCAGCCACATTTTCCTGGTCTCCGCCGACGGGGGTGCACCTCGGCAGCTCAGCTTCGGATCGATCCACGACAACGGCCCGCTGAGCTGGACGCCGGACGGGCGCGCGATCCTCTTCAGCAGCAACCGCTCGGCGAACTGGGCCCGCGAGCCGCTCGACAGCGAGGTCTATGCGCTCGATCTCGCTTCCGGGACGATAAAGCCGCTGACCGATCGTCGCGGCCCGGATGCGGAGCCGGTCGTCTCGCCCGACGGCAGGCTGGTCGCCTACACCGGCTTCGACGACAAGCGGCTGGGCTATCAGAATGCCGCCCTCTACGTGATGGGGCGGGATGGGCAGAATCCGCGGGTGCTGACCTCAGGCCTGGACCGCAGCGTCGATTCGCCGGTCTGGGCGGCGGACGGGCGGTCCCTCTACGTCGCCTACGACGACAGAGGCGCGCGCAAGGTCGCCCGCGTCGGCCTCGAG
Source organism: Allosphingosinicella sp. (assembly GCA_036262495.1). Classification (GTDB taxonomy): domain Bacteria; phylum Pseudomonadota; class Alphaproteobacteria; order Sphingomonadales; family Sphingomonadaceae; genus Allosphingosinicella. Next base: position 61,700 of record DATAIU010000027.1, read on the forward strand.
GGTTCCGTTCGCACGGTCGCCGAAGGCCTGAGCGGGGCGGGCCTCGATCGCCCCTATACCGGCGGCGGGTTCAGCGTGGCGCGCGACGGGTCGGTCGCCGCGCCGAGCGGCAGCGCCCAGCGCCCGCCCGACGTCGCTCTCTTCCGGGCCGGAGCGAAGCGCCAGCTGACGCGCCTCAACGCCGAGCTGCTCGACGCAAAGCGCCTCGGCGAAGTGCGCCACATAGCCGCGACGAGCTTCGACAAGCTGCCGGTCGACGCCTGGCTGACGCTGCCGCCCAGCTGGAGCGAAGGACAGCGCGTGCCGCTCATCCTCGAGATCCACGGCGGCCCGTTCGCGGCCTACGGTCCGCATTTCTCGACGGACAACCAGCTCTACGCGGCGGCCGGTTACGCCGTGCTGTCCGTCAATCCGCGCGGATCGACCTCCTACGGCGAGGATTTCGCCAACCGCATCCACCACGCTTATCCCGGCAACGATTATGACGACCTGATGGCCGCGGTCGATGCGGCGATCGCGGCGGGGTATGGCGACGGTGATCGCCTCTACGTCACCGGCGGCTCGGGCGGTGGCGTGCTCACCTCGTGGATCGTCGGCAAGACCGACCGGTTCAAGGCGGCGGCGACGCAGAAGCCGGTGATCGACTGGGCGAGCTTTGCTCTGACCTCCGACAATCCGGCCTATTTCTCCCGCTACTGGTTCGGCCAATATCCCTGGGAGAATCACGAGGCTTTCTGGGCCCGCTCGCCCTTGTCGCTGGTCGGCAACGTGAAGACGCCGACCCTGGTCGTCGTCGGCAGCGAGGATTATCGGACGCCGGTCAGCGAGGCGGAGCAATATTATACGGCGCTGCAGCTGAGGGGCGTGCCGACGGCTTTGGTGAAGGTTCCGGGGGCGAGCCACGGCGGCATCGCGGCGCGGCCGTCGCAGGCGGCGGCCAAGGCGGCGGCAATCCTCGCCTGGTTCGAGCGCTACAAGGAGCGGTGGAAGCCGGTCAGCGATTGAGCGTGCTTCGATACGGCATTTCGACTTCGCTCAATGCCTACCTCAGCATGAGCGGAAGGCAGGCCACAATCGCTCATCCTGAGTAGCGGCTGGGCGAAGTCGAAGCCGCGTATCGAAGTATCGAGCTACGCCGCCCGCCTCATTGTCGTGTCGGCGAGCCAGGCGCGGGCCTGGCGCTGGGCCTCGGCGATCTCGCGCGCGCTCATCTCCTCGGCGATCTCGGCCCGGCATTCCTGGCCGCGGGTCGATCCGTTGAGGGCCGCCAGATTGAACCATTTATGCGCCTCGACGAGGTCGACCTCGAGCCCGTAGGTGCCGGTCGAATAAGCGATGCCGAGCTCGTAGAGCGCTTCCGGGTCGCCCAGGCCGGCCTCGGCGAGGCGGCTCTCGACCAGGAAGGCTGCGGACTTCAGGCTGTTTCCCATGACGCTTGCCCCTGTTGCTTCGCGTGTCGAGGGCAAATTGCGCAGGCGATCCCCAACAAATGGTTAACGCCGTAAATACCTTTTTTCAGAGGGGGTCGACGGCGACGTTGTCGATCAGGCGAGTCCGGCCGATGCGGGCGGCGGCGAGGAGGCGAGCCGGCCCCGTCAGCGCGACGACGCGAACGAGGGTCTCAGCGTCGCAAAGCTCGACATAATCGATCGGGTCGAAACCCGCTTTGGTCAGCCGCTCACGCGCTTGCGCCAACACTTCCCCGAGGTCGTGGCCGCCATGTATGGCCGCGGCCGCTTCGCCGAGCGCGCGTGGCAGGGCCCGGGCGGCCTGACGCTCCTCCTCCGAGAGGTACGTGTTGCGTGAGGAGAGGGCGAGCCCGTCGGAATCTCGTTGTGTGGGGACGCCGACGATCTCTACGGCGAGGTCGAGGTCGGCGACCAAGCGCCGCACGACGGCGAGCTGCTGGTAATCCTTCTCCCCGAACAAAGCGAAATCGGGGCGGATCTGGCCGAGAAGCTTGGCGACGACGGTCGCGACGCCGTCGAAATGGCCGGGCCGCGCCGCGCCGTCCAGGGTCTCGCTGACGCCGCGCACCGAGATGCGCGTGGCGAAGCCTTCGGGATACATGGTCTCGGCGTCCGGCGCCCAGAGAAGCGCGCAGCCCTCCTCCTCGAGCATCCGTGCGTCCGCCGCCTCGCGCCGCGGATAGGTGGAAAGATCCTCGCCGGGGCCGAACTGGGCCGGGTTGACGAAGATCGAGGCGACGACGGCGTCCGCGCTCCGCCGGCCTTCGGCGATCAGCGCCATATGCCCCGCGTGGAGGGCTCCCATGGTCGGCACGAAGGCGAGGCTCCGCTCGTCCTGCCGCAGCTCGGCGAGCGCCGCGCGCAGCGCCTCGAGGTCACGGACGATTTGCACCCCTTTGCCGCCTCCGATAGAGCTTGGCCCGAGCCCTTGCGGGGGCCGACGGGCAAATTCAAGAGCAGGGATCGATGGCGCCGCCGCATCATATCGTGTTTGCGAACGAGAAAGGCGGCACCGGCAAGTCTACGACGGCCGTTCACAGCGCCGTCGCCCTCGCAGCCGCGGGTCGGCGGGTCGCGGCGCTCGACATGGACACGCGCCAGCGCACGCTCGGCCGTTATCTCGACAATCGAGTCGAGACGATCAGCCGCCTCGGCGTCGACCTGCCCATGCCGGCCTATGAGACCTTCGACCCCGGTAAAGGCGAGACGATCGAGGCGCAGATAGAGCGGCTCTCGCAGGGCATCGAAATCCTCGTCGTCGACACGCCGGGCCGCGACGATCCCGACGCTCGCAAGGCCATGATCGGGGCGGACACGCTGGTCACTCCCATCAACGACAGCTTCGTCGACCTCGACCTCATCGGCCAGGTCGATCCCGACACCTACCGGGTCCGCCGCCCGAGCTTCTACGCCGAGCTGGTCTGGAACAGCCGCACCCAGCGCGCCAAGACTCACAATGCCAGCGTCGACTGGGTCGTGCTCAGAAATCGCATGCAACATATCGAAGCGCGCAACATGCGCCGCGTCGGCGAAGCGCTCGGGGAGCTTTCCCGGCGCGTCGGCTTCCGGGTCATTCCCGGCCTCGGCGAGCGCGTCATCTACCGCGAGCTCTTCCCCAAAGGCCTGACGCTGCTCGACCTCTCCCATCTCGGCGAGGTCGGGATCGCGCATATCGCCGCCCGGCAGGAGCTGCGCGAGATGATCGCCGGCTTCGCCCTGCCGCAGCCGGGCGAGACGGCGCCGCCGCGGGCCGCGGCGCTCGCCGGCTAGGCCGGTGGCGGTCCTCATCCTGCTCGGCGCCGGTGTGCTCCTCTGGGCGTGGAGCAGCGGCCGCCTCAAAGGCTTCACCTACGAGGATTGCGCGGCCGTCCTCATCTTCCTGCTCGGCCTGCGCCTGCTCACGACGGGGCGCCTCGTTCCGGGCGCCGCGCTGATGGGCGGCAGCCTGCTCTGGGCCGCCTATCGCCGCCGGCGCCCTTCCTCGCGGCCGATGCCGGTCGACGACGCCCGGCGTCTGCTCGGCGTCAGTCCTGAGGCCAGCCTCCAGGAAATACGCGAGGCGCACCGGCGCCTGATCACCAAGGTCCATCCGGACATGGGGGGCTCCGCCGAGCTCGCCCACCGCGTCAACGCGGCCCGCGACGCGCTCGTCGCCGAAATGAACCGTCAGCCGCCTCGCGCGTCCTGACGCTGCAACCCCAAACGGAGCGCCGAATGAGCCACCGCCTGAGCCCCACCTCTCTGCGCGAATATGACATTAGGGGGATTTACGGGGAGACGCTGGCGGAGGCGGATGGGCTTGCGGTGGGGCGGAGCTTCGGCACCGTCGTCCGCCGCGCGGGCGGGCGGACCGTGGCCGTCGGCCGGGACGGCCGCGAGAGCTCGCCGGGCCTCGAGGCCGCTTTGGTCGACGGGCTCCGCGCCAGCGGCGTCGACGTCGTCCGGATCGGCCTCGGGCCGACGCCTATGCTCTATTACGCCGAGGCCGAGCTGCCCGTCGAAGGCGGCATCATGGTCACGGGCAGCCACAATCCCGGCAATTATAACGGGTTCAAGATGGTGCTCCGCCACGCCGCCTTCTTTGGCGAGCAGATCCAGGCCCTCGGGCGGATGGCCGTCGCTGCCGACTGGGAGGAAGGCGCGGGCGGGTTGCGCGAGGAGGAAGTGATCGACCGCTATGTCGACCGCCTCGTCCGCGATTTCGAGGACGCGCCTTTCCGGATCGGCTGGGACGCGGGCAACGGTGCGGCCGGGCCGGCGCTCGAGCGGCTCGTGAAGCGCCTGCCCGGCGAGCATTTCACGCTCTACACCGAAGTCGACGGCCGTTTCCCCAACCACCATCCGGACCCCACGGTCGAGGCCAATCTCGAGGACCTCAAGCGCCTCGTCCGCGAGAAGCGGCTGGACTTCGGCATCGCCTTCGACGGCGACGCGGACCGGATCGGCGCCGTCGACGGCGAGGGACGCGTGATCTGGGGCGACCAGCTCCTCTCGATCCTGGCCGAGCCGGTCCTGCAGGCCCTGCCCGGCGCGACGATCATCGCCGACGTCAAGGCGAGCCAGGCCCTGTTCGACCGCGTCGCCGAGCTCGGCGGCAGGCCCCTCATGTGGAAAACCGGCCACAGCCTGATCAAGTCGAAGATGAAGGAGACGGGCGCGCCGCTGGCCGGCGAGATGAGCGGCCACATATTCTTCGCGCACCGATGGTACGGCTTCGACGACGCGCTCTATGCGGCGGTGCGCCTGATCGAGGCGGTCGCGAAGCTCGGCGGCTCGCTCACGCGGCTGCGTTCGAACATGCCGGCGATGATCAACACGCCCGAGATGCGCTTCCAGGTCGACGAGGCGCGCAAGTTCCCGGTGATCGACGAGGTGCTCGAACGGCTTACGGCGGAGGGCGCCCGCGTCGACCGGACCGACGGCGCGCGGGTCAATACGGAGGACGGCTGGTGGCTGCTCCGCGCCTCGAACACCCAGGACGTCCTCGTCGCCCGCGCGGAGGCGAAGGACGAGGCCGGCCTCGAGCGGCTGATGGCCCAGATCGACGAGCAGCTCGCTCTCTCCGGCCTCGAGCGCGGGCCGCAGGCCGGGCACTGATGCCGAGGCTCTACCCGGAGGCGCTCGCCTTTTGCGTCGCCTGGGCGGCGCTCGCGATCTACGGGGGGCTCGAGCTCGGCTGGAAGGCCGGCGCGGCGCTGACCCTCGGCCTCTTCATTCTCATCATGCCGACCAGCGCCCTCATCCTCTCGCGCACGGGCAGTTTCGCCGTCGAGCGCGGGGTCAGGTGGGGGATTTTGGCGGTCGCGGCGATAGCGCTCATTTCGATGGTCGATCTCGCCTGACTAAAGCTCAATCGTCCTCATCCTCGCGGCCGACGAGGTTGAGCTCGCGCGCCTTGATCTGGCGGGTCATGCACCAGTGCATGAGCGCATCCTCGCGGCCATGCGTGATCCAGACCTCGCGCGGCCGGAGCTCTTCTATCGTCCGGGTGAGCTCGTCCCAATCGGCGTGATCGGAGACGATCAGCGGCAGCTCCACGTTGCGCTGGCGGGCGCGCTGGCGGACGCGCATCCAGCCCGAGGCCATGGCGGTGATCGGGTCGGGGAGGCGCCGCGACCAGCGGTCGTTGAGGCAGCCCGGCGGCGCCACGACGATATGGCCGCGCAGCTCCTCTTTCGAGGCGCCGGTGGCGGGCCTGAGGTCGCCGAGATCGACGCCCCACTCGCGATAGAGGTCGCACAGACGCTGCAGCGCGCCGTGTATGTAGATCGGATCGAGGTGGTTGCGGCCCCTGAGCTCCATGACCAGGCGCTGCGCTTTGCCGAGCGCATAGGCGCCTACGAGGATGCAGCGTTCCGGATTCTCATGGAGGCGAGCGAGCAGGCGGTCGATCTCGGAACCGGTGTCGGGATGGCGAAAGACGGGGAGACCGAAGGTCGCCTCGGTGATGAAGATGTCGCAGGGGATGGGCTCGAAAGGCGGGCAGGTCGGGTCCGGGCGGCGCTTGTAGTCGCCCGAGACGACGACGCGCTCGCCGCGATATTCGAGCATTATCTGCGCGGAGCCGAGGACGTGGCCGGCGGGGACGAAGGTCGCCTCGACCTCGCCGACCCGAATCGCCTCGCCGTAGGGGGTGGCCCGGCCCCCGGGTTGAGGGCCGTACCGGCATGCCATGATGGCGAGCGTCTCGGGCGTGGCGTAAACCCGACCGTGGCCGCCGCGGGCGTGGTCGGCGTGGCCGTGCGTGACCAGGGCGCGGGCCTTAGGCACGCCCGGATCGACCCAGGCGTCGGCCGGCCTCAAATAGAGGCCCTCTGGAGAAGGCTCGATCCAGGAACCGAGGCGGGCCATCGGGAGCTATATGGCCTTGATGGCCTGCGCCGCCAAGGCGGAGGCTAAGGGAAGGAGCGCGATTATGGACCTCGGCGGAGCCGGCTGGATAATCATCGACATCGTCGCCGTGGCGGCGCTCGCGGGCGTCCTCCTCTTCGCCCTTTCGCGCAATCGCCGCGCCCGCGGCGATGCGGGACGGACGGAGGCCGCGACGCGCGACCTCTACCGCGAGGAGGAAGCCGCGCGGCGGCGCGAGGATGACGACGGCGCCTGACGCGCTTCCGGCGGCGATCGCCGGCTGGCTTCAAGGCAAGGGCTGGGCGCCGCGGCGGCACCAGCTCGACATGCTGCGTGCGGCTCGGGCGGGGCGGAGCGCCCTGCTCGTCGCGGCGACGGGCGCGGGCAAGACGCTGGCTGGCTTCCTTCCGACGATCGCCGAGCTGATCGAGCACCCGGCCGACGGGCTGCACACGCTCTACATCTCGCCCCTGAAGGCCCTGGCGGTCGACGTCCAGCGCAACCTCCTCACGCCGCTCGTGGAGATGGACCTGCCGATCCGGGTCGAAGCCCGAACCGGCGATACTCCGTCGGACCGCAAGGCCCGCCAGCGGGTGCGGCCGCCGCAGATCCTGCTGACCACGCCCGAATCGCTCAGCCTTCTGCTCAGCCACGAGGACAGCGCTTTGCTGTTCGAGAATCTGCGCACGGTGGTCGTGGACGAAATCCACGCCTTCGCGACCGGGAAGCGCGGCGATCTGCTCTCCTTGTCCCTAGCCCGCCTCCAGGCGCTGGCGCCCGGCATGCGCCGCGTCGGCCTGTCGGCCACCGTCTCGGACCCGGAAGCCTTTCGCGGCTGGCTCGCGCCCCATGGCGACGCTGAGATGGTCGACCTGGTCGAGGGAGATCCAGGCGCTCCGGCGCAACTGGCGATCATGTTCCCCGAAGGAGACAAGATTCCCTGGGCAGGTCATTCCGGTCGCTGGGCCGCGGAGAGCGTGATGCGCGAGATCGAGCGGCACCGGACGACGCTCATCTTCTGCAACACGCGATCGCTCGCCGAGCTCATCTTCCAGGATCTCTGGGCGGTCAACGACGACCATCTGCCGATCGGCATCCACCACGGCTCGCTGGCGCTGGAGGCTCGGCGCAAGGTCGAAAAGGCCGTCGCCGAGGGCCGCCTTCGCGCGCTGGTCTGCACGGCCAGCCTGGACCTTGGCGTCGACTGGGGCGACGTCGACCTCGTCGTCCAGATGGGAGCGCCGAAGGGCTCGTCGCGGCTGATGCAGCGGATCGGACGCGCCAATCACAGGCTCGACGAGCCTTCGGAGGCGATCGTCGTCCCCGGCAACCGTTTCGAATATCTGGAGGCGCGCGCCGCGCTCGACGCGATCGAGGAGGGCGCGCTCGACGCCGAGATCTTCCGTCCGGGCGCGCTCGACGTGCTCGCCCAGCACATCATGGCGGTGGCCTGCGCGGCGCCGTTCGGCGAGGAGGCGCTGCTCGACGAGGTGCGCTCTGCCGCGCCTTATGCGGGCCTCAAGGCCGAGACCTTCCGCGCCGTCCTCTCCTTCATCGAGAGCGGCGGCTACTCGCTGCGCGCCTACGACCGCTTCCGCCGGATCGCCAAGGGCCCCGATGGCCTCTGGCGCGTGTCGCATCCCCGCTTCATCCAGCAGCACCGGATGAATGCCGGCATCATCGTCGACACGCCGCTCTATTACGTCCGCTTCCGCGGGGGACGACTGCTCGGCACCGTCGAGGACAATTTCGCCGAGACGCTGAGCCCCGGCGACACCTTCTTCTTCTCCGGGCTGGTGCTGGAGGTGGAGCGGATCGACGGCGTCGACCTCATCGTCCACGCGACCTCGAAGTCGGCGCGCATTCCGACTTACATGGGCGCGCGGATCGCGATCAGCACCAACCTCGCCGACCGCGTCCGGGCCTTCCTCCACGACCGCAGCCAATGGCCGCGCTTTCCCGATCCGGTCCGCGACTGGCTGAGCGTGCAGGAATATCGCTCCGCCATACCGGCGCCTGACCAGCTGCTCGTCGAGACCTTCCCCCACGAGAAGATCCACTACATGGCGGCCTACAGCTTCGAGGGCTGGAACGCCCATCAGTCGCTCGGCATGCTGATCACGCGGCGGATGGAGAGCGCCGGCCTCAAGCCATTGGGCTTCGTCGCCAACGATTATGCGCTCGCCTGCTACGGCCTCGAGCCGATCCTGGATCCGGGCGCGCTCTTCTCCGCCGACATCCTCGAGAAGGAGTTCGTCGACTGGGTGGAGGGCTCACATCTGCTGAAACGCGCCTTCCGCGAGGTGGCGGTGATCGGCGGACTCGTCGAGCGCCACCATCCCGGCAAGCGCAAGACGGGCAAGCAGGTCACCTTCTCCACTGACCTCATCTACGACGTGCTGCGCCGCTACGAGCCCGACCATCTGCTGCTGAAGGCCGCCTGGGCCGACGCGCGCGAGAAGATGACCGACGTCGGCCGGCTCGCCCGCCTGCTCGACCGCGCCCAGTCGACGATGCTCCACGTCACGCTCGACCGAGTCTCGCCGATGGCGGTCCCGGTCCTGACTATCATCGGGCGCGAGCGGATGGCCGCGGGGACGGTGGACGATCAGCTGCTGATCGAGGCGGAGAGCCTCGCCGCGACCGCGATGCGCCGCGATTAGACGCTCTAGACGAAGATGCCGCTATTGTTGCCGAGATCGGCCGGCGGCGGGGCGCCGAGCAGGAAGACATAGTCCTCGCCCGCCTGGTAGCCGGCCTGGCCGTTCGCGTCGACGATCAGGAAGGCCTTGCCGGCAAGGTCGCCCGAGTCCGGCGTGAAGAGCAAGGCCTGGTGCGCGCCGAGATGGCCGTTCATCGCCGCGCCCAGATTGGCGTCGAAGCTGGCGGCGGACAGGGCGCCCTTGGCGACAGCCGCGGCGAAGCCGCTCACCGCCACGGGCAGGTCGATCTTGTCCGCACCGAAATCGAAATCGGCCAGGGTGTCGTAGCTCCGACCGCTCGACTCGGAGGCCGCCGTATAGGCGAAGACGTCGGCGCCCGCGCCGCCGGCGAGGCGATCCGCGCCGCCGAGGCCGTAGAGGACGTCGTTGCCCGCGCCGCCTCGGAACGCGTCGTCGCCCGCGCCGCCGTGAAACAGGAAGGCGCCGTCAAGCTCCGCCGTGCCGTCGAAGGCGATCGCGTCGCGGGGGCCGAGGCCCGCAGCATCGATCGTCAGGCGATGCCCGGCCGCGACGTTGGCATCGCCCGCGACGAGGCTGTAGCTCGATCCTGCGACCAGAACGATCCGCTCGTAGCCGTTGCCAGCTCCGCCGATCGAGAGCGATCCGTTCATGTCCCCGCCGAGGACGAGCACGTCGTCGTCGCCGGAGCCGGGGACGTCGCTGTGCGCGTCGATGCCCCCCGAGAGAACCGTCTTGGTTTTCATGTCGACGAACGCCCCCGAGCCGCCCGCGAGCGGATCGGTCGCCAGAATGGTCGCCGGACCGCCCGGCGCCGACTGGAGCAGCCCAACGACGAGCGGCGGCGCTTCGGTGAGCGAGGTCGGGACGAGCTCGCCATTGCCGCCGCGCGGCAGCAACCAGGTCTCGCCGCCTTGGAGTTGGGCCAGGGGGAGAACCCAAGTCTCGCCTTCGGGCGCCGGCGCCTTGTCGGCGAGGGTGAAGACCCAGGTCTCGTCGACCGGCATCGGCGCGCCCGCGGCCTGGGTGACCGCGTCTCCGCTGGTCGAGGGCGGCGGACCGATTCGTACGACGAAGATGTCGCCGCCGCGCAGGTCGGCGCTGAGCTCGCGGGCCGCCCGGACAGAGAAGAAATCGTCTGTAACCCGCGGCGCCGCGCGGCCGAAAGCCACCAAAAACTTGCTCAAATTCCCCACTCCCCGACGGGCAAGTCACTCAAATCTAAGCGATCCCTAGCACAGCTCAGCCGCCGATTCCACCTCCCGACGGCGCTTCCGGCGGCGGCGCAGGAGGAGCAGGCCGGCGGCCGCCCCGGCGACGGCCAGCGCTTTCCTTTTCCCCGGTTTCTGGGGCGCAGGCGGGCTCCGGGACGCGGGCGTGGGCGCAGGGATCGGCGGAGGCGATTCGGCCTCGATCAATGGGGGCGGCGGGACGGGAGCCGATGCCGCGGCCTGCTGGCGCTCCAGCTCCGAGTTGAGCTCCCCGCCCATCAGCACGATGTAGGCGGAGAGGTAGAGCCAGGTCAGGAAGACGACGACCCCGCCGAGCGAGCCGTAGGTCGCGTTGTAATTGCCGAAGTGGGAGACATAGAGGCCGAAGCCGAGGCTGGCGGCGAGCCACCCCAGGGTCGCCGCCGCGGAGCCGGGACTGATCCAGACCCAGGGCGCGTCGGGCCGGTTGGGTGCGAAGCGATGGACGGCGGCGAGGCCGAGGCCGACGACGAGCACCGCCACCGTCCAGAAGGCGAGCTGCAGCGCCGAATGCGCCCAGCCGGGAAAGCCGGGGAAGAAAGTCTCGACCCACCCCATCACGGAGATCCCCGCGGCCGCAATCACCAGCACGATCAGCGCGCCCACCGTCATGCCGAGTGAAAGAAGCGTCGACTTTACCAAGCCGCGGCTTTCCTTGACCTCATAGGCGATGTTGAGCGCGGTCACGATCGCGCCCGACCCCTTGCTGGCGCCGTAGATGGCGAGGGCGACGGCGACGGCGAGGCTCCAGCCCTTCGCCGCGGCGGGCGAATCGGTCATCGCCTTGAGCTGGTCGCCGATGAGCGCGGCGGCATCCCGGGGCAAGACGCCGAACAGCTTGCGGATATGCTCGGCGACGGTCGCCGGCTCGGCGGCGAGGCCGTAGACCAGCACGGCGGCGGCCAGCAAAGGCACGAAGGCGAGGAAGGCGTAGAAGGCGACGCCGGCGGCGAGCAGCCCGACATTGTCGTCCCCGGCCTCCTTCCACGTGCGAAGGAGGACCTGCAGCCACTCGGAAAGCGCGGGCCAGCGCACCGGTTCGATAGCCATGGCAGCGAGAACCGGGGGGTGGAACAGGGGTTCCGTGGAAACCGTCACCCCAGCGAAGGCTGGGGTCCCGGCGGGTGAAAGGCGTCGGCGCTCTTCACCCCCTGGGGTCCCCAGCCTGCGCTGGGGCGACGATCTAGACCATCGCCCTCGCATTGGAAAAGACCCGCGTCACCTCCGGCTCGAAGCTCTCGAGCGGGTCGACCTCGAAAGCCGGATCGAAGGCGGGCGCGTCCCAATCGTCGACGAGCTTCTCGGCGAGCGCGTACCAGCGCTCGTTCCTGAAGCGCTCGCGCCCCTCAGGATCCTTGCCGAGATGCTCGAAATAATAGCGGCCCTGGAATTCCTGGTGCCAGTAGATGGCGTGATAGATGTCCTCGCGGACATAGGGCTTGAGCATCTCCGCGGCGATCGGGCCGTGATTGGGGATCGAGAAGAGCTTGCCCAGATCGTGGCAGAGCGCGGCCACCACCTCCTCGTCGCTGGCGCCGTCGCGCCGGGCGAGCGTGCCGGCCATCAGGGAATGGGTGAGCTGATTGGCGGCGAAGCCTACCTCGATGGTCTCGAGCCGGGCGAGCCCGTCCATGATCTGACGGGCGGCGCTCGAGCGCTGGTGCCTGCCGTGCTCGGCGGCGATATGGGCCCAGTCCTCGGCCGTGCCGTGGCGCATGTCGGTGAACATCGCGTCTCTCCTCGCCGCCAGGATTACGCCGCCGGGCGGTCGCATTCAACGAAAAGCGGCCCCGGCCGCGTGGGCCGGGGCCGCCTCGCAGAGCGCGGCGTCAGGCTGCCTGGCTCTGGGCGCTGTTGTCGTTCTCGGAGCGCTGGTCGCTGATCCGGCTCGAGGGCGCGGCGGCGTCGATCTCGATCTTGCGCGGCTTCATCTCCTCGGGGATCTCGCGCACCAGCTCGATCGACAGCATCCCGTCCTTCAGCTCGGCGCCGCGGACCTGGACATAGTCGGCCAGGCCGAAGCGCCGCTCGAAGGCGCGGGTGGCAATGCCGCGATGGATATACCGGCCGTCGGTCTCGCCGTCCTTGCGGCCGGTCACGATCAGCTGGTTCTGCTGAGCGGTGATCTCGATCTCGCCCGGCGAGAAGCCCGCGACGGCGAGCGTGATCCGATAGCTGTCGTCGCCGGTCCGCTCGAGGTCGAAGGGCGGGTAATTCTCCGCCTGGGCCCAGCCGCCGGTATTTTCGAGCAGATCGAAGAGGCGGTCGAAGCCGACGGTGGAGCGGCGGAACGGCGTGAAGTCGAAATTGGTCCTCATGTCTGTCCTCCTTAGAGCAACAAAGGTGAGGAGCGCCCGCCCCCGGCGGGCGCTCGCCGGACCGATCAGGCATCCGGCCCGCCCTACATTGGAACCGATCCGGTTCGTTTCAAGCTCCCCGCTTTCCTTTTCGTCAGGGCTTCCCCAACGCGCGGCGCGGGTTTAGTCCTTGCCCGTGGCGACGCCGGGGGGCGCGCACGGGAGTAAAGATGGCGACCGCCACGGGCTCGGGCCGGGATCCTCCGATCGCTTCCTTCCTCGCCGAGGGCGGGGCGATGGGCGAACGGATCCGCCGGTTCGACTGGACGGCGTCGCCGCTGGGCCCGCCGGAACGCTGGCCGCAGGCGCTGAAGACGGCGACGGGAATTCTGCTCTCGTCGAAATTCCCGATGTTCCTGGCCTGGGGCCCGAAGCTCAGGCTGATCTACAACGACGCCTATGCGGAGATCCTCGGCGGGAAGCATCCCGGGGCGCTCGGCCACGCCTTCGAAGACGTCTGGGCCGAGATCTGGGACGACGTCCGGCCCATCGCCGAGCGAGCGGTCGCCGGGGAGGCGAGCTTCTACGAGAATCTGCCGCTTACCATGACCCGCAAGGGCTATGCGGAGGCGACCTGGTTCACTTTCTCCTACAGCCCGCTGCGCGGCGACGACGGCGAGGCGGCCGGAATCTTCTGCGTCTGCATCGAGACGACCGCCCAGATCCTCGAGGCCCGCGAGCGCCATCTCGCGGAGACGGCGCTGCGCGAGAGCGAGCAGCGCTTCCGGTTGATCGCCGACGCGGCGCCAGTGCCGATGTGGGTGACGAAGCTCGACCGCCGCCGCGGCTTCGTCAACATCGCTTATGCGGATTTCCTCGGCGTTCCGTACGAGGAGGCGCTCGACTACGACTGGCGCTCCCGCATTCACCCCGACGATGTCGACCAGGTCGTGCGCGAGTCGCTCGCCGGCGAGGCGACGCTCGAGCTCTTCTGGCTCGAGGGCCGCTACAAGCGCGGCGACGGCGAGTGGCGCTGGCTGCGCTCGATCTCGCAGCCGCGCTGGGGGCCGCAGGGCGAGCATGTCGGCTTCATCGGCGTCGCGATCGACGTCACCGAGACAAAGGCCGCGGAAGCGGCGATGCGCGAGGTCAACGACACGCTGGAGCGGCGCGTGGCTGAGCGCACGGCGGACCTCAGCGCCGCGCTCGACCGCCTCCAGGCGGAAGTGGGCGAGCGGCTCAAGGCCGAGGAGGCGCTCCGCCAAGCCCAGAAGATGGAGGCTGTCGGCCAGCTCACGGGCGGCATCGCGCACGACTTCAACAACCTGCTGACACCGATCCTCGGTGGGCTCGAGCTGATCGCGTCGCGCGTCGAGGAGCCGCGGCTGAAGCGAATCGCCGAGACCGCGCTCGAATCGACGCGGCGCGGGGCGAAGCTCACCGGGCAGCTCCTCGCTTTCTCGCGCATCCAGCGGATCAGCATGGCGCCGGTCGCCGTCAACGCGGTCATCGAGACGATGAAGCGACTGCTCCGCCACACGATCGGAGGAGCGGTGCGGATCGAAACCGACCTCGATCCGGATGCCGGCTGCGCGCTCTGCGACGCCAACCAGCTGGAAAATGCGATCCTCAACCTTGCGATCAACGCGCGTGACGCGATGCCGGACGGCGGCACCCTTTCCATCGCGACTTGCCGCGAGACCCTGCCGGCCGGTCCCGACCACGAAGCCGGCGAGTTCGTCCGAGTCCGGGTAAGCGACACCGGTCACGGAATGCCGGCCGAGGTCGCGGCGCGGGCGCCGGAACCCTTCTTTTCGACCAAGCCGCTGGGCAAGGGGACGGGCCTCGGGCTTGCCCAGGTCTACGGAATCGCTCGCCAGGCCGGCGGCACCTTACGAATTGACAGCGCCGAAGAGCGGGGGACCCATGTCGACATCCTCTTCCCGGCGGCCGATCCGGGGTCCGAGGCGGCGCTTCAGGCCGCGGAGCCCGCAGCCGCGATGGCCAAACGGCCGTTCCAGCACGCGTCAGTGCTGGTGATCGACGACGATGACGACGTCCGCGCTTTCCTCTCCGACGCCCTCGAGGGACTCGGCTGCAAAGTCGTAGCCGCGGCTTCGGGGGCGGAGGCCCTCGGGGCGCTGGCGGAGGCCGATGTCGACCTCGCCTTGATCGACTATGCAATGCCCGAGATGAACGGCGCCGACGTGGCGCGAGGGGCGCGCGACCTGCGGCCGGGGCTCCCGATCCTCTTCGTCACCGGCTATGCGGAGAGCGAGCAGCTGGAGGCCGCTCTGGGGCCCGGCGTGCCGGTTCTTCGCAAGCCCTTCAGCCTCGACGAGCTCGCCGCCGCGCTCGAGCGGGTTCTTCCGCGGGGAGCGGCCGCTGCGGACGCTTGAAACGGGCCCGAGGCCTCCTAAATCTCGGGATGTCGGGCGACCCGTTCATGGTGTCCGGCCTGTTTCGCGAGGGGCGCCAGGCTCTTTGCCCGAACCCCTCATCAGCGATGTTGCTCAAGCAGAGGACATGGAACGATGAGAAGCTTCGATTTCACCCCGTACCGCCGTTCGACCGTCGGCTTCGACCAATTGTTCGATTTCCTGGAAAGCTCGCGCGCCGAGCAGTCGGACAATTATCCGCCTTACGACATCGAGAAGCTGGCCGACGACCGCTACCGGATCACGCTCGCGGTCGCCGGCTTCGGCCCCGGCGATATCGACATCACCGCGCGCCAGAACCTGCTCGTCGTGACGGGGCGCAAGGCCGAGAACCGCAATCGCGACGGCAGCTTCCTCCACCTCGGGATCGCGACGCGCGCGTTCGAGCGCCGCTTCGAGCTCGCCGATTTCGTCCAGGTCCAGGGCGCCGACATGAAGGACGGCCTGCTCTCGATCGAGCTCGTCCGCGAAGTCCCCGACGCGATGAAGCCGCGCAAGATCGACATCGGCGCCGGCGCGTCGCGGACGATCGATGCCGAAAGCGAGGAGCGCCGCGAAAGCGCCCCTGCCTCGGAACGCGAGAACGCCTGAACTTCCCTTATTGAACCGTGGCGGCGGTGGGTTATAGCTGCCGCCATGGTTCGCTTTTCGTTCTGTGGCCGGGATCTGATGGCCTTGCCTCAGGGCGCGCTGTTCTGGCCCGCCCGGCGCGCGTTGCTGATCGCCGACCTCCACCTCGAGAAGGCGAGCTGGTTCGCCAGGC
Organism: Allosphingosinicella sp.; assembly: GCA_036262495.1. Taxonomy (GTDB): domain Bacteria; phylum Pseudomonadota; class Alphaproteobacteria; order Sphingomonadales; family Sphingomonadaceae; genus Allosphingosinicella. Next base: position 77,449 of record DATAIU010000027.1, read on the forward strand.
TCGGCCAGATGCTGCCGCCCTACGATTCGGTCGCGACCCTGTCCGACCTGACCGCGCTCGCGGCTTCGACCGGCGCCGCGGAAATCTGGTGCCTCGGCGACAGCTTCCACGACCGCAACGGCTGCGAGCGCCTGCCGCAGCGCGCGCGGGACCTGCTGACCGGGCTGACCGGCACGCTGCGCTGGACCTGGATCACCGGCAACCACGACCCGGCCATCGCCGAACATTGCGGCGGGGACATAGTCGAGGAGGCGGAGGTCGACGGCCTGCTCCTCCGCCACGAAGCCGATCCCGCCGAGCCGCGCCCTGAGCTGTCCGGACATTTCCACCCGAAGCTTCGCATCCAGCATCGCGGCCGCCTGGTCTCGCGGCGCTGCTTCGTCGCGACCGAGCGAAAGCTCATTCTGCCGGCTTTCGGAGCGCTGACCGGCGGCCTCGACGCCGCGCATCCCGAGATCGTCCGCGCCGTCGGCGCGCGCGCCGAAGCGCTCGTTCCCGTCGCCGACCGGCTGCTCAGGTTTCCGCTGGCCGCCTGACCAGGCGCGCCGGGATCAGGCCGCGCACGGCATTGCCGATGAAGAAGGGGCCGGTGAGATCCTCGGGGCCGAGCTCGGCTTCCTCCGCTTCGCCTTCCTCGATCAGCTTGTCTCGGAGGATGCCCGGGAGCACGGGACCCGACAGCGGCGGGGTGAGGAGCCGGCCGTCCCGCTCGACGAAGACGCTTGTGAAGCTGCCCTCGGTGATTCGTCCATCGGGGTCGACGAAGACGCATTCGAAGGCTCTCGACGCCTCGCGCGCCTCGTCGTAGAATCGCCGGTCGCTCGTCTTGTGGCGGAGCCGGAAGTCGTCCGGATCGACGGGGAGCGCCGCCAGCATGACCTCGGCCGGGCCGGCGGACGGCGCCGGCACAGGGCGCGCTTCGACGCAGATCGCGCCCGTTCGCGACAGGAGGAGTCGAAGCTTGCGGGACGCCTTGAGGAAGAAGGTCGCGGCCTGGAGCTCGTTGCGGGCATGGTGGCGGTCGAAGGCGAAGCCGAGCGCCTGCGCGCTGCGCTTCAGGCGGGCGAGATGCCGCTCCAGCTCGAAAATGCCGTCATGCGGGTCGAAGCGCATCGTCTCGACCAGGTCGAACGGCCGCGCGGTCGCGACGAACGCCCCCTTGGCGAGGCATTCGCGCCATTCCGCGCCCGCCTCGCTGTCGGCGACGATTCCCGAACCCAGGCCCATCCGCGCGCCATTCTCTCCGTCCCGCATCACCAGAGTGCGGATGGCGACATTGAACGCCGCATCGCCGGACGAGGCAAGCCTGCCGATACTACCGGTATAGGGTCCGCGAGAACGCTCCTCGAGCGCCGCGATGATCTCCATGGCCCGGATCTTGGGCGCCCCCGTGACCGAACCGCAGGGGAATATGGTTTGGAGAAGATCGACCGCGTCGCGGCCTTCGGCCAGCTCGGAGACGATCGTCGAGGTCATCTGCAGCACGGTCGGGTAGCGTTCGACCTCGAAGAGCTTCGGGACCTCTACCGTACCGGGACGCGATACCCGGGCGAGGTCGTTGCGCATCAGATCGACGATCATCAAATTCTCGGCGCGCTGCTTCGGGTCCGCACGCAGCGCCCCCGGGTCCGTATCCGCGGGCGCCGTGCCCTTCATCGGCCGCGCGGTCACCGTCCGCCCCTCGATCGTGAAGAAGAGCTCGGGCGAGAAGGAGAGGACCCAGTGTGCGCCCGTGAAGACGACGCCGCCCCAGCCGGCGCGGGCACGCGGCCGGATCGCTTCGTAGAGGGCGAGGGGGTGGCCGGCCGTCGCGACCTGCGCCGGGAAGGTGAGGTTGGCCTGGTAGATGTCGCCGTCGAGGATGTGCGCCTTCGCCGCCTCGATCGCCGCTTCGTGCGCGCCGCGGTCGACCAGCGGGACGGGCGGGCCTGCCCACGCCCCGCGAGGGTCGGGAAGCGGCTCTATCGCAGATGACGCCGTCTCGAATATCCCGAACCATAGCAAGGGCGGCTCGCTTGGCCCTGGGGGAAGGGCCAGCGGGTCGAGCTTCGGCTCGAGGGAATGACCGGCCTCATAGGCCAGGAAGCCCGCGGCTTCGCGGCCACGCAGGCGCTCGAGCGCAGGCCGCACCTCGTCGGGAGCCCGCGCCTCGACCCATTCGACGGGGTTCCGCCACAGGCGCCGCACCCCTTCGAAGTCGAGCAGGACGAACGCTTCGCCGCCTTGCCAGAAAGGGCGGGGAGGCCCATCTGCCGGCGCGTCAGGAGCTTTTTCGTTGGTCACCAGCGTCTTCGACCTCTTCAAGATCGGGGTGGGCCCGTCGAGCTCCCACACGATGGGGCCGATGACGGCCGCCTGCCGCTTTGTCGAGACGCTGTCGCAAAAGTCGCTGATCGAGCGAACCGCCCGCGTGCAGGCCGACCTTTACGGCTCGCTAGCCCTGACCGGCAAGGGCCACGCGACCGACCGTGCCATCCTCCTCGGCCTTTCCGGCGAGCGGCCGGACCGCCTGGATCCGGACGCCGCCGACACGGTCATCGAGGCGGTGCGGTCGAGCGGGCGCCTGCGCCTCGGCGGCCGGCGGGAGATCGGCTTCGACGAGCCGCGCGACCTTCGCTTCCTCCAGCGCGAGCGCCTCCCCCACCATTCGAACGGCATGCGCTTCACCGCCTATGACGAGACCGGCGCCCACCTCGCGAGCGCGATCTATTATTCGACCGGCGGCGGCGCCGTGATCGACGAAGCGGCGATAGCGCGCAACGCGCCGCCCGAGGGCCTCGCGGACATAGCCTATCCCTATCGCTCGTCGGAGGAGCTCGTCGACATCGCCGAGCGCGACGGCCTCACCATCGCCGAGGTCGCGCGCGCCAACGAGCGCGCACGCTTTTCGGATGAGGAGATAGACCGGCGGCTGGACGCGATCGCCGAGGCGATGGCGGCCTGCATCGACCGCGGCATCGGCCGCGAAGGCATCCTGCCCGGCGGCCTCAAGGTGAAGCGGCGCGCGCCGGGCCTCCACAAGCTGCTCCTCGAGCGCGCCGAGCGCACGCTGTCGGACCCGCTGACCGTTATGGACTGGGTCAATCTCTGGGCGCTCGCGGTGAACGAGGAGAATGCCGCGGGCGGCCGCGTCGTCACCGCGCCCACGAACGGCGCCGCCGGGATCGTCCCAGCGATCCTGCGTTACTACCAGCGCTTCACGCCCCAGGCGAACGCCGCCGGCGTCCGCGATTTCCTGCTCACTGCCTCGGCGATCGGCTCCCTGTTCAAGGAAAATGCCTCCATTTCCGGCGCCGAGGTCGGTTGCCAGGGCGAGGTCGGCGTCGCCTGCTCGATGGCCGCGGCCGGCCTCACCGCCGTCCTGGGCGGCACCGTCCGGCAGATCGAGAATGCCGCCGAGATCGGCATGGAGCATAATCTCGGCCTGACCTGCGATCCGGTCGCCGGGCTCGTCCAGGTGCCGTGCATCGAGCGCAACGCGGTCGGCGCGATCAAGGCGATCGAGGCGTCGCGCCTGGCCCTGATCGGCGACGGCTCGCACCTGGTCAGCCTCGACCAGGTCATCGAGACGATGCGCAAGACCGGCCTCGACATGAACGAGCGCTACAAGGAAACGAGCCTCGGCGGGCTCGCTGTCAACGTCGTCGAGTGCTGATACGGCGATTGCGCGGGCAGGGCTCCGCCGCTAGCCGTCTCGCGAAGTTGATCGGAAAGGATCGCACGATGCGCCTTCGCCTGTTGCTCCTCGCCTGCGGCCTCCCAGCCGCCGTAGCGGCTCTCGCACAGGGTCCCAACTGGATCGTCGACAAGCCCGCCGCGATCGTCGCCGACGGCATCCCTTCGATACCGGGCGAACTGGCCGAGAAGACTCGGCCCTACATGGAATTTCGTACCGCCTCCCTCGACGGCTGGAATCCGCGCAGCCGCTCGCTGGTGATTTCGACCCGTTTCGCCAACACGTCGCAGCTCCATGAAGTGAGGGCGCCGCTCGGCATGCGCCGCCAGATCACGTTCGAGGCGGAGCCGATCGCCGGAGCCAGCTACGCGCGCGGCAAGGGCGACGTGCTCGTCGTCCAGAAGGATGTCGGCGGAAGCGAGTTCTGGCAGCTCTACCGGCTCGAAAACGGCCGCCTGCAGCTTCTCACGGACGGCAAGAGCCGCAACTCCATCAACGCGTGGAGCCAGGACGGGCGCTGGCTCGCCTACACCTCGACCCGGCGCAACGGGACGGACAGCGACATCTGGATCGTCGATCCGCGCAGCCCCTCCACCAACCGCCTGCTCGCGGAGGTCAAGGGCGGCGGCTGGGGGCTGAACGACTTCGCGCCCGACGGGAAGACGGCGGTGGTCGGCGAATATCTGTCCGTCAACAAGTCGAACCTCTACACGATCGACGTCGCCACCGGCCGGATGGCGCCGATCGGCGATCATTCCAAGCCGATCGCCTACGGCGGCGCCCAATATGCGCCGAACGGCACGCTCTGGGTGACCTCCGACGAAGGCTCGGACTTTCAGCGGCTGGGAACCCTCGACCCGCGGACCGGCCGTTTCACCGCGGTCGCGCCCGAGCCGAAATGGGACGTCGAGAATTTCGACATCTCGGACGACGGGCGCTTCATCGCCTACACGATCAACGAGGCCGGGATCAGCCGGCTGAAGCTGCTCGATACGCGGACCCGCAAGAGCCGCACCGTCGCCGGCCTTCCGGCCGGCACCGCGGGCGGCCTCGAGGTCGCGCCGTGGGGCGATATCGCCATCACCATGTCGTCGGCGCGCGCGCCCGCCGACGTCTACGTCGTCAATCCGAAGACGCTCGCCGTCGTGCGCTGGACCGAGAGCGAGACCGGCGGCCTCGATCCCAAGCGCAACGTCGAGCCCGTTCTCGTCCAGACCAGGAGCTTCGACGGGGAGCCGATCTCGGGCTTCCTCTACCGCCCGGACCCGAGGAAATTTCCCGGCCGGCGCCCCCTGCTGTTCAACATCCACGGCGGGCCCGAGGGCCAGTCGCGCCCGGGGTTCCTGGGCCGCACCAACTATCTGATCAACGAGCTCGGCATCGCGATCTTCTACCCTAACGTCCGCGGCTCGACCGGCTTCGGCAAGCGCTTCGTCGCGCTCGACAACGGCCCGGACCTTCGCGAGAACAGCGTCAAGGACATCGGCGCCTTCCTCGATCTCCTCGCCCGCGATGCCGCGCTCGATCCGTCCCGCTTCGCCGAGACCGGCGGCAGCTACGGCGGCTACATGTGCTATGCGAGCGCAATCCGGTACGGAGACCGCTTCAAGGCGGCGAACTGCATCGTCGCCATCTCCAACTGGGTCACCTTCCTCGAGAACACGCAGAGCTATCGCCGCGACCTGAGGCGGGTCGAATATGGCGACGAGCGCGACCCCGCGCAGAGGAAGAAGCTGCTCGCCATCTCGCCGCTGACGCGAGTCAAGGAGCTGCGCATCCCGCTGATGGTCCAGACCGGCGGCAACGATCCCCGGGTGCCGGCATCCGAAGCCGAGCAGATCGTGAAGGCCGTGCGGCGCAACGACAATCCCGCCTGGCACCTCCTGGCGCAGAACGAAGGCCACGGCTTCGCCAAGAAGGAGAATCAGGATTACGCCTTCTGGGCGAGCCTGATGTTCTGGAAGCGCTATCTGCTGGGCGAGCCGGCCGGCAAAGCGGCGACCGACTGAGGCTCAGCGGCCGGCGAGGAGGCGGGCGAGCGCGTCGGCGGCCTTGTCGGGCTCTTCCATCGGCAAGGCGATGTCGGGCGGGATGCCCTCGATCTCGTTCAGGCCGTTCTTCATGAAGCGGGCGCAATTGGGCATTCGCACGTCGACGGGCAGAACCTTCAGCGACGTGCGCGTGCCGCCGTCCATGTAGCCGCAGCCGGCGCCGGCGGTGCGCGCGCCGAGGATGCGCCCGACGCCGCCATCCTGGATCCAGCCGGCGAAATCCTCCGACGCCGAGGCGGTGTCCTTGTCGACCAGCACCAGCACGGTGCCCCGCCACTCGCCTGTTCCGCGGATGCGGGCGGGCCCGGCGCGTGGCGGCGCGAACACCTCGCAGGGCGACGGGCGGCCCCGCCAAATTGCCGACCGGTCGCAGCTAGGTCCGACGACACGCGGCGCGGGTCGTTCGAGCCTAAGCGGGGTAAAGAGCGCGACGACTTCCGCCACCCATTCGCTGCCCCCGCCATTGCCGGTCAGGTCCACGAGAATCCGCGTCGCGCCGGCCGCCTTCAGCGCGGCGATGCGCTTCCTGAGCTGGCCCTGAAGGACCCGCCGCGTGTCGAGCTGCAGGGCGCGCTTCGAAAGGCCGGGTCGAAAAGCGAGGGTGCAGGCCGCGAGATAACGGTCCTCGGAGAGCTGGGCGATGCGAATCACCCCGGTCCGGTCTGCTATGCCGGTCGGGAAGGCCCCTTCGGCAAGGACCCGCCACCCCGGCAGCTTCTCGAAGGGGAAGCGAAAGGCGTGCTCGCCCTCGTCATAGCCGGCCGCCGCGCAATCCTTGCCGGCCGGCCGCGGCCGCGGCGATACCGAGCCGCGATAGGGAACGTCCGGATCATGGTCCTCGACGCGGAAATGCGGATCGTCGAACCGGTCGATGAAGCGCTTCAGCGCGAACCATGCGCGGAGGCGGCTATGGGCGGAATCGAGCCGGTCCTCCGTCTCGCCGGCCAAAGCCGCAACGTCGAGGCGGCGGTGCGTGGCGATCCAGTCGAGATTGGCATAGCCCTGCGCCATGTCGCGCTTCAGCCGCGAGAAATCGGCGCGCCAGGCGGCCTTGTCGTAGGTCGCGACATCCCACGCGGCGAGCGCCAGCGCGGCGAGCAGCGCGACGGCGAGCAGCCATTTGAGCAGGCGAACGGCCATTCCCTGCCCTAGCGCGCCTTCGCCGCCAGCCATTCCTCGATTGCACGATAGGCCGAACGACCGCGCGGGGGATCGTCGCCGAGCCCGGTGGCGAAATAGGCGATGCCCTTGCCGGTCGCGGGGTCGATCCAGAGGCCGGAGCGCAGGCCGTAGGCGTCGCCGGCATGGCCGCGGCGGGGCCGGCCGTCGCCGAACGGGTCGTCGCTGGGTCGGCATTGGGCGAGCGCCTGCATGGCGAGGCCGTAGCCGCAATAAAAGCCGTTCTCGCTGTCGCCGTTCGAGCCGTCGAAGCGCCAGCGCGGGCGGGCCATCTCCGCGAGGCTGGCCTGGCTGAGGAAGCGCGAGCCGTCGGCGAGCCGGCCTTTGCGGAGCAGCATGGCCCCCACCTTCGCGAGGTCGCGGACCGAGATGCGCAGGCCGCCCTGCGGCGAGAAGAGCGCGCCGTTGGCGCCGAGCCGGTAGGCCGAAAGGTCGCAGCCCCCGCCCGCGCCCGCCACGACGGGGCAGGCGGGGCGCTTGCCGTGGAGATCGTCCTTCACCGGGCCGTCAGGGCCGTAGAGCACGACGGCCCGGGCGACGGTGTCGTCCGAGCAGGTCGTCCAGTTGAGGCACGCGGAGAGGCCGAGCGGCTTCAGCACGAGGCGGTCCATCAGCCGGTCGAACCGCTCGCCCGTCGCCTTCTCCATCACCGACGCGACGACCGGAAAGCCGAGGTTCGAATAGCGGAAAAAGGTGCCCGCCGGATGCTCGGCATCCCAGGCCTCCGGTGAGGCGACCGCTTTCTCGACGCTCGTATCCAGCGGCAGGGCATAGTCGATCCCGTCCCGCAGGCTGGAGGTGTGCGAAAGAATCAGCCGCAGAGTGATCGCCCGGTCGGGGAAGGCCGGATTGCGCAGCCTCCAGCCGAGCCAGTCCGAGACGTCGCGATCGAGGTCGAGCTTGCCCTGCTCGACCAGCCGCATCACTCCCAGCGCCACGTGCAGCTTCGTGATCGAGGCGATCCGAACCGGATCGTCGATCGTCACGGCGCGCCCCGTCGAGCGGTCGGCAATGCCTCCCGCGCCGGAGCGGATCATGCCGCCCGCGTCGAACGTCGCCCAGGCATGGCTTTGCGAAGGCGGCGCCGGAGGCGCGGGGGAAGGCGTCGCGCAGCCGGCGGCGATGAGGCCGACAAAGAGGGCAGGGACGCGCTTCACCGTACCCAGCTTACGCCGCCGGAAGCGATTTTCCTACCGGGCGCCCGCCTGTCATGATCTGTACGAATCGGCTTCCCGAGGAGGTCGCCGCGAACATCCGCGCCCAGCAGCGCTATCGCACCGGTTCTTCGCTTACGCGACGCTCGCGACCACCCAGAGGTAGAGGCGCCGCCGGTCGGGCGTCTCCACGGATCGCGTCGGCTCCCAGCCGCCGATCGGATAGGCATGGCTTACGACCCGGCTGCCCGGCCGAAGGAAGCGGCGCAGACGCCGCTCGAGCAGACGGTTGACGTGAGCCAGAAGGTAGAGGGAGACGACGGTCGCATCCGCGAGCGGCGTTTCGAACAGGTCCTCTTTCCGGAAGCTCGTGAGGCTTTCGAGGCCCGCCGCGGCCGCGGCGAGTCGGGCCTCCGCGATACGGCCCGGATCGAGGTCGATGCCGAGTGCCCGAGCGCCGCGCCCCGCGGCCGCCAGCGCGATCCGGCCATCGCCGCATCCGAGATCGATCAGCCTGTCGTCCGCCGTCAGGCCGGCGAGGTCGAGCATCCGCTCGACGACGTCGGCCGGCGTCGTCCAGTAAGGCGCGTCGAGGTGGCCGTCGCGGCCGGCGAACGGGCCTCGCGAGGCCCGAACCGCGGCCTCGTCCATCACCGCGGCGCAACCAAGTAGCGGACGATCTCATCCGCCGCCGCCTCGACGCTCATCGCGGCCGCGTCGATCCGGATCTCCGGGCGCTCGGGCGCCTCGTAGGGCGACCAGACACCGGTGAAATTTGGGATGCGTCCCTCGCGCGCCTTGGCGTAGAGCCCCTTGGGATCGCGCTCCTCGGCGACGTTCAGCGGCACGTCGACGAAGATCTCGACGAACTCGCCCTCGGGAAGCATCTCCCGCACCATCCGGCGCTCGGCCCGGAACGGGCTGATGAAGGCCGCCAGCACGATCAGCCCGGCATCGAGCATCAGCCGCGCCGTCTCGCCGACTCGGCGGATGTTCTCGGCCCGATCGGCGTCGGTGAAGCCGAGATCGCGGTTGAGGCCGAGACGGACATTGTCGCCGTCGAGCAGGAAAGTGTGGCGGCCCATCGCGTGCAGCTTCTTCTCGACGAGGTTGGCGATGGTCGACTTGCCCGCCCCGGACAGGCCGGTGAACCAGAGCAGGCGCGGCTCTTGCCCCTTGATCGCGGCGCGGGCCGCCGGAGTCACTTCGAGCGCCTGCGGGTGGAGGTTCTGCGAACGTCGAAGCGCATGGCGGATCAGGCCGGCAGCGACCGTCTCGTTGCTGACCCGATCGATCAGGATGAAGCCGCCGAGCTCGCGATTCTCCTCGTACGGCCTGAAGACGAGCGGCCGGTCGGTCCAGAGGTTCGCGACGCCGATGCCGTTCAGCTGCAGGCCGTGGGCAGGGACCTCGTCGAACGTTTCAACGTCGATCTCGTATTTCGGGGTATGGATCGTGGCCAGCGCCGTCTGCGCAGCGAGCTTCAGGACATATTGGCGGCCGGCGACCAGCTCCTCCCCGCTCATCCAGACGATCGCGGCCTCGAACTGGTCGGCGACTTCCGGCGCGGCTTCGGCGCAAGCGACGACGTCGCCGCGCGAACAATCCACTTCCTCCGAGAAGGAAAGAGACACCGACTGGCCGCGGACGGCTTCGTCCAGCTCGGCGTCGCCGAGCCGGATCGCCGCGACCCTCGCGCGCGTGCCCGCCGGCATGACCCGCACGGCTTCGCCCCGTCGCAGCGACCCCTGCGCCACCATTCCGCCGAAGCCGCGCCTCTCCTCCCGGATCACCCATTGCACCGGCATGGCGAACGGTCCGGCCGCGTCTGTTTCGGAAGGCTCGACGCTCTCCAGATGTTCCAGGAGGGAAGGTCCGTCGTGCCACGGCATGGCGACTGAGAGGGCGGAAATATTGTCGCCGCGCAGGGCCGAGACCGGGATCGGCGTGAACGCGTCCGTTACCGAGAAATAATCGCCAACGATCCGATCGTAGACGGCCCGGTCGTAGCCGACGGCGTCCATCTTGTTGACGAGCAGGACGAAGCGCCCAACGCCGAGGAGCCGGCAGAGGTAGGAGTGCCGGCGCGTTTGGGTCAGCACGCCCTTGCGCGCGTCGACCAGCACCAAGGCCAGGTCGGCGGTCGAGGCCCCAGTCACCAGGTTGCGCGTATATTGCTCGTGCCCCGGCGCGTCGGCGACGATGAACTTGCGCTTCTCGGTCGCGAAGAAGCGGTAGGCGACGTCGATGGTGATGCCCTGCTCGCGCTCGGCCTCGAGGCCGTCGACGAGCCGCGAGAGGTCCTCCCCGCAGGCGGCCAGTTCGTCCTCATAGGCGCCGCCGGTCTCGTAGAGGAGGCGCCCGAGCAGCGTCGACTTGCCGTCGTCGACCGACCCGCAGGTAATGAGGCGGAGCAGCGTCTTCTCGGTCATATCGTCAACGTCGCCCCAGCGAAGGCTGGGGCCCCGTGGGGTGAAAGGCGCGGCGGTCTTCAGCCGCTGGGATGCCAGCCTCCGCCGGCATGACGGCCGCCATCAGAAATATCCCTCCCGCTTCTTGCGCTCCATGGAGGCCTTGCCGTCGCGGTCGATCAACCGCCCCTGCCGCTCCGACTGGCGGCCGGTTCGCATCTCCTCGATCAGCGCCGCGACGCTCGTCGCTCGACTGTCGACCGCCCCGGAAAGGGGATAGCAGCCGAGCGTGCGGAAGCGCACCCAGCGTTCGCGCACCTCCTCGCCCGGCCCGGGGCGGAGCCGGTCATCGTCGACCATCAGCAAGGTGCCGTCGCGCTCGATCGTCGGACGAGGCGCGGCGAAATAGAGCTCCGAGACCTCGATCCCCTCCGCCTCGACATATTGCCAGACGTCGAGCTCGGTCCAGTTCGACAGCGGGAAGACGCGGAAGCTTTCGTCCTTCGCCTTGCGCGCATTGTAGAGACTCCACAGCTCCGGACGTTGCCGCTTCGGCTCCCAGCGGTGGCCGGGGGAGCGGAACGAGAAGATGCGTTCTTTGGCCCGCACCCTTTCTTCGTCGCGGCGCGCGCCGCCGATCGCCGCGTCGAAGCCGCCGGCATCCAGCGCCTGCCGCAGGCCGTCGGTCTTCCACATCTGCGTGTGGAGCGCCGAGCCGTGATCGAGAGGGTTGATCGCGCGGGCCTCGGCCTCCGGGTTGCGGTGGACGATCAGGTCCATCCCCGCCTCCGCGGCCGCGCGGTCGCGAAGCTCGTACATCGCCCGGAACTTCCACGTCGTGTCGACGTGGAGAAGGGGGAAGGGCGGGCGGGCCGGAGCAAAGGCCTTGCGGGCGAGATGGAGGAGGACGGAACTGTCCTTGCCGGCCGAATAGAGCATCACGGGCCGCTCGCATTCAGCCACGGCCTCGCGCAGGATGTGAATCGCCTCGGCCTCGAGCCGCTGGAGATGGGTGAGCGTCATCGCGCCGTCTTCTTAGAGGCGGCCTCCCGCCGGTTGCAACTCGACCCGGGCGCGGCCATGTGCCGCGGATGACCGCCCAGCCCCCGCTTCGCGTCGCGATCATACCGGTGACGCCGCTGCAGCAGAATTGCTGCCTGGTCTGGTGCACGAAGACGATGCGCGGCGCCTTTACGGACCCGGGCGGCGACCTCGAGCGGCTCAAGGCCGCGACCAAGCAGCACGGCGTCGCGATCGAGAAGATCCTGCTCACCCACGGCCATATCGACCATTGCGGCTCCGCGAAGATCCTCGCCGACGAGCTCGGCGTCCGGATCGAGGGACCGCACGAAGCCGATCGCTTCTGGATCGCCCGCCTGGAGGACGATGGCCGCAATTACGGGATCACGGGCAAGAGCTTCGAATCGGACCGCTGGCTGGTCGACGGCGACCGGGTCGGCGTCGGCGAGATCGTTTTCGACGTCTATCACTGCCCGGGGCATACGCCCGGGCACGTCGTCTTCCACCATCCCGAATCGAAGCTGGCGATCGTCGGCGACGTGCTCTTCCGCGGCTCGATCGGGCGGACCGACTTCCCGATGGGCAATCATCAGGATCTGCTCGACGCGATCACGACCAAGCTCTGGCCCTTGGGTGCCGACACCGCCTTCGTTCCAGGCCACGGCCCGATGAGCACTTTCGGGCAGGAACGCGAGACGAACCCCTTCGTCGCCGACCGGGTGCTGGCCC
>DATAIU010000028.1:0-17210 GCA_036262495.1 Allosphingosinicella sp.
CATCGCCCAGTCGGTCACGGCCAACCATCCCGAATGCTACCTCATCGTGCTGCTCATCGACGAGCGCCCTGAGGAAGTCACGGACATGCAGCGCTCCGTCAAAGGCGAGGTGGTATCGTCCACCTTCGACGAGCCGGCTGCCCGGCACGTCCAGGTCGCCGAGATGGTGATCGAGAAGGCGAAGCGCCTCGTCGAGCACAAGAAGGACGTGGTCATACTGCTCGATTCGATCACCCGCCTCGGCCGCGCCTACAACACGGTGGTCCCAAGCTCGGGCAAGGTGCTGACCGGCGGCGTCGACGCCAACGCCCTGCAGCGCCCCAAGCGCTTCTTCGGCGCCGCGCGCAACATCGAGGAAGGCGGCTCGCTGTCGATCATCGCCACGGCATTGATCGACACCGGCTCCAAGATGGACGAGGTGATCTTCGAGGAGTTCAAGGGCACCGGCAATTCCGAGATCGTCCTCGACCGCAAGGTCTCCGATAAGCGCATCTTCCCCTCGCTCGACGTCGGCAAGTCCGGCACCCGCAAGGAGGAGCTGCTCGTCGATCAGGGGACGCTCTCCAAGATGTGGGTCCTCCGCCGCATCCTCATGCAGATGGGCACCGTCGATGCGATGCAGTTCCTTCTCGACAAGATGAAGGACGCCAAGTCCAACGAGGATTTCTTCGCCTCGATGAACCAGTAGCCGCCGGAGTAAGGCGGGATGTTCGACTTCTCCGATATCTTCACCGCCGCGGGCCTTCTCACGCTCGGCCAGGTCATCCTCATCGACCTGACGATGGCCGGGGACAACGTCGTCATCATGGGAACGCTGACCTCGGGGCTCCCGGAGCGGGAGCGCCGGAAGGTGATCATGCTCGGCGTCGGCATGGCCCTGGTCTTCCTGATCTCCTTCGCTCTGGTGGCGACCGCGCTCCTCAAGGTCACGGGACTATTGCTGGCCGGCGGGCTCCTGCTGCTCTGGGTCGCCTACAACATGTATCGCGAGCTCCGACCTGCGAAGCTTGTTACGGCGGACGATCCGGACACGCCCGGCGTCGAGGGGCCGCCGCGGACCAAGACCTTCCTGCAGGCGGCCATCCAGGTCACTCTCGCCGACCTCTCGATGAGCCTCGACAACGTGCTGGCGGTGGCCGCGGCCGCGCGCGACCATCCGGCGGTTCTCTTTATCGGGCTCGCTTTGTCGGTCACCCTGATGGGTCTCGCCGCCAATCTCGTCGCCAAGCTGGTCCAGCGCTACCATTGGATCGCCTGGGGAGGCCTGCTGATGATCCTCTACATCGCCGTGAAGATGATCTGGGAGGGGTGGCACGACTTCCAGCCCGCGCTCGCCGGCTGGCTCGGCTGACGCCTCAGGGAATAAGGACCGTCGATCCCGTCGTCTGACGCGCCTCGATCGCGCGATGGGCTTCGGCGGCCTTGAGAAGCGGGAAGCGCGCGCCGATGCGGACCGGGACGACGCCTTTCTCCACGAGCTCGAACAGCCGCGCCGCCGAGCGCCGCATCTCCTCGGCGTCGGGGACATAGTCGCCCAGCGTCGGGCGAGTGACGAATATCGAGCCGGCGGTGAGCAGGTCGAGCGCGGTGAAGGGCGGGACCGGGCCCGACGCATTGCCGTAGCTGACGATCAGCCCGCGTCGCGCGACGGCGCCGAGCGATGCCTTCCAGCTCGCCGCGCCGACACCGTCGAGGACGACCGGAACCCCTTTGCCGCCGGTGAGCGCGCGAACCTCGGCGGCAAGGCCGTCGAACGGGGCCCAAAGGGCGTGGTCGGCGCCGAGCGCGCTCGCCTGCTCGGCCTTCCGGCTGTCGCCGGCATGGGCGATGACGGTGGCTCCGACATGCTTCAGCCAGGGCACAAGGATCGAGCCCACCCCGCCGGCCGCGGCGAACACGAGCACGGTCTCGCCCGCGACCACCTTGGCGCAGCGCTCGACCAGATATTCCGCCGTGCAGCCCTTCAGCATGATCGCGGCCGCGTCTTCGGCGCAGAGCGTATCCGGGAGCTTCACGAGTCGGTCTGCGGCGATCGCCCGGTGCGTCGCATAGGCGCCGAGCGGTCCGGTGAAATAGCCGACGCGGTCGCCCTCGCGGAAGCCGGAGACCCCGTCGCCGACGGCCTCGATCACGCCCGCGGCCTCCGATCCGAGCCCTGAGGGCAGCGGCAAAGCGTAGAGGCCGGAGCGGTGGTACGTATCGATGAAGTTCAAGCCCACGGCCTCGTGACGCACAAGAACTTCCCCCGTGCCGGGGCGGGGCGAATCGCCATGCTCGGCCTCGAGGACATCGGGCCCCCCGGTCTGTCGGAGGATGAAGGCATAGGGCTCGCTCACCCGACATGCTCGGCGAAGAAATCCTCGGTCCGCCGGTCGGCGAGCTGCGCCGCGGCCTCGCTCCGCCTCTTGCCCATTTCCGCGGCGAAGCCATGGTTCTCGCCCGGATAATCGTGGAGCGTCACGCGCGGATGATCGTCGACGCCGTCGTGCATCGCCTTTTGCTGGTCCGGCCCGACGAAATGGTCGGCTCCGGCGATGTGGAGCATCAGCGGGTTGGCGATCGCTTCCTTCTCGCCGAGGAGGCCGGGTATTCCGACGGCGTAATAGCCGACGCTGGCGTCGACGTCGGTCCGCGCCGCGGCCATGAAGGCGAGCCGACCGCCGAGGCAATAACCAACGACGCCGACCTTGCCGCCCCCGGTCCGCTCCCGCGCCGCGCGGATCGACGCCTCGATGTCGCGCACGCCCTGATCCTGGTCGAAGCGCCCCATCAGCTCGAGCGCGCGCTGGAACTGGTCGGGCACGTCGGGATCGAGCTCGACGCCCGGTTCGAGCCGCCAGAAAAGGTCGGGAGCGAGCGCCACATAGCCTCTCTCGGCCCAGCGCGCGCATTTCCGGCGTATGCCCTCGTTGACCCCGAATATCTCCTGGATGACGACGACAGATCCGCGCGGCGCGCTCTCGGGCTCGGCGAGCCAGGCGTCAAAGCTCCCGTCGCCCGCGAGCGTATCGATGCGGATTCGGGCCATGCGCCTCTCTCCTTCTTGCCTGAGCCGACGCCTATACACATAGGCGTGGCGTTGAGGAGAGAGAGATGAAACGGGCAGGAGGATGAAGGGCGACACGATCTACGCTCTTTCTTCCGGCGCGCCTCCGGCAGCCCTGGCCGTTATCCGGATCAGCGGCCCGCGCGCCGATGCTGCGCTGCACCATATTTGCCGGCGCGTGCCCGAAGCCCGGCGCCCGGCCCTGGTGGAGCTGCGCGAGGGAGACATTCTGCTCGACCGGGCGATCGTGGTCCGCTTCCCGGGGCCGAAGAGCGCCACCGGGGAGGACGTCGTCGAGCTTCATTTGCACGGCGGCCGCGCGGTAGTTGCGGTCGCGCTCGGTGCCTTGTCGCGAATCGAGGGATTGCGGCAGGCCGAGCCCGGCGAGTTCACCCGCCGGGCGTTCGAGACGGGCAGACTCGACCTCGCGGAGGCCGAGGGCCTTGCCGATCTCCTCGCGGCGGAAACGGAGGCGCAGCGTCGTGCCGCTCTCGGCGCGGCTCAGGGGGCGCTTAGCCGGCTGGTGGAGACGTGGCGCGGACAAATCCTGGGTCTGTCGGCCGCGCTGGAGGCCAGGCTCGATTTCTCGGACGAAGGCGAAGTGGGCGAGGGCTGGCCCGCCGGCTGGCACGAGGCCCGCGAGGAACTCGCCGCCGAGATTCGGCAGTTCCTTCAGCGGCCGTCCTCGCAACGTCTGCGCGATGGCGTGCGCGTCGTGATCGCAGGCCCTCCCAATGCTGGAAAGTCGAGTCTTCTCAACTGTTTAGCAGGACGAGAGGCTGCCATCACGGCGCCTACCCCGGGGACCACGCGCGACGTTATCGAAGTTCCGCTGTCGCTCCTCGGTCGTCCATTCGTTTTCACCGACACGGCGGGGTTGCGCGAATCGGGGGACGGCGTCGAGCAGGAGGGCGTCGCGCGTGCGACCGCAAGGGTCGCCGACGCCGATATCGTCCTCTGGCTGGGAGCGCCGGGCGAATCGCCGGCCAGCGCGCCTTCGATCGACGTCGCGTCGAAATGCGACTTGGGGGCGGTCCAACCGGGCGGACTCCCTGTTTCATCCCTGACCGGCGAGGGCATGGACCGGCTCGTCGACGCGGTCGTGACGACGGCCGACACTCTGCTTCCGCGCGCGGACGAGGTGACCGCGAACGAACGGCAGCGAGGCGCTCTCGCCGAGGCTCTCGCCGCTTTGGATGAAGACGGATCGGATGACCTGCTCATCGCCGCTGAGGCGCTGCGGTCGGCACGCGCGGCAGTCGACCGGATCACCGGCCGCGCCGGCGTGGAGGATGTGCTCGACGACCTTTTCGCCCGGTTCTGCATCGGCAAGTGACATGTTCACGCCTATCCCCTTCGCATACGTGATTGACCTAAGCCGTTGATGTAGAATAGCCTCTCCCGCGAAAAGGGGTGGGGCATGCCTTATTGGGACCGATGGTACCATTTTGAGCGCGACGAGGTGCAAGGCTCGGCCGAGGGCGAACCCTTAAGCCTTTACTTCGACGTGCGGCCAACGGAGCTTGTTGACCTAGAGGTGGCGGCCTCAGCGGCGATCGAATGGGCGCGGGGCATTAAGGCAGCGGCCCGAGCTCTAGATGATACTTACGATTATCGGGTCAGCCTCGTGGCGGCCGAGCCAGGCTCCTCAAAATGGCTCGCCAGAGTCGAGCGGTCCAAGCCGAATCAGGCCGCCGAGCAAATAAAAGAGGGTTGGGAGCGTATCCCGCTTGTTTTTCGATGGACCATAGCTTTGGCTGTTGTGATCCCAACGACGGCGGTGCCAACGATTGATTATTGGACCGGAGGGGGGGCGGAATTTAGCCCGAAGCAGCTCCAGCAGATGGAGGAGGCTTATCGGCATATAGCTGAAGAGCCGACTGTTAAGGCCCACCGGCAAGCGATTTATAATGAGGCCCAAAGGGATCCAAAAATTATCGGCGTTGGCGGCGGAGTGGCGGACAAGCCCGAGTGGAAGCCGCCTCATACTGTGCCGGCAAACCAATTTGCCGAGGGCAGCGGCCTGTTCGAGCCCGAAGAGGAGGCGCCTTCAGAGCGCGTCGTGTCCTCAACGCTGGACGTCGTCCTCGTTACGCCGCAGTTGAAGAATGCGCCGCGGACTTGGACCTTCCGACAAGAGGGCATACCGGGCACGTTCAACGCCACGATGAAAGACAAGCGATTCTTGGCCGCTCTGGATCGCAGCGCGGTGAGAGAAACGTTCCGGCTCAATATCCCGATGCGGATACGCCTAGAGATCAAGCAGCAGTTCGTGGACGGAGACTGGAAAGTTAAGCGCCAAGGTCGCTCTGTCGTGGAGGTGATTTCTCCGCAGATTGATTAGGGGCGCGCTCGCCGCCCGCAATCCACGCCGCCACCAGCATCGTCACAAGCGCGACGCAGCCCACGATGAACGTTATGCCCGGTGCGAGGCGCCAGAATGCCATATAACTGACGATGGTCGTTATGATCACGGCCAAGCCGGACAGCCAAGCGCGGCGCGATTCCAAGGGCCGTGAGCGAGGACGCGACATTGCTCTCTCCATGCGCTAGAATCGCATGATGACCACGCTTAAGCAAGCCCGCGAGGCGGGTAACATAGATCAATTTATCAAAGAGCGCGAGACGCAAGAGGGCGATCACACCGCGCTCGAGCGCACTATCGCGGCAATGGCCGGAAAGTCGTCAGAAGCTCCGAAAGCATCGCCTCGCCGCAATCGCGGCGGTTGAAGCGATATTCGAACTCCTTGGCATATTTGCCGAGGTGCTTGCCGCTCACAGAGACGTGCGTTCCGTTGATCCCGCGCTTTAGCTGCGACCAGAAGCCTTCGATCGTCTGAGTGTGAGCGCCTTGCGGGCCGACATACTGGCCCCGGTTGTGATTGACCGCATGGTGCCGATAGCCGTTCAAGGAGAGGTTGTCGTAGTGATAGGCGGCGTCCGTGTGGACCTCCGCGCCGCGCTTCACGTTGCCTACGATGGCCGGAAGGATCGTGCCGCGGTTGATGGCCGGAATGACCTTCGTCATGATCTCGCCGCCGCGCTCGACCATGCCAAGAACGACCGTCTTGTTCTCGAAATGCGGGCCAGGAATGCCCGTCTTCACGACACCGCCGCAGATCGTTTCGTCAATCTCGACAACCCCGAAGGCGCCAAGGGGCTCGTCACCGTCAACGTCCGCCATGTGGAGGCGGATTTCGTGGCCCATGCGCCAAGCGGTTTTGTAGGTGACGCCGAGCTGACGCTGTAGCTCCTTCGCCGGGACGCCGTGGCGCGTCGTGGTGAAGAGGTAGATCGCATAGAACCAAAGCTGGAGCGGGGTCCGGGTCTTTTCGAACGGCGTTCCAACGGTCGGATGGAGGTGGTGCCCGCACCACTGGCAGGAATAGGCCCGCTCGGCTTTGATCCGATACCAGTTCGAAGGCCGCTCGCACTTGGGGCACTCATACCCCTTTCCGAAGCGGACGTTGAAGAGGTGAGTGAGGCAGCTTTCGTCGTCCGGAAACTGGCGGAAGAACTGCGTGATGGTGAGGGGCTTCTTGCTCATTCCCTCTTATAGGCGGAACGAGTTACGTATGTCAAGGGGATACACGTGGACATGTTCCACGTGGAACATTAGGGCGTTGGGATGTCCCGGCTGCTGGATGTCATCGTCGTCGGAGGGGGCCATTCCGGTTGTGAGGCCGCTGCGGCGGCGGCGCGCATGGGCGCGAGCGTCGCCCTGGTCACCTTTTCGCGGGACCAGCTCGGCGTGATGTCCTGCAATCCGGCGATCGGCGGTCTCGGCAAGGGCCATCTTGTTCGTGAAGTCGATGCTTTCGACGGTTTGATCGCACGAGGAGCGGACGAAGCCGGCATTCACTACCGCATGCTCAACGCGAGCAAGGGCGCCGCCGTCCGCGGCCCCCGGGTGCAGGCGGACCGCAAGCTCTACAAGACGGCAATCCAATGCATGATGTCGCGCCTCGCCAGCCTGCGCGTCGTCGAGGGGGAGGCTTCCGCTCTGCTCATGCGTGGCCGCCGGGCTGAGGGCGTTCGGCTGGCGGACGGCCGCGAGCTGCGTGCCGGCGCGGTGGTGCTCGCGACCGGGACTTTCCTGGGGGCGAAGCTGCACTTCGGCATGGAGAGCTCACCAGGGGGGCGGGTCGGCGAACGGCCCGCGACCGCGCTGGCGGCTCAGCTTCGCGGCCTGGGCCTGCCGCTCGCCCGCCTCAAGACCGGCACGCCGCCTCGCCTCGACGGCAGGACCATCGACTGGGCCGCCCTCGGGAGACAGGAATCGGACGGTGGCCATTGGACGATGTCGCCGATGAGCGAGCGGCGCCTGCGACCCCAGCTGTTCTGCGCGGTGACCCGGACGAATTCGCGGACTCACGACATAATCCGCGCAAATCTCGACCGATCGCCTCTCTTCGCCGGCGTCATCGAGGGAGCGGGCCCGCGCTATTGTCCGTCCGTCGAAGACAAGGTGCACCGGTTCGCCGACCGTGATGGACATCAGATATTCCTGGAGCCGGAGGGGCTGGACGACTTCACGGTCTATCCGAACGGCATCTCCACCTCGCTTCCGGCCGACGTTCAGCGCGAGCTCGTGCGCTCGATGCATGGCCTCGAGAGAGCCGAGATTCTTCAGCCTGGCTATGCCGTCGAATATGATCATGTCGATCCGCGCATCCTCGAGCCGACCCTCGCCGTGCGAGACGTGCGAGGCCTCTATCTCGCTGGCCAGATCAACGGCACCACCGGCTACGAGGAGGCGGCGGCGCAGGGCCTGGTCGCCGGTCTGAGCGCCGCCGCCGCGGCGGCGGGAAGCTCACCGGTGCTGTTCGATCGGACCGAAAGCTATATCGGCGTGATGGTCGACGATTTGACCCTGCACGGCGTGACCGAGCCCTATCGCATGCTCACTGCCCGGGCCGAGTATCGGCTCCGCCTGCGCGCCGACAACGCCGCGGCGCGTCTGACCCCCAAGGCGATCGCCGCAGGATGCGTCTCCAACGAGCGCGCCCGCCATTTTACGGCGAGCCGCGCCGAACGGTCGCTGATCGAACGGATCCTCTCAGCGGAACGCTCGGCCGGGGAGCTTCAGGCCGCCGGCGCGCAAGTCCGCGATTCCGGGCGCCGCGCCCTGATGGAGTGGCTCCGTTTCCCGGAGCTGGGCACTTCCGCCCTTGTTCGGCTCGCCCCCGAGCTGGCCGAGCGGGACCCGCCCGTCCTCGCCGAGGCCATCGAGGATCATCGCTACGCTCCCTATGTCGAACGGCAGAAGAGCGAAGTGGCGCGAATACGCCGCGACGAGAGCGTCCTTCTCCCCGCCGAGGTCGACTACCGGTCGATACCGGGCCTCTCCGCTGAAATGGCAGAGCGTCTGTCCCACGCGCGTCCTGCAACCCTGGGAGCGGCTTCACGAATCCGCGGCATAACGCCGGCCGCTTTGGCCGCCATTCTCGTGCATTCTCGCCGCATCGCAGCATGACCCTCTCCATTGTTCCACGTGAAACAATCGAGCGGCTCGAGGACTTCATCAACTTCCTCCGCGAGGAGAATTGCCGGCAGAACCTGGTTTCTCGCTCGTCGCTCGACAGCGTTTGGGAGCGTCATATCCAGGATTCCCTCCAATTGGCGGCGCTGGCGCCAGAGCGAGCGCGAAGCTGGCTGGACTTGGGCACCGGCGCCGGATTTCCAGGGCTTCTCATTCCCCTCGCCCACAAAGCCGACGTAAGGCTGGTCGAATCGCGGAGGCTTCGCTGCGAATTTTTGTGTCGGGCCGCGGCGTTGCTCGGGATCGCGACGCGCGTCGAAATTGTTTGCGCCCGGCTGGAAGCCGTCAAGCCAGCGCCTTTCGACGTGATCAGCGCCCGCGCGTTCGCCCCCCTCGAAAAGATATTCGCGCTTTCACTCCCCTTCGCCCATTCGGGCACGGTCTGGATCCTGCCAAAGGGCCGCCGCGCCAAGTCTGAACTGGATGCGGCCCGCGCTTCGTGGCAGGGTGATTTCCGCATCGCGCCGAGCGCGACAGACCCCGAGGCCGGGATCATCGTCGCGCGCCGGGTCCGCCGTCTGCCGAGGGGAAGGTCTTGATCCGCATCGCGGTCGCCAATCAGAAAGGGGGGGTCGGCAAGACGACGACGGCTATCAACCTTGCCACGGCTCTGGCCGCGACCGGCTCGCGCGTGCTGCTCGTCGACCTCGACCCCCAAGGCAACGCCTCGACCGGCCTCGGCATCGGCCAGGCGCTGCGGGCGCGCTCCAGCTACGACCTGCTTACCGGGGGCGCGACCCTCGACGAGTCCGTCGTCGCGACCAAGATACCCCGCCTCGACATCGTCCCCGCGACCGTCGACCTGTCCGGCGCAGAGATCGAGCTCGTCGACTATGAGGAACGCACCCACCGGCTCGACAAGGCGCTCGAGGTGGGGACGCCGAGCCGCTGGGACGTCTGCCTGATCGACTGCCCGCCATCGCTCGGCCTGCTCACCATCAACGCGCTCGTCGCCGCGCAGACGATCCTCGTTCCGCTCCAGGCAGAATTCTTTGCTTTAGAAGGACTTAGCCAGCTTTTGCAGACGATCGAGCGAATCCGCGCGCGGTTCAATCCGGAGCTTTCCATCCTCGGCGTCGCGCTCACCATGTACGACCGGCGCAACAATCTCTCCGCGCAGGTCGCCGACGACGTCCGCGCCTGCCTCGGTAAGGTGGTGTTCGACACGGTCATCCCCCGCAACGTGCGGCTCTCGGAAGCGCCGAGCCACGGCGTCCCGGCGCTCATCTACGATCATCGCTGCCCGGGGTCGCAAGCCTATATGGCGCTGGCCCGCGAGCTGATCGGGCGGTTGCCGCGTCAGGCCGCGGCGGCATGAGCGACGACCCACCCGCCCGCAAGCGCCCGTCGGGCCTCGGCCGCGGCCTCTCCTCCCTGCTCGGCGAGGTTGCCCAGGAAGCGCCGCTCAATTCGGCCGGAGGGGGCGGCTCGGGCGGCGGGCTGCAGATGATGCCGGTCTCGTCGATCGAGCCGCATCTCAACCAGCCGCGCCGCCATTTCGACGAGGAAGCGCTTGCCGAGCTCGCCGAATCGATCCGGGCGCGCGGCCTGATCCAGCCCATCGTCGTAAGGCCGCACGGTCATCGCTACCAGATCGTCGCGGGCGAGCGGCGCTGGCGGGCAGCGCAGAAGGCGCGCCTGCACGAAGTGCCCGTCATCGTCAGGGACTTCAGCGACGCGGAGACCCTCGAAGTCGCCCTGCTCGAGAATATCCAGCGCCGCGACCTCAACGCGATCGAGGAAGCCGAAGGCTATCGACGGCTGATCGACGAATATGGCCATACCCAGGAGGCGCTGGCGAAGCTCGTCCACAAGAGCCGAAGCCATATCGCCAACCTGCTCCGCCTGCTCGACCTGCCCGACCCCGTGCGCGCTCTGGTGGTCAGCGGCGAGCTCA
The DNA here is from genome assembly GCA_036262495.1 of Allosphingosinicella sp. Lineage (GTDB taxonomy): Bacteria > Pseudomonadota > Alphaproteobacteria > Sphingomonadales > Sphingomonadaceae > Allosphingosinicella. The sequence continues at coordinate 10,486 of DATAIU010000028.1, forward strand.
GCATGGGCCATGCCCGCGCTCTCGTCGGCGCGATCGACGCGGAGGCGCTGGCAAAGGAGGTCGTTGCCCGCGGCCTCTCGGTTCGCGAGACCGAGAAGCTGGCCAAGTTCGGCAAGCCCGGCCGCGAGCGCCAGCCCAAGCTCGAATATAAGGGCGCCAGCGCCGACATCCACGCGCTCGAGCGCCAGCTCGGCGACATGCTCGGTCTCAATGTGAAGATCAGCCATCGCCCCGACGGCGGGATCGTGGCCTTGTCCTACTCGACGCTCGACCAGCTCGACATGATCTGCCAGCGCCTCAGCGGCGAGAAGATCTGAGCGTCACCGCTGACGCGCCGCCTGTCGGCAGATCGCTAACAATTCCTCGTCTACCGCCGCTTTCCCGAGGCCGCCGGGGGCCTTGACCTCGCGTTCCGCCTGGAGAAGGCGGCTGATCGAGCGGGCCAGCGCCTCGGAGCGCCAGCGCCCCAGCTGCCTTGCCACGCTCTCTTTCTCCTTCCAGAACAACGACTTACCAGCTGACGCCATGACGGCGGCGGAGGAGTTCCCGGCCTCGATTTGGGCGCGCAGGCGCGAAAGCAGGCCCATACGCCGGAGGACCGCGCGGATCAGCGGAATTCCGTCCACCCCTTCCGACGACAGCCGCAGCAATTCCGCCCTGACCGAGGCGGGATCGCCGCCGCCGACGGCGTCGACCAGGCGGCTAAGGTCGCCTTCGCCCGAATCGACGCCCACGGCTTCGAGGGCATCCGCCTCCAGCGCCTTGGGCCGCTCGGGCGAGGCATCGAGGAACAAAGCCAGCTTCTGGAGCTCGAGGGTGAGGATGGCCCGGTTGCCGCCACAGGCCTCGGCGAGGCGCCTGGCGACGTCGGGCCTCACGTTGAGCCCCTCCGCACGGGCCATGTCGAGGACGAGACGCTCGGCATGCTCGCCTTCCGGGAGGTAGCTCGCCAGCGCGAGCGCTGCCGGATCGGCGAGGGCCAGCCTGACGAGCTTCGACGTTCCCTTCAGCGCTCCGCCCACCAGGACGACGGGATTCCCGGCGGCCGGGGCCTCCAGAAGGGCCTCCACCGCCGCCAGGCATTCGTCCCCGGCCGGCTCGACCACGACGTACCGCGCGCCGCCGAACAGAGAGAGGGACGCCGCCTCGTCGGCAAGTCGGGCCGGATCCGATTTGAGGTCTGCCCCGCTCAGCTCGACGCGCTCCGCACCCTCCGATGCGGAGAGCAGCTTCAGAAGCGAGCGGGATCCGGCCTCGTCCGGCCCGTAGAGCAGGAAGAAACGAACGCCTTCCGGCTTGCGCAGCGCCCGCTCGACCTGGGCGCGGTTCGCCTTCACCGCTCGGCGCCCGTCCGCTTGGCGTAGACGGCGAGGCGGGTGACGATCTGGTCCGCGAGCTCGCGGGACAGGCGCTCTAAGGCGGTCTGCTCCGCGGCTACGGTTGCATATTCCGACGAGACGACGTCGATCCCCGCGTCCGAACCCGCCGTTGCGTCGAGCAGGACGGTCCCCTTCGCGACGTCGATCAGCTGGTAGCGTGCGCGAAGCGTGCGGCGCTCGCGGGTGACGGCATCGTCCGCGCGAATGCCGAAACCGGTGATGTCGTCGTCGAGGACCACCTCGAGGCGGTAACGGGCCTGGGCCGGGGCGGCGCCGAGCCTGTCCTCGAGCGCAGTCCGGACCATCCAGCCGGCGCGACCGCCGATCGGGCCGACGGCGACCGAGCGAAGCGACTGCGCCACGGCGCCGCGTCCGCCGCCGCTGTAGAGCGGCTGGAGCCCGCAGCCGGCGATGAGGAGGGGCGCGAGAAGGAGAGGAAAAGCCCTCATGCGACGACGTTCACCAGTCGGTCGGGGACGACGATCACCTTCCGCGGCGGCTTTCCCGCCAGCAGCCGCTCGATCTTCTCGGACGCCAAGGCCATTTCCTCCAATGTCTCGCGGCTGGCCCCTTTCGGCGCGGCCAGGGTGTCGCGCAGCTTGCCGTTGACCTGGACGGCGATCGTGACTTCCTCATCGGCGAGCAATGCGGCGTCCGCCTCGGGCCACTGCGCGTCCGCGATCAGGCTTTTCCCGCCGAGCGCCGCCCACGCCTCTTCCCCGAGATGAGGAACCATCGGCGCGGCGAGGCGAAGCAAGGTCCGCACCGCCCGGCTGCGCTGCGCCGAGGGCGCCGCCTTCTCGATCGCGCTGGTCAGCTCGTAGAGGTTCGCCACCGCCTTGTTGAAGGCGAGCGCCTCGATGTTGGCGCCCACCGCGGCGATAGTACGGTGGACCCGGCGTTCGAGGTCACGCTCTTCGGCCGAGGGCTCGTCGGCGCCGAGCCAGCTCGACGAGCCGCGCGAAGCTTCCTCGTCGGCGAGGCGCCACAGGCGCTGGACGAAGCGCCAGGTCCCCTGGATTCCCGCCTCGCTCCACTCGAGGTCGCGCTCGGGGGGGCTGTCCGAAAGCATGAACCAGCGCACCGCATCGGCGCCGTACTGGTCGACGATCGGCTCGGGATCGACCGTGTTGCGCTTCGATTTCGACATCTTCTCGACGCGGCCGCGCGTCACCGCTCCGGCATGGCTCTCCGCCTCCTCGGGGGTGAGCCAGCGGCCCTCGGCGTCCTGGAAGGTGGCGTGCGTCACCATGCCTTGCGTGAAGAGGCCCTTGAACGGCTCCTCGATGTCGAGCCGGCCGATACGCTTGAGCGCCCGCGTCCAGAAGCGCGCGTAGAGCAGGTGCAGGATGGCATGCTCGACGCCGCCGATATACTGGTCGACCGGCAGCCAGCTTTCCGCCGCCGCGCGGTCGAAAGGCGCATCTTTCGGCTGGCTCGCGAAGCGGATGAAATACCAGGACGAATCCACGAACGTGTCGAGCGTGTCGGTTTCGCGCCGCGCCTCGCCGCCGCATTCCGAGCACTGCGCCCTGGTCCAGGTCGGGTGCCGGTCCAGGGGATTGCCGGGCGTGTCGAAGTTTACGTCTTCCGGCAGCACGACCGGCAATTGCTCGCGTGGCACCGGAACCGGGCCGCAGGCCGCGCAATGCAGGATCGGGATCGGGGTGCCCCAGTAACGCTGCCGCGATACGCCCCAGTCGCGCAGCCGCCAGACGGTGGTTCCCTGGCCCCAGCCTTCCGCCTCGGCGCGGCCGATTACCTCCTTGATCCCTTCCTCGGCGGTGAGGCCGTCGAGGAAGCGGCTGTTCACCAGGCGCCCGGGCCCCGAATAGGCCTCCTCTTTGACAGGCTCCGCCGCTTCCTCCGGCGAGGCGGCGACGACTCGGGTCACCGGCAGGGCGTATTTGCGGGCGAAGTCGAGGTCGCGCTGGTCGTGCGCCGGGCACCCGAAGATCGCGCCGGTCCCATAGTCCATCAGCACGAAGTTCGCGACGTAGAGCGGCAGCACCCACTCGCGGTCGAGCGGGTGGACGACCCGAACGCCCGTGTCGAAGCCCTTCTTCTCCGCCGTCTCCAGGTCGGCCGCGGTCGTCCCGCCCCGCTTGCACTCGGCGATGAACGCCGACAGCGCCTCGTCCGTCTCCGCCAGCGCGGTCGCGATCGGGTGATCGGGAGAGATGGCCGCGAAGCTGGCGCCGAAGATCGTGTCGGGCCGAGTCGTGAAGACCTCCAACCCATCCTGGTCGCCGACCGCCGTCTCGAGATCGAAGCGGAAACGAAGCCCGCGGCTGCGGCCGATCCAGTTCTCCTGCATCAGCCGCACCTTGTCGGGCCACTGGTCGAGCGTGCCGAGACCTTCGAGCAGCTCCTCGGCGAAATCGGTGATCTTCAGGAACCACTGGCTGAGCTTGCGCCGCTCGACCGGAGCGCCCGAACGCCAGCCCCGGCCGTCTATGACCTGCTCGTTGGCGAGCACGGTCATATCGACCGGGTCCCAATTGACCTCGCTCTCCTTGCGATAGACGAGGCCGGCGTCGAACAGGTCGAGGAAGAGCGCCTGCTCATGGCCGTAATAGGAAGGATCGCAGGTGGCGATCTCGCGGCTCCAGTCCAGCGCGAAGCCGAGGCGCTTGAGCTGGCCCCGCATCGTGTCGATGTTCGACCAGGTCCAGGCGCCGGGATGGACCTTCTTCTCCATGGCCGCATTCTCGGCCGGCATTCCGAAGGCGTCCCAGCCCATAGGGTGGAGCACCTCATAGCCTTTCATGCGCCGGTAGCGCGCGAGGACGTCGCCCATCGTATAGTTGCGCACATGCCCCATGTGGATGCGCCCCGAGGGATAGGGGAACATTTCCAGCACGTAGGCGCGCGGCTTCGGGCTGTCGTCGGAGGCGCGGAAGACGCCTCTCTCCTCCCACGTCCTCTGCCAGCGCGCGTCGGCCTCGAGCGGGTTGAAACGCGCCGCCATGGCGGGATTGCTCCTAGCTGGCGATCACGTTCCGGCGAAGATCGCGGGCGCGGGTGAGGATGATCTCCTCCAGCTTCTGGACCGTGGCGGCCGATACCGGCGCGTCGATCCACTGGCCGTTCTGAAGGGTCTGGCGCGACGCCGCGACGCGGAGGGCGTCGGCGCGCAGGTCCCGATCGAGGATCGTCGCCGTGACCTTGACGCGCTCGGTGGGTGACTTGGGGTTGGTGTACCAGTCCGTCACCATCACGCCGCCGTTCGAATCGACCTGCGCCATCGGCGCGAAGGAGAGGGTCTCGAGGGCGGCGCGCCACAGATAGGCGTTGACGCCGATGGTCGTCACCTGGGAGGCGGCGAGATCGGCCTGGCGGGCGCGCTGGCCGTCGCCGCCTCCCAGCGTCCTGCTGATGTCCTTGCGGACGAAATTGCAGCCGGAGACGCTGACGGCGGTGGCGATCGCAAGAGCGAGAGTGACGGCGCGACGCATAAACGGAAGGTCCTTGAAACTGCGGGGGTCGACCGCCGTTATAGATATCGCCACGCAGGCGGCAAGCGCTCTGTCGAGAGCGCGGATACGGCGGCGCGGCGGCCGGTCCTTGCCCCACGCTACGAGGGGGTTGTGGAAAAGATGCAACAGCCCGTAGCGATTCGCACAGGCTCGCGCCGCCATGCTGGTTTGCGCGCGCCGCTCCCACTACATCGGTCGCGAAGGAGTCGGGCCAGGTGAGTCTTCGGCTTGGGATCATGGCGAGTGCGGGCAGCGCGGCGATCGCGCTGGCGCTCGTGCTCGCCCCGGCGAACGCCGCACCGGCCAAGGATGTGAAGCGCCCCCGTCCGGCCGCCACGCTGCGGGCCGGCAGCTTCACTCCGGCCGTTTCGGATCCGCGCCTTGCCGCCGAGCTCGCGCGGCGCGGCTATCAGCCGAGCGGGTTCCGCTTCACCCCGGCGCCGACCGCGCTGAACCGCAGCCAGTCGCTCCGGATCGCGGTGCGCGCCCGCGCCGACACGCCGGCCACCGCCTTGCGCCGAGTGGCCGAGGCTTCGGCGACGCCGGTCACGGCGATCACTCCGGCGGTCTACAATGTCGGCGCCTCGCTCGGCTGGAAGAAGTTCGCCATTTCCGGCGACGTCGACCGCGTCAAGGGCGGCACCGTCCCCGGCGGCCGCGAGGCGGCGCAGGTCGACGTCAGCTATGCGATGAAGAGGTTCACCGGCAGGGTCGAGGTCGGCGCGTCGCGCGCCGAGGGCACCCAGGCCCGCCTGGCCGGGGAGGACCGCGCCTACAGCCTCGGCGTCGGTGGCTCGTTCCGCCTGACCCGCAACCTCGACGTCACCGGCGGAGTCCGCTACCAGGTGCAGCGCGATCGCCTCGAGGCGCTGGCCGACCAGCGCCGGGACAACCAGGCCGTCTACGTCGGGACCGCCTTCCGCTTCTAATCCCAGGCGTCGATGCCGGCCCAGCCATAAGCGCCGCGCAGGCGAGCGAATTTTTTCCCGTCCATTCCGCCGAGAGCAATCACCGGCAGGGCTGTCCTGCGCGCGAGGAGCGTGAAGCGCCGCTCGCCGAGCGCCTTCCGGCCGGGATGAGAGCGCGTCGGATGGACCGGCGACAGGAAGATCGCGTGGGCGCCCGCCCGTTCCGCGGCTCGGATCTCGCGCAGGTTATGGGCTGGCCAGGTCACCAGGCCGCGGCCGCGTCGCCGGTGTGAGCCCCGCGACCCCGACAGCGGCCCTCCTGCGGCGATCAGGACGAGCGCCCGCCTGCGACAGACGGCCCGCACCGCGTCGAACAGCAGGCGCCGTTCCGCGGCAGGCAAGCCGTAATGCCGGAAAACCACGCCGCTTCGCCGCGGCAGCCGCTCGAGCGCGGCCCACAGCGCGTCGCCCTGGCGCTCGTCGGTCATCAGCCAGAGGCGAGGGACGGTCTGGCGGCGCGGCATGGCCCTTCCTATAGCAGCCGCGATGAGCCCCGCATCTCCCGCCGAGCGCTTCGCCGCGGTTCGCGAGAGGATCGATCGCGCCGCCCGCCTCGCCGGACGGAAAGCCGATGACGTCACTTTGATCGCCGTGTCCAAGACCCACCCGGCCGACGCGGTCCGGCCACTGATTTCCGCCGGCGCGACGGATTTCGGCGAGAACCGGGTCCAGGAGGCCGAGGGGAAATGGCCAGGCCTCAAGGGGGAGGCGCCGCACGTTCGGCTCCATCTCGTCGGCCGGCTCCAGTCCAACAAGGCCGAGGCGGCGGTGGAGCTGTTCGATGCGATCCATTCGGTCGATCGGCCCTCCCTGGTGGGCGCTCTCGGCCGCGCCATGGCCAGGAGCGGTCGCCGGCCGGACTGCTTCCTGCAGGTCAATATCGGCGACGAGCCGCAGAA
>DATAIU010000029.1:0-13611 GCA_036262495.1 Allosphingosinicella sp.
AGTGCGGGGGTTGCAATTCTTTGCCTTTTTAATAATAGTTCTTAAAGCCGGGGAGGACTCGAGGAGAGACGAATGATCAGCGCGGACCTCGGGCGCCAGCTCGAAGCCTTCGTCGCTCGGCTGGTCGAGGGCGGGCGTTACAACAGCAAGAGCGAGGTGCTCCGCGAGGGGGTCCGGCTGATCGAGGAGCGCGAGGCGCGGCTCGCCGCGCTCGACGCGTCGGTGGCGCGCGGGCTCGCCGATGCCGAGGCCGGGCGCACCGCCCCGGCCGAGGCGGTGTTCGACAGGCTGGAGCGCAAATACCAGGCAGGCGCCGGCGCGGCGAAATGATCGTCCGCCTCTCGGCCGAGGCAGAACGCGATCTCGAGGAAATCGCCGACCGCATCGCCGCCGACAATCCGGCCCGGGCGCTCAGCTTCGTTCGCGAAATCCGCGCCGAATGCCTCCGCCTCGCCGATTTTCCGCACCGGTTCCCCTTGGTCCCCCGCTACGAACGGCACGGCGTCCGCCACCGCGTGCACGGCAATTATTTGATATTCTACCGGGTCGACCCCGACGCAGTCGTCGTGATCCATGTCCTGCACGGGGCGATGGATTATGGATCGGTGCTGTTTTCGGAATAGGGGGTGCTCCCCGACTTCGCTCCGGGCTTCCTGACCCGCAACGAGGCGAGGTTCGTCTCTATCGGAGGATGGAGCCGGCTCAAGGTAAGAACGAGAGGCCTCGCGGGCGACCGCGGGGCCTTTTTCGTCACGGGCTTCCCTGTGATAGAAGCTGTGAATGCCCGTCGTTTCGATCTTCTTCGGGATCGTCATCCGGATGTATCACGACGAGCATCCGCCTCCCCACTTTCACGCCAGCTATCAGGGGTTCACGGCCTTCGTGCGCATTTCGGACGGCGAGGTCATGCACGGCGCGTTGCCGAAGAAGGCCGCTCGAATGGTCCGGCAGTGGGCTCTGGACCATCAGGAGGCGCTTATGGCAAATTGGGCGCGAGGCGAGGAACTGGAGCCGTTGGAGTTGATCCCGGGAGCAGATGTCGATGATTGAGCTGATCCGTATCGCGCCCGCTGGCGAACGGGCGCTCGATCTCGCCTTCTCCGACGGCAGCACGGGCCGCTGGGAGGCCGATGCCGTCCTCGCGCGCGACACCGTGCTCACGCAGCCGCTTCAGGATCCCGTGTATTTCGCGCGGGCTTTCGTCGAGGCCGGGGCTCTCGCCTGGCCAAACGGCCTCGAATTTTCAGGCCACAACCTGCACGCAAAGCTCGCCGAGGCGGGGAAGCTCGTTCGGCGGGCGGCTTAGGGGGGGCGACCGCGCGGACCGCGGCCCGCGCGACGGCGGCGGCCCTTCGGCGGGCTGAGAACAGGCTGACGAGGGTCCGGCGCCCGAGTTCGCGCCGGCGTTGCCGCACGTACGCTTCCTTTCAGCGTCGTCTGTGGGTTCACCTCGGTTACCTTGCGGCATCGGGCCCGTCTACCAATGTGCGCGCAATTAATGGGACGTTGGCGGCGACAGCTTCTTTGCACCGCCCCGCGCGTATTGCCCCTCAATCCTCCCGCACCAGCTCCACCTGGCTCACCCCAAGGGCCTGCGCCAGTTCGTAGAGCGTCACGATGGTCGGGTTGCACTTACCGCGCTCGAGGTCGCTGATATATTGCTGGGTGAAGCCGGCCCGCTCGGCGAGCTGCTCCTGGGTCAGATCGGCCTTGGCACGAAGCCGCGCGGCATTGCGTCCGACGAGCTTGCGCATGTCCATGCACAAATCATTGGCGCCGTCGGCCGCAAGAGTTTATCATGTATACCATGTATGGAACGCCGCCCGATCATCGCTTTCCGGGGGATCAAGGGCGCGACGGCGAGGCCGCGCGGCTGAGGGAGTGCGCGATGCGGCTCGCGGCGGAGTTGGACGAAGCGGGCCTCTACCGGGCGGCGGCCTATGCGGGGATGGCGGCGGATGCGACGGAGGACGGGCCCCGCCAGCCCAGCGAGCGCGAGCTGCGGACGGACGTGGAGACCTATTTCGAGCTCGACGAGCATGGCCGGGTCTGGATGATCCGCGAGGGCGACTGCCATATCATCGGGCGCGAAGGCGCGGTGTGCGCGGGGATGCGGCGGTTTCTGGTCGGGGCGATGCTGGGCAAATGGGGCTAGAGGGGCGCGGCAGCCCATCCCCCGGGGCGAGGTACGAAGGAACAGGCCGACCGCGGGGCCTTTTTGCGAGTCAGGGCGCGCTCGACCGGAACCTATGTTTATGCTCCATGTTAAAGCGCAGGTCGCGTCACGCCGCGACTCTTGACGGGATACTCCCCCCGTCGACGGGCGCCTCGGTCCTAGCCGGGGCGTCTTGCCGTTCGGGAGCGAGGAGGACCTATTGATGAAGAAGATCGCTTTGTTGCTCGCCGCTTCCGCCATTGCCGGCCTCGCCGCCTGCGACGTCGACAAGACCCAGAACGGCGCCATGCCCGACGTCGACGTCAACGTCAGCGGCGGCCAGCTGCCCGAATATAATGTCGAGGGCCCGGACGTGAACGTCGGCATGGAGAACAAGACCGTCCAGGTCCCGACCGTCGACGTCAACGTCCCGACCGACAACAAGCAATAAGACCCGAGTAAAGGAGGGCCTCGCGGGCGACCGCGGGGCCTTTTTCTTGAGGATGCCGGACTGGGCGAATCGCGGACCCTCGCGCAGCTCGCGCGCCCCGGTGATCCTGAAGCCCGATCGCAGTGAACCACGGAGGAAGGGCCTCGAGCCGGGGATGAAGCCGGGCGTTTCACCGCGGCCGGCAAATGCCCTATGGACCGCCTATGCAAAAGATCCTCCTCGGCGCCTTCATCCTGCTCGCCGCCTGCGAGAGCGAGCCCGAGAACATCCAGGCCAAGGCGGAGAACATGTCGCGAGCGCTCGAGGCCGAGGCGGAAGCGATCTCGGCCGAGGCCGAGAAAGGCGTGGATGCCGAAGTCGCACCGCTCGACAACGAAGCCGACGCCCTTCTGAACCAGATCGGGGCGAACGAGGCGGCCGAAGCTAATCGCGCCGGGAACGCGCAGTAACGCGCGAATGGCGGCCGGCGCGAACGGCCTTGATCGTCGGGGCCGCTGTGTTAAGGTCTGATAATCAAGGCGGTTTTTGCCGCCGCGGGGGCCGGGGTGACTTCAGTGTTCAGGCGTTGCGTTCCTCTCATCCTGCTCGCTGTCCTGGCCATGGCGGTGCCCCAGGTGCCGGCCGTCGCGCAATCCGATTCGTCGAGCATTGCGACGACCCGCCTTACCAACGTCCAGCTGATCGCCGAGGGGCTCAACCAGAGCGTCTTCCAGATCAGCTTCTCGCCGCGCACCGGCAGCTATTCCGCCGTCGCCTCGGACCCGACCCGCCCGGCCTTGATGTTGCTTCGGACGAGCCGCGCGCCCGAGCTAGACGCGCGCAAGGAATTTCGCGGGCTCGTCCGCTCGGTCGACATCGAGCCGAGCGATTCGGGCCTCGCCATCCGCTTCAACGCGACCGGGCCGGCCAAGGTCGTCGCCGAGGCGAGCGGGACCGAGAGGCTGCTCGTGACCGTGAGCCGGCTGACCGGAGCCGAAGCGGTCGGTAGCCGGCCGATCGGGTCCTCCGACGAAACGGTGGTGCCGGCGACCGCTTTGCCCGAAGGGCTGAACCCGCCGCCCGGCGAGGACGGCTATGAGCTGGTCATGCTGAAATATGCCGACGTCAGCGAAATCGTCGGCCTGCTCACCGAGGGCATCACGGTGAAGCCGAACAACGTCTTCATCCGCCGCGAGCCCGGTTTCGGGTCGCCCGCGACGAGCGGCGGCACGACCTACGTCTCGCCCCAGACGCAGAGCCAGCAGGAAGACCGGCCGCTCGGACAGTCGGTCGACCAGAACCTCGCCATCGACCGCCGCCTGAACGCGATCTGGATCAAGGGCTCGCCGGAGCGGATCGCCCGGATCAAGGAGCAGATCGCGCTGATCGACGTCCCGGTCGACAGCGTCATCCTCGAGACCCAGTTCGTCGAGCTGACCGAGACGGGCGCGCGCAACATCGGCATCGACCTCGCCAATGCCAACGGCCAGATCGCCTTCGGCTCGCTTCAGACCGGCGGCGTCGTCCCGTTCGGCCTCGATCCGAACAAGATCGTTCCGACGGGCGCCATCCAGGCCGCGATCTACGCCCAGATCCAGAAGGGCAATGGCCGGATCGTCTCCAAGCCGCGGATCGCCGCGCAGAGCGGGGCGACCGCAAAGATCATCACCGGCGACGCGCTGCCGATCCTCACCGCCATCACCCTGTCGGGCGTCAACGGCGTCTCGCAGCAGGTCCAATATGTGAACGTCGGCGTGACCCTGCAGATCGCGCCGCGGGTGAGCAGCGACGGCTACGTCACCTCGCACATCTACGGCGTGGTTTCGTCGGTCACCGGCTATTCGCAGGGCTATCCCACGATCAGCCAGCGCGAGGCCGAGACCTCCGCCTCGGTCCGCGACGGCGAGACCTTCGTGATCGGCGGACTGACCCAGGACAACAGCCTGACGACCAAGTCGAAGGTGCCGCTGCTCGGCGACATACCGCTGCTCGGCCAGGCCTTCCGGGTCGAGAAGACGGGGAAGAGCCGGACCGAGCTCTACATCGTCATCACACCGCACATCGTGCGTCACCGCCGCTTCGAAGCGCTCGACGCCATGGCTCCCCCGACGACCATCGAGAGCAGCCTGCCTCCGCGCCAGAGGTGAACGTTACTTGGAAGCCCTGATGCGCCAAGCTGTTGTAAACCATGTGCGATTCTTGTTGACCTTTTATTGCGGCCCTATAGTCTCTCCAGAATCACACTGGGGGAGTAGTATTACGACCCAATTAACCGTGGCGGTTGTGGGCGTTTCTCCATCGGGTTCGTGATGCGAACAAATAACCGGAGGGATGAGGATGAAAATTTCGAAAAACATGTGGCGTAGCGCGGCTGTCGTGACGGGAGCTCTGATGCTCGCCGTCGGGGGTCCCGCATCCGCCACCCATAGCTGGAACGGCTACCATTGGGCCCGCTCCGGCGCCGAACTTACCGTTCCCGTGGCCGACAATGTCGATGCGACCTGGGACGGCTATCTGAACACCGCGATCGCCGACTGGAACCAGTCGACCGTGATCAACTCGCCGAAGGTCCCCGGCAGCGTGTCGCCGAAGCGCTGCAACGCGGTCGCCGGCACGATCCAGGTCTGCAACGCCGCCTACGGCCGCACCGGCTGGCTCGGCATCGCGAGCATATGGCTGTCGAACGGCCATATCTCGCAGGGCACGACCAAGCTCAACGACACCTATTTCGCGATGGCGCAGTACAACAATCCGTCCGAGCGCGCCCTCGTCACCTGCCAGGAAGTCGGCCACAATTACGGGCTCGGCCACCAGGACGAGGACTTCAACACCGACAACACGACCAGCTGCATGGATTATACCAACTGGCCGCAGGGCAACGAGCATCCGGACGCCCACGACTATCAGCAGCTGCTCGACATCTACAATCACGTCGAAGCGGCGAGCTCGACGGTCGGCGGCCGCGGCGCCTCGGGCGTCGATGCCGGCGACACTCCGGGCGAATGGGGCCGTGCGGTGCACTTCACCGCTGACGGGCGTCCCGACGTCTTCCAGCGCGTCGAAGCGCCGGGCCAGATGGTCATCACCCACGTCTATTGGGCGAACGGCGAAGGTCCGCGCGGCCGCGCCGAGTGATCTTTTTCGCTCAGTGATACAGACGGGGCGCGGGCAACCGCGCCCCGTTTTGCTTTCCGGCCTCAGCGGATCCTGAAGCGGATCGTTCCGGTCGCGTCGCGCCCGCTTGCTCCGGCCCGCCAGGTGACGGTGTAGGAGCCCGGGTCGAGGTCCGGCAGCGGCAGCGAATAGCTGGCCGTCTCACCCGCCGGGCTCAGCATCATCGGCATCGCGCTTCCGTCGGCCCCGGCGACGGTGACTTCGTGCAGCCGCACCGGCTCGCGGAAGGTGAGGACGAGATTGGCGGGGCTCTTCGACAGGCTAGCGCCCTCGGCGGGGGTGGAGCGTAGCAGCAGGCTGGAAGCGGAAGCCGGAGGAGGCGCAGCATCGGGCGGGTGGGTCGAGGCTTGAGGGGTGCAGGCCGTCAATGCGGCTGCAAGCAGCGAAAGTGGCGGCGATAGCCGGGTCATGGGACGACTCCTTTCCCCCGCACCAATGTACCTCTTTGCGACGGGACAAGCCATGGATGTAGGCCGGGGCCCGGGAGCATGGCGCTAATGCGACATGTTGGCCATATCGTGATCGGACATGTTGCCCATATCATGGCCGGCGTGAGGATCGGCCGCGGGGGGCGGCGCCTTCACAGCGGGCCTCGGTTTCGCCTTCGGTTGCGGCTCAGGCGCCGGGGGCACGGGCGCGATCTTCGTAACCGGGCGCGCAGTCGCGGGAGCCGCCGCGCTGTTTTCGGCCGCCAAATTAGCCGCACCCGAATCGGGCAACGGGCCAGCCTCGTTCACGATGGCCTCATTGCCGATCGCCTCGACATTGGCGGCCGGATCGGCGGCATTGTCCTGCCTGGCTTGGCCGCATGCCGACAGGCCGATGACGAGGCTGCAGGCCCCGATGGCTATGCTCAGACTCTTCATCGCTTCTCTCCTTCGTGGGACTCGTCACCAGCTCATATGATCGACGCCATGGACCATGGCAGCGCCGTACCATCCCTGCACGACCAGTGCGGCCGTGATCAGGCCGAGGCCGATCACCATTCCCGGCCGCCGGTCCTCCTCTGGCCGCCGCCACGCCCACAGCGCGAGGGCCAATGCGGATATGCCGATGGCCGTGCCCAGCCAGCGGTGAACGCGCAGCAGGGGATCGGTGTCCGTAAGTGCCACCGCCGTCCAGCCAGCCGAACAGCACAGCGAGCGGGGCGATAAGGCCGCCGGCTATCACGAGGAATTGTATCGGCTTCTTAAAGGCGGGGCGCCTGCGCCCCACGATCGCCGTGAACTTCAGGATCATCTGGATCGGGGAGGCCGTGTCGATCGCCGTCATGGAGATCGCGATGAACTTCGTCGATTATCATATGGGCGGGATGGGCGCGCCGACGGTGCTGAGCTGGACGTTCTGGCGCGGCCTCGTCTTCGCCGTGCCCGCCGGCTTCCTCGCCGCCTGCCCGATCAATTACTGGCTGATCCGCCGCGACCTCAAGGCCTGTCACTAAGATTGAAGTGGGGAGCTTCTGTTGCTCGGTGCTCCCCGAACCGCCGTAACCGCTTCTGTTGCCCGGTGCGGCCCAACCGCGCTTTTGTCCTTAGTAACTCAACCCGTGAGGGTCAGGTTACGCGGCAATCGCGAGCGCCTCGTTATCGTTGGCACTTGTGTTATGGGCCGTCGCGGTGGTCCCATTCCGGGCGAAAGCTGCGCTTTTCAACACACGTCGATCCTGGTTCGGCCCCATCAGCTGAGCCGCTGGGGCGGCACGCTTCATGCGTGCTGCCCGAGTGGCTCGGCCCACCTGGTGGAGCCGCCGGGTACTGCCCCCGGGTCCGCTGCGCCTATTGTACGCAACATTTTATCGCCATAGCCGGCCGAAACCGGCACGCCCTATATAGGCTTTGCGCGATTAATGTGAAGTGAGCACGCTCTCGGCCTCGGCGCGGATCGTGGCGTGATGGGGCTCCCAGGCGGCCCAGACGCCCTCCGCCCAGGCCCGCACGGCCGCGGGATAGTCCTCCCCCGCCGCCGCCGCGAGCGCCGTTTCGAGGCCGGCCGGGAGCGCCAGCGGCGGCGGCTCCAGCCAGCGCTGAGTGCGGCCATCGGTCAGCGCCTGCATGGCGCGGGCGACGGCGGGCGGATCGAGGCCGCGCTCCAGCACCAGATACAGGCCGGCGAGGTGGACGTGGACCGACTGGGCGCTGCGCCGTCCCGGCACCCCGGGATGCTGGGCCGTGTAGGCGTCCACGGTCAGACGGTGCCAGCGCATCAGGCGCGGATCGGAATATTCGAGGGCGAGCAGCTCGCCGTAGCGTGCCCAGCATCCCGACGACGCGCCGATATAGGCATGGCCGGGGAGCGCCGAATCCGGATAGGCGACGCCGCAGCCGGGGCAGGGTTGCGCAGCCGTCGGCACCGAGGCTCCGTCTCGTTCCATGGCGCCAGGCTAGCGCGGCGGCGGCAAAATTGAAGGCCTTGCCCGCCCACCCGTTGCGGGGGCGCATCGAAGCCCCTACTTCAGCCCTCGCAACCTAAGAGGGGATTTCAATGAACCGCTCTCTCGCGACCCTGTTCCTGGCCCCGGTGGCCGTCGTCTCGCTCTCCGGCTGCGGAGTGAACTCGATCCCGACGGCCGAGGAGCAGGCCAAGGCGAAATGGGCCGACGTCCAGGCCGCCTATCAGCGCCGCGCCAATCTGATCCCCAATCTGGTCGCGACGACCAAGGGCTCCGCGGCCTCGGAAAACCAGATCCTGACCGGCGTCACCCAGGCGCGGGCCAACGCGACCAGGATCACCTTGAGCGGCGATCAGCTGACCGACCCCGAGGCGATGAAGCGCTTCCAGGACGCGCAGAACCAGCTCAGCGCCGCGATCATCCCCTTCCAGCGGATGCAGGAAGCCTATCCGGACCTCAAGAGCCAGGCCAATTTCCAGACGCTGATGAGCCAGCTCGAAGGCACCGAGAACCGCATCAACATCGCCATCCGCGACTATAACGAGGCGGTGCAAAGCTATAACACGACGATCCGCACCTTCCCGGCGGTGATCGGCGCCAAGGTCATCTACGGCGCCAAGCCGATGGCGACCTTCCAGGCTACGACGCCCAACGCCGACCGGGCGCCGACCGTCGACTTCGGCACCGGCAACAGCGGCGGTTGAGCCGGGTCCGACCCTTGGCGAGGGCCTTTGCCCTGCTGCTTCTCCTCGTCGCGGCGCCGGCCGCGGCGCAGGATTTTCCTAAGCTGACGGGACGCGTCGTCGACGCGGCGAACATCATCCCCGACGCCGACGAGGCGGCTCTGGCGCAGAAGCTCGCAGCGGTCGAGAAAGCGAGCAGCCGCCAGCTCGTCGTCGCGACCGTGCCGGACCTGCAGGGCTATCCGATCGAGGATTACGGCTACAAGCTCGGACGCGCGTGGCAGATCGGCCAGAAGGGAGCGAACAACGGCATCATCCTGCTGATCGCCCCCAAGGAGCGCAAGATCAGGATAGAGGTCGGCTATGGGCTCGAGCCGATCATGACCGACGCGCTGTCGAAGGAGATCATCGAACAGAAGATCACCCCCGCCTTCAAGGGCGGCGACTATCCGGGCGGGATCAACGCCGGCGCCGATGCGATCGTCGCCCAGCTCCAGGCGCCACTCGAGCAGGCCGAACAGAAGGCGCTGGCGGCGAAGGAACGTGAAGCCGCGCGACAGAGCGAACAGGAAGACTCCGGATCCTTCTTCCCCTTGATCTTCTGGGGGATCGTCTTCGTGTTCGTGATCCTGCCGATGCTGCGCGGCGGGCGCCGCCGCGGACGGCGCTATCGCCGGCACGGCGTCTGGCTCTGGGGCCCGGGGATCGGCGGGGGCTCGAGCGGCTGGGGCGGCGGCGGCGGAGGCGGCGGGTTCGGAGGCTTTGGCGGCGGCGGCGGCTTTTCGGGCGGCGGAGGCTCGTTCGGGGGCGGCGGAGCTTCCGGGGGATGGTGATGCTGAAGCTGTCCGAAGCCGACCATCAGCGCGTCAGCGAGGCGGTCGCCAAGGCCGAGCGCGAGAGCGACGGCGAGATCGTGACGATCATCGCTCCGCGCTCCGACGCCTATCACGACGTCATGCTCCATTATGCCGTGCTCGCGATGCTGCTCGTGCCCGTCGGGTTCGCGGTCGTGCCGCAGGGATGGATCGATTCGGCGGCGGCGACTTTCCTCGGCTGGGGCGCGGAGCTCAGCCGGCCGCTCGCGATGACCTTCCTGTTCGCGAAGATGGTGGCGGCCTTCCTTCTCGTCCGGCTCCTGCTGGCCTGGATGCCGCTGCGCATGGCGCTGACGCCGCCCGGCACGAAGACGCGCCGGGTCAGACGGCGGGCGGTCGAGCTGTTCCGGGCGGGGACCGAGCGCAAGACCAAGGGGCGGACCGGCGTCCTCCTCTACCTCTCTTTGCTCGAGCGCCGCGCCGAGATCGTCGCCGACGAGGCGATCCACAGCGAAGTCACGCCGGACGCCTGGGGCGAGGCGATGGCCGCGCTGGTCGACGAAGTGAAGGCCGGACGGCCGGGCGAGGGCATGGCGCGTGCGGTCGGGAAGATCGGCGAGGTGCTCGCCAAATGCCTGCCGCCCAATGCCGACAACCCCAACGAGCTGCCGGACCGGCTGATCGAGCTGTGAGCGACGCGCCGCGGCCGGAGGTGGCGGACGTAGCCTGGCGGGGCCGCTTCCTCGAGGTGAAGACGCTCGGCAAATGGGAGTTCGTGGCGCGTACGCGGGGGGTGAGCGCGGCGGTGATCCTGGCGATGGACGGCGGAGACGTCCTTCTCGTCGAGCAATATCGGGTGCCGCTCGGGTGCCGCTGCCTCGAGCTCCCCGCCGGCCTGGTCGGCGACGAGGAGCAGGGCGAGGAGGTCCGAGCCGCCGCGATCCGCGAGCTGGAGGAGGAAACGGGCTATCGCGCGCGCGAGATGGTCGAGCTCGGCCGCTTCCACAGCTCGCCGGGGATGACCTCGGAAGGTTTCAGCCTGCTCCGCGCCGAGGGACTCGAGCGGGTCGGCGAGGGTGGCGGCGTCGCCGGCGAGGATATAGAGCTTCACCGCGTGCCCCTCGCCGACGTTCCGGATTTCCTCGCGGCGCGCCGGGCGGCGGGCGTGGCGATCGACGCCAAGCTCTTACTGCTGCTGGCCGGGCGCCTTCTTGAGCCACGGCGCTGAGCGCACGACCGATTCGACCGTGAAGGGCGCCTCGTCCTCTGCCATGGCGTGAGTCCAGCTCCGCGCGCTCAGGGACGCGTCGAGACAGCGCGTCTCGACGATGCGATGCCCCTTCCCTTCCGCTCTGACCGTATGGATGCGAACGTCGCCGGCGACGATTTGATAGGGGCCCTCGACCGCGTCGAAATCCTGCTTCCTGTCGTCGTCGGCGCGGGTGGCGAGAAAGGCCTTGCAAGCCGCCGCCGTGGCGAAGGTTTCCCTGGCAGGCTCGAACGGGGTTTCCTCGCCGAGGTCGAGCGCGGCGCCGGCCATCGCCAGCAGGGTCAGCGCGATCACTTGAAATTGTCCGCGTAGGACTGGAGCTTCAGCTTGCGCTCCGCGGGCGGGACGAGATGGTGGGCGATGCCGTGTTTCTCGGCATAGGCCTTCGCCGCCTCCAGCGTCGGAAAGCCGATCGAGACCTGCGACTGCGTCTCGGCGCCGCCGGACCAGCCCATCAGCGGATCCGGGCGATGCGGCAGGTGCGATTCGAATTCGAGAACCCATTCGGACGAGCGGGCATTGCCCGACTGCATCGCGTTCTTCAAACGCTGGAAGATCCGCGCCGCCGCCATCCCGCTCTCCTCTCGACCCCCCGGCCTGACCTTGGTGCCCGGCTTTTCCCGCCGAATCAACCGCCTGGACGGCGCTCCGAGCCCTTCTTGGTGCGCAAGGTCGGGTCGGCCGCGGCAGGATCGTCGGGCCAGGGGTGGCGTGGATAGCGGCCGCGCATCTCCTTCGCGACGGCCGCCCAGCTCCCGCGCCAGAAGCCGGGCAGGTCCCGCGTGGTCTGGATCGGGCGGCCGGCCGGCGAGGTCAGGCTGAGAACGAGCGGCTCGCCGCCGACGGTCGGATGTTCGGACAGGCCGAAAAGCGCTTGTACGCGCACCGTCACCGTCGGCCCCGCTTCGGCCTCGTAGTCGATCGGATGGGTGCTGCCGGCGGGGGTCGCGAGATGGGAGGGGGCATGACGGTCAAGCCACTGCCGGCCCTCCCATCCGAGAAGCGCGTCGAGCGCGGCCGCCAGCGCCGAAGGCTCCACCTCGCCAAGGCGCCTTTTCCCCGCGAGGAGGGCAGGAAGCCATTCGTCGAGCCTCGCGACGAGGGCGGTGTCGGAGAGGTCGGCGAGGGACGGATCGCGCCGGCGCGCGAAACCCGCGCGGCGGCGCAGCGACCGCGCCGCCTCGCTCCAGGGCAGCAGATCGAGGCCATGCGTGCGGACGCCTTCCAGCAAGGTCGCGGCGATCTCCGCGCGCGACGCTTTGGCGTCCTGGCCTTCCGAGAGGGTTATCGCTCCGAGCCGGCGGCTGCGGTGAGCGCGAACGCCGGCGGTGGCGGCATCGAAGCTGAGCTCGATCGCCGTGCGAATGCCGTCGGCGAAAAGGCTCTCGACATCGCTCTCTTCGAGCTCGGCCGCGGAGAGAATGCGCGCGCCCGCCGCGCTGCCGCTCACCTCCCCGACCGCAAGCCAGCCGGCGCGGGCCAGGGAGGACGCCGGGTCGAGCCGGAAGCCGCGGCCCCCGGCGCTTATCCAGCTTTCGCCGGAGGCGTCGCGCCGGCGGGCGACGCGGTCCGGATAAGCGAGGGCCAGGCACTGGCCGACGCCGCCTCCCTCGCCTTTCTCCCGCGTGACGGCGGCCGCCCAGCGCCGCGCGAGGCCGTGGGCCGCCTCGGCGCGGGGTCCGCGCTCGGCGCGCCAGCGGCGGAGGCGCTGTTCGAGGTCGACGTCCTGGCCGCCGAGGCCGCGCTCGGAGAGGAGCACGGCGACCTGCGCGGCGGTGACGGTCCAGCCCCTGTCCGCGGCTTTGACGAGCATGTGCGCGAGGCGGGGCGGCAGGGGCAGGCGCGCAATGGCCTTGCCGTGCTCGGTGGGCCGGCCTTGGGCGTCGATCGCTCCCAGCGAGGACAGGCGCCGCCGCGCCTCGTCGATCGCGGCAGCCGGCGGCGGATCGAGCCAGCGCAACGCGCCGGGATCGGCGACTCCCCACAGGGCGCAATCGAGGACGAGCGCGGAGAGGTCGGCCTCCAATATCTCGGGCGGGTCGAAGCGGGGCAGGCTCGCCGTGGCGGCTTCCTCCCAGAGACGATAGACGCGGCCCGGGCCCTGGCGCGCGGCGCGGCCGGCGCGCTGCGTGACCGCGGCGCGGCTGGCCCGTTCGGTGACGAGGCTCGTCATCCCCGCGCCACGGTCGTAGCGGGGGCGGCGGGCGAGGCCCGAATCGACGACGATGCGGACCCCGTCGAGGGTCAGGCTGGTCTCCGCGATCGACGTCGCCAGCACCACCTTCCGGCGGCGCGTCGGCGCGGCCGCGATTGCGGCGCGCTGGGCGGCGGGCTCCAGGCTGCCGTGGAGACGATGGAGGTCGGCGTCCGGGGGCAGGAGCCCCTCGAGCCGCTCCGCTGTCCGCTCGATCTCCGCGACGCCGGGAAGGAAGGCGAGCAGGCTCCCTTCCCCCTCGCCGAGCGCTCGGCGGATCGCCCCGGCCATCTCGTCCTCGACGCGTTTCTCGGCGCTCCGGCCGAGATGGACGATGTCGAGCGGGAAGCTGCGGCCTTCGCTCTCGATCAACGGCGCGTCGCCCATCAGGGCGGCGAAGCGCTCGCCGTCGAGCGTCGCCGACATGGCGACGAGGCGCAGTTCGGGGCGTAGAGCCGCCTGCGCGTCGAGGGCGAGGGCAAGGCCGAAATCGCTGTCGAG
>DATAIU010000030.1:0-2043 GCA_036262495.1 Allosphingosinicella sp.
GCAGATCGAGATCGAGGAGAAGAAGGGCGAGAGGGTCGACTATGTCTACGTCGAGGACGTCGCCGGCCTCGTCGCCTGCGTTCAGATGGGGACGATCGAGTTCCACGGCTGGGGCTCGCCCGTCGCCGACATCGAGAAGCCGGACCGGCTCGTCTTCGACATCGACCCCGACGAAGGCCTCGGCTTCGCGGAGGTGAAGCGGACCGCGCGCGACATCCACCGCCACCTCGCCGACATGGGCCTGCAGAGCTTTCCCATGGTGACCGGCGGCAAGGGCCTGCACGTCGTGGTGCCGCTGACCCCGGTGGCCGAATGGCCCGAGGTCAAGGACTTCGCCCAGCGCTTCGCCGTCGCGCTCGCCACCGCCGAGCCGGAGCGCTTCACCGCCCACCTCGCCAAGGTGAAGCGCAAGGGGCGGATATTCCTCGACTATCTGCGCAACCAGCGCGGCGCCACGGCCATCCTGCCCTACAGCGCCCGCGCCCGGGACGGCGCTCCGGTCGCCGCGCCGATCACTTGGGACGAGCTCGACGAGCTGACCGGCGGCGCGCCGTTCAGCGTCCGCGATGCCGAGCTGCTCGTGAAACGCGCCTCCGACAGGGCGCTGCAGGGCTGGGGCGAGGCGAGTCAGGCGCTCCCCGACCTCTGACCCTCAGCAACGGCACTTCGGCTTGGGCCGCGTCTTGGGCTTCGTCGTCTCGAACTCGCGCGGGCTCAGCCATCCGGAATGGTCGGCGTCGGCGGACGCGAACTTGTCGCCGGTCTTGCCGGTCCATTCGGGGAAGCTCAGGCTGCCATTGCCGTCGCGGTCGAGCTTTGCGAACGCCTTGCGACGCGGCTCGAGCAGCTCCGCCAGAGTGATCCGACCGTCCTTGTTCTTGTCGGAGCGGGCGAAGCGCTTCTCCTCCTTGCTCTTCTCGGTCGCGGCCGGCGCGACGGCCGAGGCGGCGCGCCCGGTGAGAACGGGCCCTGAATAAGCGCTTTCCGCGCGCGGCGCTTCCGGGAGCGGGCTGTCGGCCTCGGCGCGGCTTTTCCAGATGAAGATGCCGGCGGCGACCAGGAGCAGGGCCGAGGCGACCCCGGCGACGTAACGAATCATTTCCCTTCCTCCCCACGGATTTTCGAGGAGGATTCAGTCCGCGGAAAGATCCATTTCGGTCGAAAGAATTTTCAAAACGGATCAGCGGCCGGTGATGCGATGGCGGAGCATGCGGGCGATGCGTCGCGGCGCGCCCCTCGGCTCCCAGGGGGGACGGACCGGATCGGCGTCGCGGGCGGCGAGGATGGCCAGCATTCCGAGCGGGCGGAGCGGCGCCCGCCACCGCATCGGAGCGGTCTTGTCGCGCGCAGCGGCGAGAGCGACATCCGCGTCTTCGGCCGTGCTGCAGTGGCGCGCCAGGTCGACGAGCGCCCAGCCTTCGCCGTGACGCTCGACCTCGGGGCTTTCTTCCCCAAGCAGCCGTGCGGTGTAGCGAAAGAGGAGGCTGCCCCTCGCCCGCGCATAGGCTTCGAGATCTTCAGCGCCGAGGGGCTCGGGATCGGTGAGCAGCGCCCACCCCTCTTCCATCCGCGCCAGCTCGGAACCGGTGAGTGCGGGGAGAACATGCGTCGCAAGCGCTTCGAGCACCGGTTCGGCCGGCGGCTCCTCGCGGTCGAGCCGCTCGAGCGCCTCGCGCCACCAGGCAAGCTTGATCCGCGCGATCATCGGTTCGCGCCCGCCGGTTAGCGCGCCGCCTAGCGCGGCGTCGAGGCGCCAGAGCGCGGCCACCGCGGGGCGTCGTTTCGTCGGCACGTAGCTCAGCGCGAGGAGACGGTCGGGGTCGAGCGGCTCGACGCTCAGCGGTAACAGACCTTCTTCGCGGCCTCGACGACGCTCTCGACGCGGATGAGGGCCATTTTCTCGAGATTGGCCGCATAAGGCAGCGGAACGTCCTCGTCGGTCACTCGAAGCACGGGAGCATCGAGGTCGTCGAAACCCTCCTCCATCGCGACCGCCATCACCTCCGCCGAGATCGAGCATGCGGGCCAGCCCTCCTCGACGCA
>DATAIU010000031.1:0-3391 GCA_036262495.1 Allosphingosinicella sp.
CGGCCACCGCGTCCCGCTGTCCCGCCCCCAGCTCGATGCACGCCACGCCCCACGGCGCGAGCAGCGGCGCGATCGCGGGGGCAAGGCGGCGATATTCGGAGAGCCCGTCGGCGGCCGCGAACAGCGCCTCGTGCGGCTCCCGTTCCGCGACGTCGCGAGGCAGGTCGGCGCCTACCTCCACATAGGGCGGATTGCACAGGATGAGATCGAACCGCTCCCCGATGCCGGCCGCCCAATCGCCGACGCAAAATTCCGCGCGCCCGGCGAGGCCGAGCCGCTCGGCATTGCGCCGCGCGTAGGCCAGCGCCGTTTCGGATGCGTCGATGCCGAGGCCGGTCGAATCCGGCCATTCGGCCAGCGCCGCGAGGAGGAGCGTCCCCGGCCCCGTGCCGAGATCGAGAATGCGGGCCGGCGAGCGGCCCCGAAAATGCTCGACCGCGGCTT
The DNA here is from genome assembly GCA_036262495.1 of Allosphingosinicella sp. Classification (GTDB taxonomy): domain Bacteria; phylum Pseudomonadota; class Alphaproteobacteria; order Sphingomonadales; family Sphingomonadaceae; genus Allosphingosinicella. Next base: position 445 of record DATAIU010000031.1, read on the forward strand.
CGATCAGGCTCTCGCTGTCGGGTCTGGGAACGAGGACGCCCGGGCCGACCTCCAGCTCGATCGTCCAGAAGGCGCGGCGGCCGGTGATGTAGGCGACGGGCTCGCCGCCTTCGCGGCGGGCGACGAGTGCCTCGAAGGCGGTGGGCGCCGGATCGTCGAGGCGGCGCAAAAGCATCTCCTCGCGCTCCACGCCGAGCGCCTCCGCCATCAGCAGCTCCGCGTCGAGCCGGGCGCTGTCGCTGTGGGGGGCGAGGCGGGCCGCCGCCCGTGCCAGCGCTTCACGCACCTTCATCGAGGCTCGCCAGGCGCTCCGCCTCGTCCTCGGAGATGAGCGCGCCGATCAGCTCGTCGAGATTGCCTTCGAGGATTTCGGGGAGGCGGTGGAGGGTGAGGTTGATGCGGTGGTCGGTGACCCGACCCTGCGGGAAATTGTAGGTGCGGATGCGCTCGGAGCGGTCGCCCGAGCCGACCATCGACTTGCGCGCGCCGGCGCGTTCCGAGGCGAGGCGCTCGCGCTCCGCTTCGTAGAGCCGCGTCCTCAGCACCTTGAGCGCCTTCGCCTTGTTCTTGTGCTGCGACTTCTCGTCCTGCTGGATGACGACGAGGCCGGTCGGCAAGTGCGTGATCCGGACCGCGCTGTCGGTAGTGTTGACCGACTGGCCGCCCGGTCCGGATGAGCGGTAGACGTCGATTCGGAGGTCCTTCGCCTCGTCGATCTGGACGTCGACATCCTCCGCCTCCGGCAGGACGGCGACCGTCGCCGCCGACGTGTGGATGCGGCCGCCACTCTCGGTGACGGGCACGCGCTGGACGCGGTGGACGCCGCTCTCGAACTTGAGCCTCGCGAACACGCCCTGACCGCTCACGGAGGCGACGATCTCCTTGTAGCCTCCAAGCTCGGCCGCGCTGGCCGAGATCAGCTCCACTCTCCAGCCCTGGTTCTCAGCATAGCGCTGATACATCCTGAAAAGATCGCCTGCGAAGAGCGCCGCCTCGTCGCCACCCGTGCCGGCGCGGATCTCGAGCATTGCGGAGCGCTGGTCGGCGGCGTCCCGCGGGAGCAGCTTCAGCGCGAGCTCCCGCTCCGCCTCGGGAAGCTTCGCCTGAAGCGCGGCCGCCTCCTCCTGCGCCATGGCGCGAATCTCCGCGCTCGGATCGTTCAGCATCTCCTCGAGAAGGCCGAGCTCGGCGCGCAGGCGCCTCACCTCCCGGGCCGCGACGGCGACAGGCTCGATCTCCGAATAATCCTTCGAGAGACGGACGAAATCCTCGGGCGCCAGGGCCGGCGAGGACATGGCGTTCTGCAATTCCTCCCGGCGCGCCTCGATCGCCGCGATCTTGTCCGCAGAGATGGAGGTCATGGGCCGCGCAGAGCCCCTGTCAGCGCGTCCAAAGCGACGTCCTTCTGCTCGCCCGTGGCCAGGTTCTTCACCGCCGCTTCGCCGCGGGAAAGCTCGTCGTCGCCGATGATGATCGCATAGCGCGCGCCGCTGGCGTCGGCCTTTTGAAGGCGGCGCTTCATATTGCCCTTATAGGCCATTTCGCAGGAGATCCCCGAGCGCCTGAGCTCGGCGGCGAGGGCGATGGCGGCTTCCTCGGCGGCCGGGCCGAGCGGCACCAGCGCCGCGTCCATGCTTCCGGCGGTCGGCACCTCGATCAGCATGGCGAGCCGCTCGATCCCGCTCGCGAAGCCCACCGCGGGGGTGTGAGGGCCGCCCATCGCCTCGATCAGGCCGTCGTAGCGGCCGCCCCCGATTACTTGGCTCTGCGCCCCTAGGTCCTCAGTGACGAATTCGAACGCGGTGTGCCGGTAGTAGTCGAGGCCGCGCACCAGGCGCGGGTCGCGCGTCCAGGCGATGCCCGCCGCGTCCAGCCCTGCCGTCACGCGGGCGAAAAACTCGCCGGCTTCGGTACTGAGGAAGTCGTCGACCACGGGCGAGGCGTCGACGATCGGCCAGTCCTGGTGCTCCTTGCTGTCGAGGATGCGCAGCGGATTCTTCTCGAGCCGCGTCCGGCTCTCCGGTGACAGGTCGTTCTGTCGGCTGCGGAAATGCTCGACCAGCGCCGCGCGCCAGGCGTCGCGCGTCGCCGGATCGCCGAGCGTATTGAGCTTGAGCTCGACCCGCGCGGAGATGCCGAGCTCGTCGAGGAGCTGCGCCCCCATCGCGATGATCTCCACATCCGCGGCCGGCTCGCCGGCGCCGATGATCTCGGCGTCGAGCTGGTGGAACTGGCGGTAGCGGCCCTTTTGCGGCCGCTCGTAGCGGAAGGCCGGGCCGTGCGTCGCGATCTTCATCGGCGCGTGCTGCTGCCACCCTTCGGACAGAAAAGCGCGGCAGATGCCCGCGGTGAACTCCGGACGCAGGGTCAGGCTCTCGCCGCCACGGTCCTCGAAGCTGTACATCTCCTTGGAGACGATGTCGGTCGTCTCGCCGATCGAGCGGGCGAAGACCTCGGTCGCCTCGAAGACCGGCATCTCGACGCGGCGGAAGCCGTAAAGCCGCCGAACGCGCTCGAACGTCTCGACCACCTTCTGGAAGCGCTCGGCCTCCTCGCCCCAGATGTCCTGGGTTCCCCTGATCTTCTGCGGGCCCTTGCTCATCGCCGGGGCCTTAGCATTTTTGGCCCTTGTGGGAAGCCGCGCGCCCTAGCGCTTCAGCCAGGCGTCCTTGTCGCGGATCGTGTCGGCGTTGGTGAAGACGCGCTCGCCGATATGGCCGACCTGCCAGGAGAGGCCGTGGTCGACGTAGATCCTGACGCCCGCCTCGCGCAGCTCGGCCATGAACGAGGCGTCCTCGCCCATGCGGGCGTTCGAACCAGGAAGCACCCGGCGGTCGAACGGCTGCCAGTTCGCCCAGCCGACGCCCTTCTCGACATGCGCCTTGACCTGGTGGAGCAGGTTCATGTCGAGGAGCGTGAAGGCGAGGCCGACATGGGCGACCTCCTC
>DATAIU010000032.1:0-8890 GCA_036262495.1 Allosphingosinicella sp.
GGTGTGCGGGTGAGATCGGGATCGATTTCCTCCTCTCGCGAGAAGTCGCGAGAGGCCCCTCCACCGGGTTTCACCCGACGGCTGTCTTCGCAGCCGGTTCCGCCTTCAGGACTGCCCCCGGCAGGCCGCGCGGCTCCACCCCCCTCCCCCAGCGAGCTGGGGGAGGATTAAATGGCGCAGGGGGTAGGCGGAACGGCGTTCGCCGAGGACGTCGACGATTATGAGGATCTGCTCGATTTCGTGGCGATGATCGAGGATCCGGGCGACCTCGAGCGGTTCGTCCGGCTGCTGCCGACGCCGGTGAGGCGGCGGCTGGTCGACGGCTGGGGATGGCGGGCGCATGCGGGGCAGAGGCCGCCGGCGGGCGCGGATTTCGCGGTCTGGCTGCTGCGCGCGGGGCGGGGGTTCGGGAAGACTCTGGCGGGGGCGAAATGGGTGGGGGAGAAGGCGCGCGCCTGCCCCTCGGCGCGGATCGCGATCGTCGGGGCGACGATCGAGGATTCGGCGGCGGTTATGGTCGAGGGGCCGAGCGGGCTGGTCGCCTCGGCGCGGACCGGGGAGGCGCCGCTCTGGGTGCCTTCGCGGCGCGCGCTCTACTGGCCCTCGGGCGCAGAGGGGCATGTCTATTCGGCGGCGGCGCCGGAGAAATTGCGCGGGCCCGAGCATGATTTCGCCTGGTGCGACGAGCTGGCGAAATGGCCGGCGGCGGCGGGCGCGGCGGCGTGGGACAATCTCGTCATGGGGCTGAGGCGGGGCGAGCGGCCGCAGATCGTGGTGACGACGACTCCGCGGGCCGCGGGGCTGCTGAGGCGGGTGCGCGGGCTCGGCGGGACGGTCGAGACGCACGGGCGGACGGCGGACAATCCGCATCTGCCCGACGCGGCGGTGGCGGGCGCCTATGCGGCCTATGGCGGGACTCGGCTCGGGCGGCAGGAGCTCGACGCCGAGATGTTCGACGAGGTCGAGGGGGCGCTGTGGACGAGGGAGGGAATTGAATCGTCTCGAAGTGGTACTCCGAGCCGGGATCACAGAAGAATAGTGGTCGGGGTCGATCCGCCGGCGAGCGTCGAGGGGGCGTGCGGGATCGTGGTCTGCGGGCTGGGGCAGGACGGGATCGGCTATGTGCTCGCCGACGTCACCGAGGCGGGGCTGACGCCGGAGGGGTGGGCGCGCAAGGTCGCCGCGGCGGCGGAGGGCTGGCGGGCGCACCGGGTGGTCGCGGAGGCCAATAACGGCGGGCGGATGGTCGAGAGCGTGCTGAGGGGCGCGGCGGCGGGGCTGGCGGTGAAGCTCGTCCATGCCAGCGAGGGCAAGTCGGCGCGGGCCGAGCCGGTCGCGGCTTTGTTCGAGGGCGGGCGGGCGCGGCTGGCGGGGGCGTTCCCGGAGCTCGAGGACCAGCTTTGCGGGCTGGTGCTCGGCGGCGGCTATGAGGGGCCGGGGGCGAGCCCGGACCGGGCCGACGCGATGGTCTGGGCCTTGACCGAGCTGATGCTGGGGCCGGGGCGGGCGGAGCCGCGGGTGACCTTGCTCTAGGGCGTTGCGCGGGCGGCCGGCGCGGGATTATGGCGCGGCCGTCAACCGCCTTGCCGGGAGAAGAAAATGGACCGCCGCACCTTCGTCGCCGCCGGAGGGTCGGCCGCCCTCGCCGCTCTGTGGCTGCCCGACGCGCTGCTCGCGCAGGCGCGGCGGTCGGCGGCGGGCGGGGTCGGGAGCGGGGACGCGGCGCTCAATGCGCTTTTCGAGCGGATCTTCGCGCGGACGGTGGAGCGATCGCCGGAGCTCGCCAGCCAGCTCGGCCTCGACAAGGGGGCGAACGCGGCGCTGAAGCACAAGCTCGCGCCGCGGACGGCGGAGGAGAGGGCTCGGCAGCTCGCCCAGACCCACGAGGCGCTCGCCGACCTGGCGCGGGTCGACCGGACGCGGCTGTCCGGGCCGGCCCAGCTCAACCTCGAGGTGGTGACCTATTCGCTCAACGCGCAGACGGTGGCGCCCGAGCGCTTCGGGCTCGACAGCGCGATCCGGCCCTATCGCATCTTCCAGCAGGGGGGCGCCTATTTCTCGGTGCCGGACTTCCTGAACACGGCGCACACGGTGGCGACGCGCGAGGACGCGGAAGCCTATCTCGACCGGCTCGAGGCGTTCGCCGTCGCGCTCGACCAGGACAGCGCGATGCAGAAGGCGGAAGCCGCGCGCGGCTATGTCGCTCCGGCCTGGTCGCTCGACCTGACTTTGGTGCAGATGCTGAAGCTGCGCGGGCAGAAGGCGGCGGAGAGCAGCCTCGTCCAGTCGCTGGCGGGGCGGGCCGCGGCGAAGGGGATAGAGGGCGACTGGCGCGGCCGGGCGGCGAAGATCGTCGAGGACGAGGTGTGGCCGGCGCTCGACCGGCAGATCGCTCTGGTCCGCGCGCTGATGCCGGTCACCAAGCCCGGCGACGGCATCTGGCGGGTGCCGCGCGGCGACGAGATCTACGCGGTCGCGCTCGAGCAGGCGACGACGACGCGCTTCACGCCGGACGAGGTCCACCGGATGGGCCTCGCCCAGGTCCGCGAAATCAGCGCCGCGCTCGACAGGATCCTGCGCGGCCAGGGGATGAGCAAGGGCAGCGTCGGGGCGCGGCTCGCGGCATTGAACGTCCAGCCGGCCCAGCTCTACCCCAACAGTGCCGCGGGCCGAGCCGAGCTGATCGAGAGCCTGAACCAGGGCGTCAGGGGCATGTACGCGCGGCTTCCGCAGGCCTTCGCGACGCTTCCCAACGCGCCGCTCGAGATCCGCGCGGTGCCGGTCGAGATCCAGGACGGCGCGTCGAACGGCTATTACAACCGCGCCGCATTGGACGGGTCGCGGCCGGCAATCTACTTCATCAATTTGAAGGACGTCGGCGACTGGCCGAAATATTCGCTGCCCGCGCTCACCTATCATGAGGGCGTGCCCGGCCATCACCTCCAGATCAGCCTCGCCCAGGAATCGAAGGACATTCCGACGCTCAGGAAGATCGGCTTCTTCAGCGCCTATTCGGAAGGCTGGGCGCTCTACGCCGAGCAGCTCGCCGACGAATTGGGCGGCTATGCGAGCCCGATCGAGCGCGCCGGCTACCTCCAGTCCTTCCTGTTCCGCGCCGCGCGCCTCGTCGTCGACACCGGCCTCCACGCCAAGAGATGGAGCCGCGAGAAGGCGACCGACTATCTCGTCGCGACGACCGGCTTCGCCGCGCCGCGCTCGCAGCGCGAGGTCGAGCGCTACTGCACCCAGGCCGGCCAGGCGTGCAGCTACAAGGTCGGCCACATGGCCTGGACCCGGGCGCGCGACGAGGCGAAGAAGACGCTCGGCCGCCGCTTCGACCTCAAGCGGTTCCACGAGGTGCTGAAGGACGGCGCCATGCCGCTCACCATCCTCGAGCGGCGGGTCAGGGAGCGGACCGCGGCCGCGATGAAGGGTATGCGCGGGGCCTAACCGCCAAGGCGTTTAGGCGGCGACGCGCATTAGGGCCGTCCGAGCTTGGGCCCCAAAGTGCGCGAGAAGATCGCGATCAGCGTGTCTTCCCATCCTCCCTGCTTGTAATCGAAAGCGTAGCGGGGAATTTTTTCCAGGTCGTCCTGGTCCAGATCAAGCTCGCCAGTAGGGCGATTAGTTTTATTCTGGAGGCTGACTAACAGCTGTTGCCAGCCGCCATCGTTCCTGGTGTCGGGGTCCTGTTGAAACAGGCGAGCCATCTCTGCCGCATTCAGTGTGATACGCATGTTGCCTCCAAAAAAAAATTACGTGAGCCTATTGTACTTTTGCCAAATCGGCGTACCTTGGAGGCCCAACGTGAAAGGGCCAGTCCATGGATTGGGAAGATCGTATCACCAACTATGCCCGAGAAACTGGGTTCCCGCGTTGCCTATTTGTAGGACCCGACGGACGCGTTGTTGGCACTTGGATCATGGGTAACGACTACCGGGTCAAATCCACATATTATGGCGGTTATCCGGCGGGCTATCTGAAGCGCGTCAAAGCCCTGTTCCCCGACAAAAAACGTGTGCTCCACCTATTCAGCGGCATGGTGGATACATCTGTCTTCCCGGGCGATACGGTGGATATAAACCCAAAGCTTAAGCCGACCTATGTCGATGACGCGCAGACCTTAACCAATGTGCCCCTCGAGCAATATGATCTCGTGCTTGCCGACCCCCCCTATAGCGTCGAGGACGCAGATCATTATCAAACCACGATGGTGAAGCGGAACGTCGTGATGAGAGCGCTTCAACGGCTGCCGCTCGGAGCTCATGTCGTCTGGCTGGACCAAGTCCTACCCATGTACCGAAAGGACGCCTTCGAACAGGAGGCGACGATCGGTATGTGGAAGTCGACCAATCATCGCTTCCGCGGCATCACCATCTTTCGAAGGCGGGATGCGGAGGTATCAAGGATCGTCGCGTCGGCCGAGCGAAAGAGGGGCCGGCTGGCAGCCTGAGCGGCGAAAAAATTGTGCGCTTTCCGACAGGTCTGCGGAAACCATGCGACTATAAGCGCAGGTATTCGGAATCGGGGCGAGCATGGCTTTGAAGGACAGGGGCGCCGGTGGCGGCGGCGCGTCAGCCGCATCGCGGCCGCGATTGCCGCGGGCGCTCAGGACTTTCGCGCTCGCCCTGTTCGTCTGGCGGCGGCGGCCGGCGGACCCGGTCGAGTTCGCCGCGGGCACCGCGCTGGCGCCGGCTCTGGTCGCGGTGGCGCTGCTCGGCCTTGCCGAGATCGGGGTGCTCGACCTGCTCGTCGCGCGCTGGAGCCCGGCGGCCGCCTGGACGCTGAGCGCGGCCGCGATCGTCGGCGCCGTCTATCTGATCGGCCTCGCCAAGTCGCTTCGGCACGCGCCTACGCGGCTCGCGCCCGACCGGCTCGCGCTTCGCCTCGGGCATCTCCAGGCGCTCGACATCGACTATCGCTCGATCCGGAGCGTCGAGCATTTTCCCGCCGGAGCCCCGCGGCGCGAGGAACGGCTCGACCTCGCGCCGCTGTCGAGCCCGAACGTCGTCATCGCGCTGAACTCGGAGCGGACGGTCGGCGGGCGATGGGGAAAGCGCCGAAGCTTCCGCGAGATCGGGGTGCGGATCGAGGAAGCGGAGCGCTTCGTCGCCGCTCTGAGGGAAAGCCTAGATTCGGCCCCGGCCCCGGATTCGCGGCTGCGAGCCTGAGCGCCGCGGCGGCCGCGGCGTCTGCCTTATTCGTCGAACTCCAATTCGGCAGCCGCGCCGCCGGACAGGAGACTTGGTTTGTCGGGCTCGACCGGCTCCCGTTCGAGGTCGCCGCCCTTGCGCCTGGGCGGCCTGCGGCCCTTCCGCGTCAACCGGCCGAGGTCGAGAGTCAATCGGCCGAGGTCGAGACGAAAGGAAATCCTTCGCGCCGTCGCCCGCTCAGGCCAAGGCGCGGTCGAGCAGCTCGGCCGGATCGAGTCCGAGGCGCCGGATCTGGGCGGCGATTGCGGGCCAGCGGTTGTTGAGGAAATCCTCGCGCTCGGCGACGAGCAGGCGGTCGCTCGCGCCGGCGGCGACGAACATGCCGATGCCGCGGCGGACGACGACGAGGCCCTCGTCCTGGAAGGTCTGATAGGCCTTGGCGACGGTCAGCGGGTTCGCCCCGAACTCGGCGGCGAGGCTTCGCACCGAGGGCAAAGGATCGCCGTCGGCCACCTTCCCCTCGAGGATCATCGCCGCGATCGTATCGCGGAGGCGGAGATAGACGGGGCGTTCCTGGGACACAGCCGATGCAGTGACCTAATACAGTGTGGCAGTCAAGCGCCGCCAGGCATATCCCCTTCGGACATGTAAACATACGTGACACATAATGGTGCATGACGAAGAGGAAGGCACCGACCCTCCGGCAGTTTCAGGACCGCTTCCCCACTGAGGAAGCCTGTCTCGATCACCTGTTTCGGGTGAGGTATGGCACTGACTTTGAATGCCCGGGCTGCGCCCGCCCCGCGCCGTTCTCCCGCGTCCGTTCGCGCCGATCCTACCAGTGCCAGTGGTGCGCCTATCAGGTCTATCCGACCGCCGGGACGCCCTTCGATCGCACGCGCACGCCGCTGCGCGACTGGTTTTACGTGATGTTCCTTTTCACGACGACGCGGAACGGCGTGGCCGCGAAGCGGGTCGAGCGCGAGCTGGGCGTCACCTACAAGACGGCGTGGCGCATGTGCTACGAGGTCCGCAAATACATGGCGGGGCTCGACAGCGACGATCCTCTCGGCGGCCCCGGCGAGACGGTCGAGATCGACGAGACGCTGATCGGCGGCGTCGGCCGCCACACTGGCAAGCGCGGGCGCAACCTCGAAAACAAAACATTCGTCCTTGGGATGCTCGAAAAGGGCGGCGAGGTCGTCATCCGCGTCATTCCGGATGTGAAGCGCGCCACCCTCTATCCGGTCGTGTGCGGCAACGTCGTCCCCGGAACGCTGATCCATACCGACACGCTTCACAGCTATCGCGGGCTCAACCTTCGCGGGTTCCGGCACCAGATGGTCAACCACACGGCCGGAGAATACGTCAGCGACTTCGGTTGCACCGTGAACCGGATTGAGGGCTTCTGGGCGATGGTGAAGCGGACCATCGCCGGGACGCACATTCACGTCAGCCCAAAGCATCTCCCGAAGTATCTGGGCGAGATTGAGTATCGCTGGAACATGCGTCAGGTGCCGCACCTGATGCTCGACCGGTTGATGCACTCCTTCGTGCGCTAGGCGGCTCGCCTGAGGCCATTGCGGAGAGAAGCGCGTCGAAGCGGCGTTCGGTTTCGCGGTCCATGTAAGCCTCTTGCATTTGCGCCTCCCATATACCTCACTCACCCGAATGGGGACTGAAAAAGAAGCTCGATTCGAACGCGCTATTACGGCGGCATTCGGGATCGCGATTGTATTGCTCCTGTTGCGCGCGCTGTGGGTCATATCAGCGAGCCAAGCCACGCACCGCGAGGCCGCACGTTATCACGCTAGCCAGGATGCCGCCGCCGCTGCAAAGCGCGTAGATCAGGTCTGCGCGAAACTGGAGCGCACGGCGGCCGCGGCTTGCATTGCCGAGACAATAAAGACCACCCGCCAAGATCAGCGCGCCGAGTATGAACTGGCCGCTCAGGAAGATGCGGCTGAGTGGGCTCTGTGGGCCGTCTTGGGAGCCCTCGGGAGTGTAATCGTAAGCTCTGCCGCTCTCTATCTTTTGTTGTCCTCCGTAAGGCAGGGCCGGCAAGCGCTGGAGCAAGCGCAAGAAGCTAATAAAATTACGCAGGGGATGGTTGAACTCGAAAATAGGCCGATAATTGAGTTTATCGGCTTCCGGATGGAAGAGTTCGGCAAGCGACCCGCCGGGCACGGGATGGCGCTTTTGACCCCTAACTTTAGAAACATTGGGCGCATGCCTGCGATCATTGATCGAACGGACACTTGGCGCTCCTATCACTGGGGAAATGCGCCACCCGAGGAAATTGACAGGCTTATGGCGAAGCACCCGTCGCAGCGAACGACTCCGAGCCAAGTGGTCGCTGTGAACGGGATATTTCAGGGTGCGTCGGTGAGCGTGGTCGAGAACCACCCCGATCTCGACGAGCACAGGGAGCGCCTTTCTCGACGCCTCGCCGTGATCCCTCCCGAGCTGCGCCAGAAGATCCCACTGACATCGATGGTTTTGCTCGTTGCCGCACGCGCCACTTACAGAGCTGCTATCGGGATATCTAAGGAGTGGAGCACGCAACAGGTGGTCTCGGTGATCCCTTACTTCGACGAAGCCGGTGTGTTGCGCATTGACGATTTCGGCACGGGTCCGCCCGAACGCCTGACTATGACCTAACAGCAGGCTACTTGCCAGAACCGCCGCTGCGATACATGTCCGAAGGGGATATGTCTGAGGTGCCGTAGGCGTATTCCCTTCGACATGTACGAGTGCGCCGCGCGCGCGAGGACTTCCGTTCCCTCGCATTGCGCTCCAGGGGAGAACCCCCGTGCTACGGCCGGAAGATTCACCGTGTCCCGCGCGACGCGATCAGGGCCCTACTGCGCACACGTTGACCGACGCAAGGCGTGCCCCGGGCGAGGCTCCCCCCGCCCGAGGTCGGTCTCCAGGTCACGAGCAAGCACGCGCTATTCCAGCGGTTTTCGTCGTCGACGCCTTTCCATGATAAGACCGCGACAGTAGCCGATTGTTCGGGAAAGCAGGCTTGTCATGGCACCTCTGGTCTTCGCATTGCTCTTGCTGGCCGCCCCAGCGGCGCCGGAGGCGGACGCGACGGTCGACATGGGGCCGGCGCTTACCGGGGCCGATTACCTGCTGATAGGGAAGGCGGCCCGTCACCCGGCCATGCGGGGGGCGAAGCTTGCCTGCTACAAGATTTTCACTTTCGACAAAGGAGACCGGCGGGTGGTCGCCTTCGTAGAAAACTACAGCACTATCGAGGTCGAAACGGCCCGGGGGACAACCATAATTTATCCCGAACACGATCCGAGCTGTCGATCGATAACGTTCGAGATGAGCGCCAAAGGCCGCGTCCTGCGCGTGATTAGAACCCGGCCCGATCATCCCTAGCGCTCGCCCCCGGCAGAGAACGCGCGGTGGCCTGATGGCCCTCCGAATGAATTACACCGTCACTGGAACCGGCCGCGGACGCATAGCTCGGTTATGAGAAAGACCCTGCCATCTGGCGAGCAAGATGGCCTAGGTTTGCAGCCGCCAGGGAGGGCGTTCAGGCCGCGCTACGCTGCCAACTCAGCGCGATCCCCGACAAAGCCAGCGTCACGCTGCCGGCGAGCATCCAGCCGCCGAAGAATGTGGGGTCGATGGTGAGGACGCCTGCCGCCATCGCCGAGGGAATGATTGTCGCGACGGCGGCGGCGGTCAGATAGGGGCGCTCGCGCCTCCAAGCGGCCAGG
>DATAIU010000033.1:0-11547 GCA_036262495.1 Allosphingosinicella sp.
CGGCCAATATGCCTATCGCGACCGCAAGGTGAAGAAGCGCAGCTTCCGCGCCCTTTGGATCCAGCGCATCAACGCGGCGGTCCGCGCCGAGGGCCTCACCTACGGCCAGTTCATGCACGGTCTGAAGCTCGCCGGAGTCGACCTCGACCGCAAGGTCCTCGCCGACATCGCGATGCACGAAGGCGAGGCGTTCAGCGCCATCATCGCCCAGGCCCGCGGAGCGCTTCCGGCCGAAGGCTGAAGCCAATCGCATACAAACAGAAGGGGGCGGGAGAGCTGGCCTCTCCCGCCCCTTTTCTTTGCCCGGACCGCGCCCGGCGCCAGGAACCCGCCCCCCTGAGCGTCAGTTGTCCCCTCGAACCCCATTCGAGGACGCGAGCATGAGCAAGAACCTCCACAACGCCGATTCGACCGACCGGCCGCTCAACCAGAACAATCAGATGTCGGACGATCCCGGCGACGGCAGCCGCAAGTCGGACCGCCTCGGCCGCGACGGCGAGCCTTCGCCAGCCGAGCGGCCGCCCGAGGACGACGCGCAGGGCGAATCGACGATCGAGGCGTTCGGCGAGGAAGGCGCGGGGATCGCCGCGAAGGAGTGAGCGCGATGGGCGACACCGAAACCCTGGAGATGATCCACGAGGACGCGCTTCCCGGCCACGAAAGCGACCTCGAGCCCAAGCCCGATTGGGCGCCGCGCTATCCGGGCTCCGGGCGCCTCAAGGGCAAGGTGGCGCTGATCACAGGAGGGGACAGCGGCATCGGACGCGCCGTGGCCGCGCTTTTCGCGCGCGAGGGCGCGGACGTCTCGATCCTATACCTGTGCGAGCATGACGACGCCGCCAGGACCAAGGAGATCGTCGAGGGCGAGGGGCGGCGGGCGATCAGGATAGCCGGCGACGTCGGCGACAAGGCCTTCTGCGAGCGCGCCGTCGCCGAGACGGTCGCGAAGCTCGGCCGGCTCGACGTCCTGGTCAACAACGCAGCGGAGCAGCACCCGGACGAAGATATACGCGACATCACCGAGGAGCAGCTGAAGCGGACGTTCCAGACCAACATCTTCGGCTATTTCTACATGGTCCAGGCGGCTCGCCCGCACCTCAAGGCAGGGTCAACCATCATCAACTGCACCTCGGTTACCATGTACAAGGGCTCGGAGGCTTTGCTCGATTATTCGGCAACCAAGGGCGCCATCACGGCCTTCACGCGGTCGCTGTCGCAGAACCTGATCGGCGACGGCATCCGCGTCAACGCCGTCGCGCCCGGTCCGATCTGGACGCCGCTCAACCCGTTTGGGGGCCAGCCGCCCGAGAAGATACCCGACTTCGGCAAGGACGTGCCGATGGGCCGACCCGGCCAGCCGAACGAGGTCGCGCCGAGCTTCCTGTTCCTCGCCTGCGAGGATTCGAGCTACATGGCGGGCCAGGTGCTGCACCCGAACGGCGGCAGCGTCGTCAACGGCTGACGGGGTGCGGCCGGCGCTCCACGCTGCTATGCAGGTCACCATAGACCGGGAAGGGGAGCGCGCATGGTAAGGCTGGTGCTGGGCATAATCGCCGGAATCGTTGCGGCTTTCGCGACGATCTGGGCCGTCGACCTGGTCGGGCAGCTCTTGAAGCCGATACCGAGCGGCCTAGACATCTACGATTATCAAGCGGTCCGAGCCTACATCAAGACGATGCCGCCCTGGTCGCTCGCGCTGGTCGCCCTGGCGTGGCTGCTCGGCGCGCTGGTCGGCGGCCTCGTCGCCGGCACGATCACCCGGCGCCCCTGGGCGGTCATGCTGATCGGCCTCCTCGTCATCCTCGGCGGGGTCGCCAACGTCATGATGATCCCACACCCGGTCGTGCTGCAGATCGCCGCGGTGGTCGCGCCCGCACTCGGGACTTTGATCGCGATCCGCATCCTGCGCCGCCGGGGCGGCTTCGCCCGCCCGGCGCGCGAGACGGCGATGTGACCGAGCGGATCGCCGGTCAGGACGCTGCGCTCGCGGTCAAGGAGCTGCTGATGAAGCTGCGCGTCCGCGATGTCGTGGACGATGAGGAAGAAGCGCAGCTGCGTGACGCGGTCGGCGAGATTCGCAGCCACCCGGCGGGCAAGACGATCGTCGCGGCCCGCACGCCGCTCACCCATTCGACCTTGCTCGTCGAGGGACTTGTCGCGCGCTACAAGGATCTCGCCGACGGCCAGCGGCAGATCATGGAGCTCCACGTCGCCGGCGATTTCGTCGACCTGCACGGCTTCCTCCTGAAGCAGATCGACCACCATGTCGGATCGATGACGCCGGTCAAAGTCGCCCTCGTGCCGCACGACGCTCTGAGGCGGATCACCGAGACCCATCCGCACCTGACGCGCATGCTGTGGTTCTCGACCCTGCTCGACGCCGCGATCCACCGCGAGAAAATCCTCTCGGTCGGAAGGCGCAGCGCCGTCTCCCGCGTCGCGCACGTCCTGTGCGAGCTGTTCGTGCGCCTGAAGCTGGTCGGTCTCGCGCGCGACGACGGCTACGACCTGCCGTTGACGCAGAGCGATCTCGCCGACGCGACTGGACTCACCTCGGTCCACGTCAACCGCATGCTGAAGAAGCTGCGCGACGACGGGCTGCTCACCTTTCGGGGGGGCGTCGTCAAGATCGGCGACTGGGAGCGGCTGGTCCGGGTCGCGGAGTTCGACCCCATCTATCTCCACCTCGAGCGGCGGCCGCGCTAGGGCTCAAAGGTCGCGGACTTCGAAGCCGGCCCGCTGCGCCATTCGCTCCGCGAGCATCGAACGGTGACAGTCGGGAGCCTCACGCTCGTAGCACAGCAGCGCCGCGCGCCGGCTCGTCGCGGCCTCCACCGCCTGCTCGAAGGCGAGGGCGGCCTCGGGCGTCTCGAGCTGGCAGGCATAGATTTCCCGCATCTCCCCGACGCGCCCTGCCCGCGCCGCCTCGCGTCCCGCTGCGGGCGTACCCAAGGGGCGAAGGTGCAGATAATCCACCCCACGCTCCCTGAGCCCGAGCGCGAGGGCGGTCTTCGAGAAGCCGGGCCGGCGCGAGGCGGCGACGGCGCGGACGTCGACGACGATCTCGACCCTCGCCGCGGCGAGCTCGTCGAGGAACTCGGCCTGCGTCTTGCCCTCATAGCCGATCGTGTAGAGCGCGCTCACGCGGCCGCCTTAGCACCGGCGTTCGCCCGATGCTTCCCTTTCGCGCGCCCAGCCGTTATGGCGGCGCCGTTTTTGGGCCGGCTCGGCGAGGATGGATGGCCAAGGAAGAATTGCTCGAGATGCGCGGGACGGTGGTCGAGCTGCTGCCCAACGCCATGTTCCGCGTCCGCCTCGAGAACGATCATGAGATACTCGGCCATACCGCCGGCAAGATGCGCAAGAACCGCATCCGCGTCCTCGTAGGCGACGACGTGCTCGTCGAGCTCACCCCTTATGATTTGACCAAGGGTCGGATCACCTATCGCTTCAAATAGGCGGGCCGGGGTGCGGCTGGTCCTCGCCTCCGCGAGCCCGCGCCGGCTGGAGCTGCTTGACCGCCTTGGCGTGACGCCCGAAGCCGTCGTCCCCGCCGAGATAGACGAGACGCCCGGGCCCGGCGAGCTCCCGGCCGCTTATGCCACCCGCCTGGCCCGGGAGAAGGCGATGGCGGTCGAGGGGGCGGGCGCGATCGTCCTCGCCGCGGACACGGTCGTCGCGGTCGGGCGGCGCATCCTCGGCAAGGCGCAAAGCGCGGAGGAAGCGCTCGCCTTCCTCGCCTTGCTCTCGGGCCGCCGCCACCGCGTGCTTTCCGCGGTTGCGGTGACGGACGCGGCCGGCGCCACCCGGACCCGCCTCTCGACGAGCGTCGTCGCGTTCAAGCGCCTCGCTCCGGAGGAGCTCCACGCGTATCTCGACTCGGGGGAATGGCGCGGGAAGGCGGGCGCCTACGCCATACAGGGCCGCGCCGAGGCGCTTGTCCGCTATCTTTCCGGCAGCCATTCCGGCGTCATGGGCCTGCCGCTCCACGAGACGCGCAGCCTGCTCCGCGCGGCGGGTTATCCGCTTGGCTGAGTGGCTTTACGAAGAAGGCATAGGCGAGAATCGCGCGATCCTCGTGGAGGATGGCCGTGTGCTGGAGGCGGCGATCGAGCTTCCGGTGGCCCTCAAGGCGGGGGCGGTGGTCCCGGGCCGCGTCAGTGCCATCCTCATCAAAGGCCGCCGGGGCCTGGTCGCGACCCGGGCAGGGGACGTCCTGGTGGAGCCGCTGCCCGCGGAACTTACCGAAGGACAGGGGGTCCGCGTCGAGATCGTGCGCGAGCCGCTCTCGGAGGAGGGGCGCGACAAGATTGCGAAGGGTCGGGTCACTGACCATGCCGAGCGGGAAGCCACGACCCTTCGAGACCGGATCGGTCCGTCCATTGACGTTCGCCCCTTCGGCTCCGACCCCTTCGAGAAAGCGGGCTGGTCCGATCTGCTCGAGGAGGCGAGGACCGGCCAAATCGCGTTTGCGGGCGGGGCGCTGCGCATGAACCTCACCCCGGCCATGACGCTGTTCGACGTCGACGGAGCTCTGCCGCCCGCCGAGCTGGCCGTCGCCGCCGCCGCGGCCGCCGCCGCCGCGATCAGGCGCTTCGGCATTGGCGGATCGATCGGCATCGACCTTCCGACCGTCGCGTCGAAAGCGGAGCGGCAAAGGGCGGCGGCAGCGCTGGACGCGGTCCTGCCGCCGCCGTTCGAGCGAACGGCCGTGAACGGCTTCGGCTTTCTCCAGGTCGTCCGCCGCCGTGAGCGCGCGTCGCTGCCAGAGATAATCCGCGCCGATCCTGCCGGAGCCGCTGCCCGCGCCCTGCTCCGCCGTGCCGAGCGGCAGGCGGCCGGCGGATGTGCGATCGTCGCCGCGCCTGCCGTCGTCGCTCGGCTGGAAGCGCATGTCGAATGGCTGGAGACGTTGGCGAGGCGGACGGGCGGCGTCGCGACGTTGCGCGCCGACCCGGCCCTCCCCACATGGTCGGGCCATGTCCAGCCCCGCTAAGCCCCGCGCCAAGCCCTGCCCGCTCTGCGGCAAGCCGGCGGCCGAGACCCACAAGCCCTTCTGCAGCCGCGGCTGCCGCGACCGGGACCTCCTGAACTGGCTCGGCGAAGCCTATGGCGTGCCCGGCGCGCCGGTCGACGAGGGCCTCGATGCGGAGCGGGCCGGCGGGCTGGACAGCGAAGGCTGACGCCCTCTATAGGCGCTCCGCTCACCGCCTGCCGCGGTCGATGCCCAGGTAGCTCAGTTGGTAGAGCACGTGACTGAAAATCACGGTGTCGGTGGTTCGATTCCGCCCCTGGGCACCATCGCCCCCACCCTGACCCTTGGCTGAGCGCCGCGTTTGGGGCGGTGACGGCTCGGTCGCACTGGCTGTTCATCGGTGCCGCACCATATTAGCAGCCCGTCCAGGAGCTCCGCCACGACCATCGCTTTCATCAACGCCGTCGGCACCGCCGTTCCCGGCCACGACGTCCACTCGGCCTATGTCGCCTGGGCGGAAGCGCGGCTGGGAGAGCCGCGGATTCGCGCGCTGTTCAGGCGGATGGCCGAGCGGAGCGGCATCGAGCATCGCTGGTCGGTCCTGGCCAAGGCTCCGAGCGGCGGATCGCCGGTCGACCCGGGCGGCTTCTATCACGGCCCGCTTCCGACGACGGCCGCGCGGATGGAGATATACGGCCGGGAGGCGCCCAAGCTGGCGCTGGCGGCGATCGCTCGCCTCGAGGCGGCCGTCGCGCTGACCGGGATCACCCACCTGATCGTCGCGAGCTGCACCGGCTTCGTCGCGCCGGGGATCGATCAGATCGTCGCGGCCGAGCTCGGGCTGGGCGGCCACGTCGAGCGGACGCTGGTCGGCTTCATGGGCTGCTATGCCGCCGTCTCCTCGCTTCGCCTCGCTCACCATATCGTCCGCTCGACCCCGGCAGCGCGCGTCCTCGTCGTGACGGTCGAGCTTTCCAGCCTGCACCTGCAGGAGGAGGACGATGTCGAGCGGCTGCTCGCCGCGCTCCAGTTCGGCGACGGGGCGAGCGCGAGCCTGGTCACGGGGGATGCTGCCGGCTTCGCGATCTCGCGCCCCTTTGCGGCGACCCTGCCCGATTCGGAGCGCCTGATACGCTGGGACATCGGCGATCACGGCTTCGTCATGGAGCTATCCGGCGAAGTCCCCGGCAGAATCGCCGCCGCGCTCCGCGACGAGGAGGTTCGCCGCGCGATGCTCGGCGGCGAGCCGCCCCACGCCTATGATTCCTGGGCGGTCCATGCCGGCGGCCGCTCGGTCCTCGACGCGGTCGAGCATGGCCTCGGCCTTGCGCCCGAGGCGCTCGAGGCCTCGCGCGAAGTGCTGTGCCGCTACGGCAACATGTCGTCGTCCACCTTGCCGTTCGTAATCGCGCGCCTCCTCGCCGATCCGGAGAAGCGCCGCGGCATCGCGATGGCCTTCGGGCCTGGGCTTGCCGCCGAGGGCTTCCAGTTCGAGCGCGCCCGATGATCTCGCTCAAGGACCGCGTCCGGGCCGAAGAGCAGATGGACGATCCCGCCCTCGATCCGGCCGTCTACGACGAAGTGCTGAAAGGCCTCGGCCGGGTCAACAAATGGACCTTCGCGGCGCGCCCGACGCTCGACTTCCTGCGCCGCGCCACGCGCCGGTTGAGCGGGTTCAGCCTGCTCGACGTCGGTTCCGGGGAAGGCGGGATGCTGCGGGTCATCGCCGCTTGGGCGAGGAGGCGCGGGCTCGACGCGGCGCTCACCGGGATCGACCTCAACCCCAAGAGCGAGGGCCTGGCGCGCGCGATGACGCCGCCCGGCCTGCCGATCGTCTACCGGACCGGCGACTATCGCGAGCTCGGCCGCTTCGACTTCGTCGTCAGCAGCCTCGTCGCTCATCACATGACCGACGCCCAGCTGCGCGATTTCCTGCGCTGGCTGGAAACGAATGCGGAGCGCGGCTGGTTCGTCAACGACCTCCATCGCCACCGCTTCGCCTATCTGGGCTTTCCCCTGCTCACCGCCCTGCTTCGTGTGCACCGCATCGTGCGCGAGGACGGCCAGCTCTCCATCGCCCGCTCGTTCCGCCCCGCGGACTGGGCGGCGAGCCTCGCCGAGGCCGGCATTCCGCCCGAAGCGGTCCGCATCAGGCGCTATTTCCCCTTCCGGCTGTGCGTCGAGCGGCTGCGCTGATCGTCGGCGGCGGGCCCGCCGGCTCCGCGGCCGCGATCGCGCTGGTTCGCGCCGGCCTCCAGCCCGAGCTGATCGAGCGGAGCGAAGGCCCGCACGATGTGGTCTGCGGCGGCTTCCTCGGCTGGGACGCGCTGGCGGCGCTGGGGCGCCTGGGGGTGGACGTTGCCGCCCTGCGCGCGCGGCCGGTCCGCAGCCTCCGGCTGGTCTCGGCCAGCCGCTCGGTGGAAGTGGCGCTGCCGCGGCCGGCCGCTGGACTCAGCCGCCGCACGCTGGACGGGGCACTGCTGGCGACGGCCGCCGCCGCGGGGGCGGTGGTGGCGCGCGGCAAGGCGGTCCGCGCGGCGGAGCGGACCCGCATTCGCCTCGACGATGGCGAGGAGATCGAGACGCCGCGGCTCGTCGTGGCGACGGGCAAGCACGAGCTCCGCGGTCTCGCCCGTCCGGTGGACCTTTCCGACCGCCCGGTGGGGCTGCGGACACCCTTGCAGGCGAGCCGGCGATTGGCCGAGGATATCGCCGACACGATCGAGCTCCACCTTTTCGACGGCGGCTATGCCGGTCTGCTTCTTCAGGAAGACGGCACGGCGAATCTCTGCCTGTCCGTTTCGCGGGGGCGGCTCAGATCCGCAGGGGGTATCGAACCGCTGATCCAGGAATTGGCCAGCGAGCTGCCCGCGCTCGAGGCTCGCCTGTGCGAGGGAGAAGTCCTTGGCTGGAGCGCGGTCGCCGGAGTGCCGTACGGGTGGCGCGCCCGCGATACGGAGGAGGGAATATTCCGCATCGGCGACCAGGGCGCCGTAATCGCGTCACTGGCCGG
This sequence comes from Allosphingosinicella sp., assembly GCA_036262495.1. GTDB lineage: Bacteria > Pseudomonadota > Alphaproteobacteria > Sphingomonadales > Sphingomonadaceae > Allosphingosinicella. The sequence continues at coordinate 7,989 of DATAIU010000033.1, forward strand.
CGACGGGATAGCCATGGCGCTGGAGAGCGGGCTCGCGCTTGGGCGAGCGATCCGCCGCGGAGAGAGCGCCCCGATGTTTCAGCGAGGCTGGCATCGCCGGGCGGCACGCCCGCTCGCCGTCGCCGAGCTGCTTCGCCACGCCGCGGAGCGACCTGCACCGCGGACCGCCCTGATGGGCGTGCTCGGTTTCTTTCCCGCCCTGGCGCCGCTGGCGGCGCGGCTCACCCGGATCGGCGGCTTCGCTTAATATTGCTTGCGGTAGCGCAAGTTCACATTGTTGCCGCCGCCCGACGTCCCGACCTGGCTGAGCAGGCTGAGCGCCTTGGTCAGCGCGATCTCGATCTGCGTCGCCGTGAAGCCCCGCGCATCGGTGATGACTTCCAGATACACATTGTTGCTGAGGTAGAAGCCCGCGGCGATCGCCGTGCCCCGGCCGGTCGTGTCGTCGGCGCCGAGGATGCGGAGGCGATCGAAGCCGCCCGCCGAGCGCAGCTTGCCGAGCGGATTGAGGCCGCCGCCGCCGCCGCGCAGCGAGTTGAGCGAGGAGGCGAGCTGGACGGCCTGCAACGCCGAGATCTCGGTCACCGAGCCGCCGAACAGGATGCGCGCCATGATCTCGTCCTGCGGCAAACCGGGCGAGGAGGTGAAGGCGATCTGCGGGTTGTTGGCGCTGCCCGAGACGTTGATGTTGACCGTGACGTCCTTGATGTCGGCGCTGGCGACGATGTCGAGCCGCGGATTGGGCGGCCGCGCGCCGGTGAAGGCGATATGCCCCCGCGTCACCTCGAAGCGCTGCCCCGAGAAGCTGTAGGTGCCGCGGATGAGGTTCGCCTCGCCGACGATCGAGGGCGTGCGCGTCGTGCCCTGGACACGAAGGTCCGCGCCCCATTCCGATTCGAGGCCCATGCCGGCGATGAAAAGCCGGTTGTCGGCGCGCAGCCTGAGATCGAGCTTCCAGATGCTCGGCGCCGCGTCCGCCTGCTGGGTCTGCTCCCCCGGCGTCGCAAGCGGCTGGCCCTTGCGGCGGACGCCGGCGAGTTCGACGATCTGGGCCGCGCCCTGGCGGATGATCTGGTAGCGGACCTCCGGCAGGCTGAGGTCGCCGGAAATCAGCGCGCCAGCCGTCCGGTTGTTGGTGATGGCGAGGTCGCCGGTCAGGGTGGCGCCGAGATTGTCGCTGCGCGCGAGCTGGGCGTCGTTGAGCTTGAGGCGGATGTCCATCGGATAGCCGGCGGCCGAGGCGAAGCCGGCCCGGCCGCTGCCCTGGATCGTGCCACGCCCCGCCCGGCCCGAAAGCTGCGCGATCTCCAGCTCCGAGCTGGTGAACCGGCCTTGGAGGGCGAGATTGGTAATGCGCGTGCCGTAGGTCTCGTCGACGAAGGTGAGGTTGTTGGCCCGGACGATGCCGGTCAGCGAGGGTTGCTGGACGCGGCCGGTGAAGTCGGCAGCCACCCCGATCGGGCCGGAGAGCTGCTGGTCGGCGATGCCGGTGAACGACCAGAGCACTTCGGCAGGCCCGTTATAGCGAATGCCGCCGCCGAGGGGGGCGGCGAGCAGGCGCGTCGTCCAGCCGCCCGCGCCCGGCCCGACCGGCTGGAGGCGGAACTGGGCGCGGCCGACCACGGCGCCGCCGCGCCGTATGACCGCGGCGAGATTTCCGCCTTCGGGCCGAAGCGCGCCGGCCAGGGCCAGGTCGACGGGCGGCGAGCGCACCGCGACGCCGGTGCGCGAGAAGCCGGCGACGTTCAACCTCGCGTCCGCGCGCGGGAAGCTGTCGCCGCCGACCTGGGCGAAGTCGATGCTCCCCGTCGCGCGCCCGGAAAGGCCGAGCCCCGGCGAGAAGGCATTGAGAATCGCGATGTCGAAATCGCGCAGACGCGACTGGACGACCAGGCCGTTCCCGTAGCGGCCCGCGAGGAGCAGATTGCCCTGCGGCAATACGAGCTCGGTTGGGGCGAGTTGCCAGCCGCCCGCGACCTTGGTGATCTCGGCGGGCCGCGCCAGGCGGAACGGGATGTTGCTGACCTGGCCCTGGGCCGCGGCGCGGATCAGGTTGGGCGTCAGCGCCGAGTTGATCGCGACGCGGAACGGCACTCCGCTGGTCCCCTCCGCGAACAGCTGCGCGGTGCCGCTCCCGCCGCGATAGTCCGCCTTGGCGCGGGCACGGGCGAGGAAGAAATTGCGGCTGCGCACGCCCGCGAGCTGGGCGTCGCCGACGACGTGCGGCGCGCCGGGATAGAGGATTATGCTCGCGCGGACGAGGCCGCGCTGGATGAGGATCGGATTCTCGCCGGGGATAGTCGCCCCGTTCGCCACCGCATCCACGTCCGCCCGCTGGTAGCGGCCGGCGGCGGCGAGCTGAACGGTGCCCTGCAGCCCCTCTCCGGTCATGGCGAGCGTCCCGGCGAACGGCCCCGCCCGAGTCTGGGTCACTCGTCCCGCGAAGGTCATGCCGGCGAAGGTCAGCCGGCGTATGTCGATCGTCATCGGTCCGCGCGTCGCGAGGATCGTCACGTCCGCGGCGAACGGCCCATAGGCGGACTGGCCCGTCGCGACGATCGCGTAGCCGGCCGCGGTCGAGCGCACCGTCGCGCTGACGTCCCTCAGGCCTATCCCGAAACCGGGGCTGGCCGCCGTCAGCCGGATCTGCGGCCGTGCCGTGGTGCCCGTGACCGCGACCGCCATCGCGCCATAGGCCCGGGATACTCCGGCCGCCTGGATCGCTATTCGCCCGTCCGGCCAGATCGTCCCTCGCCCGGAGGTGATCCTGAGCCCCGGCGAGCTCAGCCGCACGTCGGAGAGCGAGATCACGCCCGCCGGGGTCATCACGACGTTCGCCGCCGCCGTCGCATTGCCTTCGAGGATGCCGGCCGCGGTCGCATTGTCGATCCGGCGGGTGCGGACGGCGACGCGGCCCTTGAGGCCGAAGCCGCTGCCGGCCGTCACCACATCCATCTTCGTGGTGAGGTCGACGAGGCCGACCCCTTGCATATGGTAATTGTTGACCGTGCCCTGGATGCCGGCGCGATACTGGCCGCGAGCCATGTCGGCGGCGAGGACGACCGTAGCGTTGAGCCGGTCGGAGCGGAGCTTGAGGTTGTCGGAGACGAGGCGCGTGCCGCTGATGTTGAGCGTGCCGTTGGCGCTGACGTTGGTGAGGAGGCTGCCGAACGAAGGGGAGAGCCCGCTGACCCGGTGGGCGCGGGCCTGGACGGGGATGGTGATGCGGTCGGCGTCTATCTTCGCGCGGCCGCGGGCCCGGAGCAGCTCGATCGTCGTCTTGTCGAAGCTCAGCGATCGGGCGCGCAGGTCGTAGGCTACGAACGGCGTCGCGAACGGGCCGTTCAGCACCATGGCGAGGCGGACGCCCGTGCCTTGCAGGTTCGGGGCGATCGCCCGCGGCTCCGACAGACGCGCCGCGACCTTGAAGTCCTGGAACTGGTTGCGGCCGAGATCGACCAGGCCGTCGGCGACGATCGCGATCGAGCGGGAGTTCATCCGCAGCCGCGTGTCGGCGCGGCGCTGGTCGAGCCTGGTGATGAGGTTCACGTGCACGACC